>CAJUPP010000022.1 GCA_910588325.1 uncultured Hungatella sp.
ATACCAAATCATTTTCCAATTGTCAACAACTTTTTCAAAAAAATTACAAAAAATTTCCGGTACTCTTATTTTGTTCCCTAATTCCTGTTTTTATGGTATACTGAATTCTAAATTAGAATGGAGGTATTACCATGAAAATAAGAAGGGCACAAGAACAAGATATGGATGGAATCAATGATTTACTGCTTCAGGTCTGCCTGGTACATCACAAGGGACGCCCGGATCTGTTTAAGTACGGAGCCAAAAAATACTCTGATGATGAGTTAAAAGCCATCATCAATGACGACGCCCGTCCGATTTTTGTAGCTGTAGATGAACATAACTCTGTTCTAGGTTACGCTTTCTGCATCTTCCAACAATATATCGGAAATAATATTATGACGGATATCAAAACTCTGTATATTGATGATCTGTGTGTAGATGAACAGCTAAGAGGACAGCACATCGGAAAACAGATTTATCAGGCTGTCATCGCGTTTGCTAAGGAAAATGGCTGCTACAATGTAACCTTAAATGTATGGAGTCTCAATGAATCTGCCATGAAATTCTACCAGGCCTGTGGACTGAAACCTCAAAAAGTAAGCATGGAGACAATCCTGTAACACGGTTCCTCTTATTTTGCCAGACATCCACCAAACGAACTGTTGTCAGCAGGCGGAATACCATTTACGGTTTGCCGGCCGGCCAACAAGCCTTATCCCATCTGTAAACCGTCACCCGCCTGTTACACCCTGTTCTCCTCCATATCTTACTGTACATCCGTTTCGATTATCTATAGAGCTGATTCCCATGCTGTTTCCACTGTCTGACGGAAAAAACCAGACCAGACCATCCCCAAAAGAAATCATTCCATCACTGCAGAACAGCTCCTGTTCCGCCTGCCTGTCCAGCTCCGCCTTAAAAGCATCTGTAAAAATCTCATCATAGTAAGCCAAAAAGCTTACCGCATCCTGGACTTCGTAAGAACCGGAAGCCACCGTCACGGTCCTGGGGTATGAAATGCGGGCGGCAACAGCATCTCTGCTGTCGTTCATAACATCTTCAATAAAACTTGTGCGTCCATGTTCCGCCTCTTCCCGCGTCATTCCGCATTGCTGATAAAACATATCTTCATCAGACAACGCCTCCGTAGTCTCTTCTACCGACAGCATTCCTTCCGGCTGACTGGTTTCTGATTCACTGTTCCCTAAAGGTTCTGTGCTTTCTGTTTCCATGGGGCTTTTCTCTGTTTCCTGTGCCTGTACGGTTCTGTTCTCTCCGTCTGTCTCCTCCCCTAAACCTGCTTCCTTTTTTTCTTCCTCTTTCTTTGATTCAGATAAACCGCTTTTTCCAGCTGCCTGCGTTCCTTCCTCAAGCGAAATAGGCTCATATTTTGGCCCGCATCCTCCACAGGATATTACTGCCCAAAGGGCAAAGAGCCAGATCCAGAATGCTGCTTTTCTATTATTTCTCTTCATCCGTCTTCCCTCCCTGCTGTCTGTTTATAAAATCGGCTGTCATCTTCCGTCCCAGCCGGTCCGCCCACCCTTCTGCAAAACAAAAGGAATAAGGAACTCCATATGTCTCACGAAGCTTTACATATTTCCTGCAGTTGGCCCATATGGCAGACGGAATCCCTATGACAGGCAGATACAGCGGCCCTAACATAAGAGACTGAATCGTATGGCCATATTCATGAACCATCAGTCTGTCCGGCTGTTCTATCTGGCCTCCGGCCTTTCTATGGTCCGGTGAAAAAATAAATAATCCCAGTGAAACGCCATCGTCCCGTTTCCACCCCGTATGTACTGCCCCTCCAAAAAATCGATGAGGACATTTCATATATTTCAAAAACACAAGAAGCCCCACGCTGGTCTGTATGATTCCCCATGTACACTGGAGAAAAATATAAAGCAAAATGCTTGGCAAATCTCCGACCTCTTTTCTGATTGGCAAAATCTGGAAACAGTGACATTCAAAATGAAAAGAAGGCGCTGAATTCCCGCTCTTTTCAAATTCTGCCACAGCTGTCACGCTTTAACAGTAATTGTAAAGAGACTGCCGGCCGCAGCGCCTTCCCAATATCTCATTATCCTTACTCCACCATATCCTATACAACCTGATGCTTTGCAATATATACCGGGAATGTATCGGTTCCCCGTACTTCCTTCTCGGCGGTAATGGTCACACGTTTGTCGGAAATCACATATTCCACCGATGCACCTGCCTCTACCACCGTATCCTGCATGAGGACACAGTTCTTCACCTTAGCGCCCTTGCCTACCTTTACGCCACGGAATAAAATGCTGTTCTCCACTTCTCCTTCGATGACACAGCCGTCAGAGGTCATCACATTCTTTGCCCTGGCAGCACCGATATATCTGGTAGGATTGTCATCACGAATCTTGGTATAGATAGGATTGCTGGAGAATAATGCATCCAGATTCTCCTCATCCAGAAGCCTCATATTCTCGTCAAAGTAACTCTTCATATCCGTAATCCTTGCCACATAGCCGTCATACTTAAAGCCCTGTACATTCAGCTTACCCAGCTGCGGCATAAGAATATCTCTCTCGAAATATGTATACCCCCGTACAAACGCAGTATAGATCTGGTCGATCAGAAGCTCTCTGCTGGTGATATAGATGTTCATGGAAAAATTCTGCTGTCCGTCCCACTTGGGATTCACGTAGATCTCATTTACCCGGCCGTCTTCAATGCCCAGAGTATAGTACAGATCCCCGTTCATATCCTTGCTTTCAATAAAGGACTTGGGAAGTTCCTCCTGAGAATATGCAATGGTTACATCCGCGCCGCTGGCAACATGGGCATCGATCAGAGCACCGAAATCAAAATTAACTGCCATGTTGGTATCAGCCATGACCACATATTTTTCCTTCTGGGACTTCAGGAAATCGATAATGCTGGCCAGCGCTTCCACACGGCCATTGTAAATCTTTACCGTCTTCTGTGCGAAAGGAGGAACAATGTTCAGTCCGCCATTCTTACGGGTCAGATCCCACTCGCGTCCGGCGCCCAGGTGGTCCATCAGAGAATGATAATTCTTGCGGACAACCAAAGATACATTGTCAATCCCACTGTTTACCATACTGGATAAGATAAAGTCCACCATACGGTAACGGCCTGCAAAAGGAATGGAAGCCATCAAACGCTCCGCCACCAGTTCAGGAACCAAGGAATCATAACTGTTTGGGAAAATAATTCCCAGTGCATTTGCGTTAGAATTAGTCATTTATCTCACCACCCTCTTTTACATTATTGTATACCATAGCTTTTGGACCAATCTTTGCATTATCGCCTACAAATACGCCGGAGCCTACTGTGGCAACACCCTTTTCATTGTCCGTAGGCATGGCTCCTACAACCGCATTCTCGCCGATCTCCACATCCTCGGCTATAATACAGTGTTTTACAACTGCACCTGCTTTGATGGTGGTGCCGCCCATAACCACTGCGTCCTCTACCACCGCGCCTTTCTCTACCTTGACGCCTGCAAAAAGAATGGAGTGTTTTACTTCGCCTGAGATACGGCAGCCATCGGTAATCATGGAATTCTCCACAACTGCATCCGCGCCGATCCTATGTCCGGTCATACCGCTGTTGCGGCTGTAAATCTTCCAGTTTTCATCAAACAGGTTGATACCGCTGTGCTCCGGATCCAGCACTTCCATATTGGCTTCCCACAGAGAAGAAATGGTTCCCACATCCTTCCAGTACCCACTGAAATGATATGCGTACATTCTGCGCTGATCTCTCAACAGATTCGGGATAATGTTGTTCCCAAAGTCATTCTCGGAATTGGGATCTGCCTCATCCTCAACCAGATATTTCTTTAAAATATCCCAGTTAAAGATATAGATACCCATGGATGCCAGATTGGACTTAGGATTCTTGGGTTTCTCCTGGAACTCGGTGATCTTGTCGTTCTCATCCGCTACCATCAGTCCGAAACGGGATGCCTCTTCCCACGGAACCTCCATGACAGCTACACTGAATTCCGCATTCTTCTCCTTATGAAATCTTAAGAAATCGCTGTAATCCTGCTTGCAAATCTGGTCACCGGAAAGAATGATAACATACTGTGGATTGTAGCGCTCAATAAAGGAAATATTCTGATAAATCGCATTGGCAGTACCTTTGTACCAGTCAGAACCAGAGGCCTGCTGATAGGGAGGCAATACATGAACGCCGCCATAGAGACGGTCCAAGTCCCAGGGCTGTCCATTACCAATATACTCATTCAGAACCAATGGCTGATACTGGGTAAGAATTCCCACCGTATCAATTCCTGAATTGACGCAGTTCGATAGAGGAAAATCGATAATACGATATTTTCCGCCAAAAGGAACTGCAGGTTTTGCCAGTTTTTGAGTCAGTGCATAAAGACGGGACCCCTGTCCACCGGCAAGAAGCATTGCAATCATTTCTTTTGCCATAATAACTCCCCCTGATTTTCTTTAATACTTAGTTTAAAGTTTACCACAAATTTCCTAAAAGCGGTAGCTTTTTTACAGAAATTTATAAAACAATTTACTTTCCTTATACACAGTTGACTTTCAGGTTGCTTCTTCCCCGTCCATCCGCACCTTCAGTTCCTCTTCCACTTCGCTTTTTATCTCTTCTTGGCGAACCGGATCGATATCCGGAAGGTTCTCTTTCCCGCCAATGCCGAAACGTCTTAGAAACTCCTCTGTCGTAGCAAACAGCGCCGGACGGCCCGGTGCATCCAGACGCCCGATCTCCTGCACCAGATTGTACTCGATGAGACGATTGACCGCATGGTCGGACTTTACCCCTCTGATTTTTTCGATCTCCAGTTTTGTCACCGGCTGCTTGTAAGCGATAATGGAAAGAGTCTCCAGTGTCACCTCTGTCAGCACATTCTTCTTGGGAGCTGATGCTACCCGTATCAGATTCTCATAAAACCGCGCTTTGGTACACATCTGATAACTGTTTTCCAGTTCGATAATCTGAATCCCTCTGCCCTCTTCCTCATATCGGGCCATCAGCTTTTCCACCACTTGTCTCGCGGTCTTCTCGTTCTGGTCAATGGCTACGGCCAGCTGGCTTAACCCAACGGATTGGCCCATGGTAAACAGAACCGCTTCCACAATGGCTTCCCAATCCTCCTCAGGATATGTATCTTCTTTCTTTTCAGCGCACTTCTCATCTTCCCGATAATCTTCCATAACCATCACTTCTCTCGCATCGACTCCGCCTAATTCTCCTTCCAATCCGTCTTCCTCCATATTCCTTGGTTCTCTTTCGTTTTACTACCCCTCAAAATCCTTAAGTCCGGCCAGGTCAAGTTCCTCTATCTCTCCTTCTGGCTCCAGAGTCTCAATATTCATATCGTCAAAAAGAGTTTCCTGGGTCAGATAAATCTTCCCCATCTTCATCAATTCCAACACTGCCAGAAACGTCACCACTACCTCCAGCTTGTCCCCCTGCCGTTCCAGAAGCTGGCGGAAACTGAATCTTTGGTGCTGCCTGGCATACCCCATCACGGCCCCAACCTTTTCTTCCAAACTTACGGGTTCTTTGGTGATTGTACCGAATTTGCTTCGGATAGGGTCGATTTTATCATTTTGCCGTTTCATCACCGACTGAAAAATGTTCTGCAGCTTCGCCAGAGTCAAACCGTCCAGAAGCTGATCCAGATCCACAGGTGCCTCGTATTTTTCTACCTCTTTCGGGATCGTGGGTTCTTTAAAAAAATGTTTTTCTGCCCCCTGCTCCATATCCTGAAGTTCCATAGCCAGACATTTGTACATTTTGTACTCCAAAAGTCTGGCAACCAGCTCTGCCCTTGGATCCTGTTCCTCCCCGTCCTCATCTACCTCTACAGGAAGAAGCATCCTACATTTTATATCAATCAAGGTGGCCGCCATCACCAAAAATTCACTGACAACCTCCAAATCCTCTGTCTCCATATGGCTGACATATTCCAGATACTGCTCCGTAATCAGCACAATCGGAATGTCATAAATATTTACTTTATTTTTTTCAATCAGATGAAGGAGAAGGTCCAAAGGGCCCTCAAAATTTTCCAGTTTATATGAAATATCCATTCTGCCGACTCACTCCTGATATGATTATGATTCGATTTTCCAGTCCTGACATCCTACGTTCTTTAAACCACTGCCTTTAAATGGATTACCACCAATTCCGGCTTATTGTTCAGCCGGATATTGATGGAATGCGTTCCCAATCCTCTGCTGACAATCATAACTTTACCACGTATCCGGTGAATCCCCCCACAGCATTTTTCAAAAAACTGAAACTGGGGAGTCATCAGCCCTCCAAGTCCCGGAATCCGTATGGTTCCGCCGTGAAAATGTCCGCCCAAGGCCAAATCTGCCCCCCACTGCGCATAGGCTTTATGAAACATGGGGGAGTGTGCCAGAAGAATACAGTACTTTCCTTCATCTGCTTTTCCCAGCCGTTTCTCTATGTATCTATTTTCCATAGTCTTATTTTGAAACTTTTTGTAGTACGGTTCTTCTATATTGAGACCATAAATCCGGATATCACTTCCCAAACCGGCAGATTCATCGGATAAATGGAAAACCCCCAATTTCTTCAGCCTTTTCTGAAATTCATCATATTGATCTCCATATTGGTCTCGGTTCTGATCCATACGGTTTTCGTGATTTCCGTTTCCATAATATATGGGGTACTGGTCCGCTAATTTTTCTACAAGAAACAAGGCGGCCCCGGTATCCGCCTTGCTCTTTACTACCATCATGTCTCCACCGATGAGAACCGCATCTGGTCTTTCTCTTTTTATGGCATCCAGCAACGTTTTCTGTCCTTCTCCAAAACAATTGTCATGAAGGTCTGATAAAAATACAACTGTTTTGTCTGTCCTGATTTTATCTGTCTCCAATTCATATCTGCTGACAGACAGAGTCTTTCGTTCGTATAAAGAACGGAAAAAAGCGCCGCAGCCCATAACCAGAAATAATACTGCTATCCACATTCTGTTGTTTCCTTTTTCTCTTTCCTTTTATTCTGCTGCCCTCGGCCAGGCACCATTTTTCTGTCATCTTCCCAGGTAAGGAGCCATTTCCAGGCGGACAAAATATCCCTGTTCATGTTTACAAACAGGACATATCTGTGGGGCTTTCGTTCCCTGGAGCACATGGCCGCAGTTTAAGCACATCCATCCGGTAGTGATATCGGATACAAACAACTGCTGTCTGCCTATTAAATCTGCAAACATCCCAAAACGGTCACCGTGAACCTTCTCAATCTCCGCAATCTGATGGAAAATTCTTCCGATTTCCTCAAAGCCTTCCTCCCTGGCCTTATCTCCAAAGGCCTGATATACCACATCATGCTCTTCGTATTCATTGTGTCTTGCTGACTTCAGAAGATCCAGTGTCTTCTGGGAGATATCAACCGGATACCCGCCGTCAACATGAATAGTTTCTCCTGTCAGATCTTTCAGGTAATTATAAAATATCTCCGCGTGTTCCTTTTCCTGATCAGCCGTAAACTGAAATACCGCCTCAATAACCGGTAATTTCTCTTCCTTCGCAATTCCCGCTGCAAATGTGTATCTGTTTCTGGCCTGACTTTCTCCTGCAAAGGCCCGCATCAAGTTTTTTGCAGTTTCACTGGTTTTAAAGTCCAATTTCATCTACCTCCTATTCGAGCATTTTGATTCTATACTCTTTGGAGGTAGTATTCTCCATTTTGTGAAATTTATGCACCGAAATTACATGTTTTCCAGAATCAATGCTGTGGCTTTGCAGGGTATCTACTTGCTGCTGCGAAATACCGGATCTGCCGGATAGCCTCCCACAATCTTCTGCATGGTCCGCTGTACCGCATCCCTGGAATTTTTCCAATCCTTATCCTTATTTACATAATCATATTTTTCAATCAGCCAGTCTATATCTTCCTGAATCCTGTCCAGTTCCTGCTCCATCTGTCTGAAAAGAACCGGAAACACCTGATCCTGTTCCTTCTTCCCCAGACCATTCTGACAGACATCAATCAGATCTGCAAAGTGGTGAATGCAAAAGCCTTTGGACTGTTTAACAAGTTCCATAAATTCGCCTTCATGTTTCACCTGATAAACGAAGGTATCCAGCACTCTCTCATATGTATTCTTCACTCTGGCGCATACATAGCAATGGCACTCTTCCTGCCGGATCCAGTCTCCTACTGTACTTTTTCCCTCATCTTTCTTTTTCCATTTTCCAAACAGGGAAGCCTGTTCCGGCGAAAATGCATCCATCTGCTTTTTCAGTTCTCCTCTTAAATGCTTCATTCTGGTTTTTAAAATCCATGCATTTCCCAGAGTGTTGCCATAATCGTACATCATCTTGGTGTGCTGTCTGCAGAAGCCCTGCCTGTCTGTCTGATCGCGGATATCACTTTCCATATAAGAAGAACCCAGAACAAATTCTATGGCTGCCTGTTCCAGATTACGCTCCAGATAGCAGAACGGGCACTCATCTCCTGCTTTTAATGCATCATTTAATTCTATGGTATATAATTTTTCTTTCACAGCTTTGTACCTCCCCGCACCTTCTTTTTCGCTGACTGCTTTCTCTCCAGCAATCCTCCTTCCCACATCATACACGTTTCCCTGTTTTCCCGTCAAGAACTGATTTCTATTTAGGGGCCATAAGTCGCCTTTTGGCATCCCATCTTCCATTATTATCCATTTATGGACAATATACTTATTCGGACAACACCTTTTTAATTAAATTGTGGAGAAATGACTGCTCAAATAGTGCTGACGGCAGAAAGGAGGCGAATTTATGATTATTTATGAACCATTATGGAAAACCATGAAAGATCGCAAAGTCAGTCAATATCGTCTTATCAAGTATTATGGCTTTAGTTCCGGTCAGCTGAACAGGCTGAAAAACAATCAATATGTTTCCACACATACCATAGGTGTTCTCTGTACCATATTGGATTGCTCTGTGGAAGATATCATGGAATTTCGTATGGACAACAGCGAACTGGCTTTTCCAAATCCTGACATGTATCGGCCGGAAGAGAAACTATCTGATGCAAAGGATGCATAAAGTTTTCCATTTTGCACAAAAGCATATACAAAAGAGATTACATAAGTATATAAGAGAAAAGGGCGGCTATACGCTGCCCTTTCTTTTATGGAATCCATATGCCGTCACTGTCAACAAAGTATCCATCAGGTGTGGTGGTATTGCGAAGCATGTATCCCTGGGTTCCCAAATAAAACCATTTGCCGTTATCCAAAACCCAGTCATTTTTTGCCATGGCTCCGCTGGAAGTAAAATAGTACCAGGAACCATTGGTATACTGACGCCACCCTGTTGCCATATAGCCATTAGAATCAATCCAGTAGTCCGCATCGCTTAGCTCCAGCCACTCTCCGGCTGCGCGGCTGCCGTTAGGTTTTATGTAATACCAGCCTATATTGTCCTTTATCCAGCCGGCAGAAAGTGCCTGACCTAAAGCTGCAGGATTGGAATTATTCACAGTCTGTCCAGGTCCCACATTCTGACTGGCTCCGGGATTCTGGCCGGAACCTGTGCCGGCTCCCATCCTGGCAAACCCATAATCTAAAAGTGCTTTCGTATCTTCATAGTGAGTTGATGAACTTTTCATAACCACAGCGATCAGCCTTATCCCATTTCTCTCCGCACCGGTAACCAGAGTATTCCCTGCCTTGGAGGTATATCCGGTCTTCCCTCCGATAATCCCCTGATAATATCTGGAATCCGTGGTGTACATCATCTTATGTCCCATGGTGATTGTCCTGGCGGCCGCCTTCTGTGTGGCAGGTAGATCATAGCTTAAGGTAGTGTCAATCTGACATAATGCCTGATTCTGAAAAGCGGCTCTGGCAATGAGAGCCATATCATAAGGCGTAGTATAATGATTATTGTCATTTAATCCGCTGGGATTGGCAAAATGAGTCCCTGTACAGCCAAGGGATGCGGCCTTCTGATTCATCAACTCGGCAAAAGCGCTGACACTTCCTGATACATGCTCTGCCAGGCCGTTGGCTACCTCATTGGCCGACTTCAAAAGAAGTGCATACAGACACTGGCTTACTGTCAGTTTATCCCCCTCCGTCAGATTCAGGGTCACGGCGCCGGACTCCAGGTTGGTGGTCGCTGTCCTGGAGAATGTTACGGTGTCATTGAGACCACACCGCTCCAGCACTAAAAGCGCTGTCATCAGCTTGGTGATGCTGGCAGGGTAAAACTGATTTTTCTCATTTTTCCCATAGAGGATCTGGCCGCTGGCCGCATCAATCACCACAGCGCCCTCTGCCTTGATGTCAGGCTCGGTTAAGGTCTGGGAAACTGTCGATTGGGGACCTGTGGCCGATGGTCCTGTAGTCGTAGCATAAGCTGGGACCTGGCATGTCATAAGAACGATCAGCAGACATGTCAGAATTTTTCTCTTGTTTTTCAAATTATCTTCCTCTCGTTATGGTTGTTGCCGGAACTTCTGAGCCTGGGCCTGAATCAGTTCTTCGTCATCAAAATAGTTGATCTTCATGGCCGCCTTCACCTCTGCAAGGGTAGCCGCCGCCGCCTTCTGGGCGCATATGCTGCCCTCCTTCAGGATCCGGTAAACCTCAGGAATGTTCTGCTCATATGCTTTTCTCCGGGCGCGGATAGGCTCTAACTCTTCCTGTAGCACCTGATTTAAGAACCGTTTCACCTTCACATCCCCTAAGCCTCCTCTGGTGTAATGGGCCTTCAGCTCATCCAGGTTCTGATACTCCGGCCAGTGGGTCTTAAAATGCTCGTCCCGGCAGAAAGCGTCCAGATAGATAAATACTGGGTTGCCTTCCACGCATCCCGGATCCTCCACACGGATATGGTTGGGATCCGTAAACATGCTCATGATCTTCTTCTTCACTTCCTCCTGTGTGTCGGACAGATAGATGCAGTTGTTTAAGGACTTGCTCATCTTGGCCTTGCCGTCTGTCCCCGGAAGGCGCAGGCACGCCTTGTTGTCCGGCAGAAGCACATCCGGCTCTACCAAAACCTCACCATAGATATGGTTGAAGCTTCTCACAATCTCTCTGGTCTGCTCAATCATGGGAAGCTGGTCCTCCCCTACGGGAACCGTGGTGGCCTTAAAGGCTGTAATGTCAGATGCCTGACTGATGGGATAAGCGAAGAAACCTACCGGGATGCTGGCCTCAAAATTGCGCAGCTTGATCTCATTCTTCACCGTAGGATTTCTCTGAAGCCTGGATACAGTCACCAGATTCATATAATAGAAGGTTAACTCCGTCAGCTCCGGAATCTGGGACTGGATAAATAAGGTGGATTTGGCCGGGTCCAATCCGCAGGAAAGATAGTCAAGAGCCACCTCGATAATGTTCTGGCGCACCTTCTCCGGGTTGTCCGCATTGTCCGTAAGAGCCTGGGCATCGGCGATCATAATAAAAATCTGGTCAAACTCCCCCGAATTCTGCAGTTCCACCCGCCGTTTTAATGAACCTACATAATGACCTACATGCAGCCTTCCCGTAGGCCGGTCTCCGGTCAGAATGATCTTTTTACTTTTCTCCATGGTTTCCTCCTGATTATGCCGGGGCAGCCAAAAAGACGGCCCGCAGGCTGGTAGGACTAGTATAGCATCTATTCTTGAAAATTCCTACTATAATTTTTTTACGAAAATTTTACGTTACCATTCACTTACTTCTCCAGAAGCCATTTTGCAATATCGCAAATTTCAATACCCTCATATGTGTATTTCGGATGTTTTGTTCTGGCAATTACTTTTTTAGGATACGCATCCCGTATACTTAAAAGCGGCGCAACCTCCCGTTTGAAGGTATCTTCGCCGGCAATATTATCACTGACCTGGATATATATTTTTTCGTTTCCACGCTGTACCACAAAATCAATTTCTTTTTGATACAATTTTCCCACATAGACATCAAAGCCTCTTCGAAGAAGCTCCATGCAGACAATATTTTCATATATACGCCCATAATCCATGTTCCTGCTGCCCAAAACCGCATAGCGGATACCTGTATCACACAGATAAAACTTATCCAGTGATTCCAGATACTTCTTTCCCCGAATATCATATCTCTTAATGTCATAAAAGACGAAAGCGTTACACAGATATTTGATATATTTTCCAACTGTCATATGGTTGGTAGCAATCTTGTTATCGGAAAGAATACTGCTCACCTTATTGGGCGAAGTCAGATTGCTAACATTATCCATCAGAAATTCACTGAGCTGTTGCAGTACCGTAGTATCAGGAAGATGATACTTCTGTACAAGATCTCTGGTTACAATTGTTTCATAAACTTCTTTTATATAATTCGTTCTGTCCTTTTCGGTTCGATAAACATAAGAACCTGCCAGTCCACCGTTTACGGAATAATCTTCAAAAAGCTGTTCTCTGTCTTTGATACCATTGTAATATTCACAATATTCCTCAAAACTAAAAGGAAATACAGGAATCTCCATATAGCGTCCGGTAAAAAGCGTCGCCAAATCCCCACTTAATAAAAATGCATTTGAACCGGTAAGATAAATATCATACTTTCTTTTTGCATACAGGCTGTTAATGGCCAGTTCAAATCCGGGACACATCTGTACCTCATCTACAAAGACATAATTTGCCTTTCCTGCCTGATACCTCTCCTCCACGTAATTATGAAGCGCATGATACTCTTTGATTTTCTCAAATGCCAAATCCATATAATCTACGTAAATAATATTGGCATTGCTAAAATGATTCTGCAAATATTCTACATAATCCTGCATCAACTGAGATTTTCCGGAACGCCTGATTCCTGTAATGATTTTTATGTCTGGAGTATCCTTCAAATCAATCATTCTATCCAAATATCGCTTTCTCAAAATCGTCTTCATGAATTCATCCGCTTTCAAAAATATATTTTTTTTATTTTTTTGCAATTATTATATCATGTGTTAAGAAAAATATGCAATGGTTTCTCTTTCAAAACACAAATAATTTTTGTTTTTTGAAAGCGCAATGAAACCAAATGATGAAAAGACAATCTATGGTCCTATTTATAATTTGTTAAGAAAGAAAACAAACTTTCGTCACATTTATCATATAAACTTATAATCGAAATCAGGTGAAAACCTGTTTCAAGACTTTTTCATACTCTTGCTGACAGGAATCCCCCTTCCTGTCAGCCCTCCGAATGTTGAGGGGCTGCGGCAATCGTTGTGCTGCAGCCCCTGTTTTTAGATGCAGATCTCTTGTTCTGCTTTACTTCCAGCTGTTTACAAGCTTCTCCAGAAGGGATTTCAGCGTTCCCTGCTCTTCCTCTGTCAGGGCATCAAACATCTGTCCCTCACCTTCTGTCTGAGACAAGGCAGTCCCTCGTTCCATTCCCCGGCCGGTAAGCTTTAAGACCGACTGGCGGCGGTCCTGGGGATCTTTTTCGCTGATGACCAGGCCTTTGGCTTCTAACTTAGAAATCAGCTCGCTGATGGAACCAGGTCTTGTATCCAGTACCTGCCGCAGCTCCTTCTGCGTCAATTCTCCGCGCTGGGCCAATAATTTCAGAACCTTGTCCTGTGTCCGGCTCTGGCCGGCATGACGGAACAGATGGTGATGGCAGCTGTGTAAAAGTCCCAGAAGAGAATCATCCTCTATTTCCTGCCAGTGTTCCCCCAAATACCTGCCCTGATATTCTTCCTGCCCGTCCTTATGGTGTCTTTCCCAGTCTCCCCGATGCCCGTGTCTCCCCTCCTTTTCATATCCTGCGCCTCCATGACTTCTCTGGCACTTTTCATCTCTGTCACCTCTATGGCCTCTCTCACATCTTTCATTTCTGCGGCCTCTCTCGTCTCTCCCATCATATTCCGTTTCACGCCCATGCCCCCGTCTGCTGCGGCTTCTGCCTGCATCCTCATAATCCAGCCTTTCTTCCGCCTCGCCTGCTTCTATCCTTTCCTTATACCGCTCACCTCTGTCACAGCTTAAAGCATCCAGCGAACAATGCCTTCTGCACCCCGGGCAAACCATAACCTCGTTTTTATTCTCATTCATTCCAGTCATCTATTGTCTCCTTTCTTTCCTGCGTCTATTTACTTCGGTACCTTACGAATTGCATTGTACACCACTCTCTTTATTTTATCAAGGTACCTAAATAATTTTTGTTGCTTTTTACAACTATATATGATATACTTCCCGTAAATCAACAGTAAAATTTCCAAAAAGGAGGCCTTACCCACATTGAGAAGTCGAACATTAGGAAATATCATGCGCATCAGCCGCTGCTGCCATACATACCGCAAGAAGCAGCTGAAACAGTGCCCTCTGAACCCATCCCAGCATATCTATATCAGCTATGCCTGCCGTTTCCCCGGCTGCTCCCAGGAGCAGTTTGCCGCTGCCATCTGCATTGACAAGACAACCGTAGCCCATCAGCTGAACCGGTTAGAAGAAGCCGGCTACATTAAACGGCAGGTTTCCCCGGAAGACGGGCGCTGCCGCCGTATCTACCCCACCGAACAATCCTACGCTATCTACCCGGCGGTTCATGGTGCCTTCGAGGCATTTACAGAACATATTCTGGAAGGCTTAACCCAGGAAGACCGGGCGGAACTTTCACGGTTGACAGAAATCCTGTACCAGAATGCCCTTCATCTGATACAGGAGCCAAAGACAGGAGGGTGCTGAATATGAAATTACTCCTGCGCTATATGGGGCATTGTAAAGCCGCAATCACTGCCGCCATTGTCATCAAGCTGATTGCCACCATGACAGAGCTGCTTCTTCCTTATATTTTAGAGTATATCATCGATGATATTGTGCCTATGGGGAGTCTTTCCCTGGTTCTTTTATGGGGAATACTTATGTTTTTATCCGCTTTTCTGTGCCGCTATTTCAGCGTTATGGCCAACCGGAAGGCCATTGACAATGCCCACAAAATCAGTTACCGCGTCCGGCAGGATCTGTTCACCAAAACCATCAATCTGTCCGGCAGCCAGTTTGACTGCTTTGGACTGCCAAGTCTCATCAGCCGGATGACCAGCGACAGCTACAACATACAGACCGCAGTCCAGCAGCTGCAGAGCCTATGTGTACGGGCTCCTATTATACTTGCCGGAGGAGTCATCATGACCATGATTATGGACTTTACCCTGTCCCTGGTTCTGCTTGTCATGCTTCCTGTCCTGATATGTATCGTTTTCTTCGTGTCCTCCAGAGGAATTCCTCTCTATCAGACGGTTCAGAATTCCCTGGACACCGTGGTCCGTATCATGCGTGAAAACATCAGCGGAATCCGTGTTATCAAATCTCTCAGCAAGGGCACGTGGGAGAAAAAAAGATTTGCAGCCGCCAATGAAACCCTAACCCGGGATGATATGAAGGCCAGTATGGTTATGGCGGTGCCTGGCCCTCTGATGCAGACTTTCTTAAACATCGGACTGACTGTGGTGGTGATTCTTGGAGCCTGGCGCGTAAATGCCGGATATATCCGTTCCGGCGTAATCCTGGCATTTTTAACGTATTTCAATATGATTACTATGGGAGTCATGGGATTAAACCGTATTTTCATGACTTTAAGTAAGGCCACTGCCAGCGCCAACCGTATCGATGCGGTACTTCAGACAGAAAGCAGCCAGCATATTCTGCCGTGCAGCGAAGCCTTGTCCCCTTCCGGCCCAGAATTTATCCGCTTTGAGCATGTGAATTTCAATTACGGGAAAAATGATGCGCACAGCGACGGCTTTGCCGGAGAAGAACGAGAAATGGCTCTTCAGGATATCAGCTTTGCCGTCAACCGTGGAGAAAGTCTTGGAATCATCGGGCCTACAGGGTGCGGCAAGACCACCATTATCAACCTTCTTCTTCGTTTCTATGATGCCAGTGAAGGAGGGGTGTTCATCGATGGGAAAGATGTGAGAGCCTATGATAAGGATGAGCTGCACAGCAAGTTCGGAGTTGTCTTACAAAATGACATCATCTTCCAGGATACTCTCTATGAAAATATTGATTTCGGAAGGGGATTACCCGGCTGCGCAGTCAGCAATGCGGTGAAGCATGCCATGGCCGCCGAATATGTGGACAGCCTGGAGGACGGTCTCTCCTACCAGGCCAGCATAAAAGGCGCCAATCTTTCAGGCGGCCAGAAACAGCGTCTCCTCATATCCCGGGCCCTGGCCGGCTCGCCGGAAATCCTCATTCTGGATGACAGCTCCAGTGCTCTGGATTACAAGACAGACGCAGCCATGCGCCGTGAGATTCTTGGAAACTATCCAGACACAACGCTTATTATGGTGGCACAGCGAATCAGCAGCCTTATGGGATTGACCCACATTCTGGTAATGGACAATGGGAAATGCATCGGATACGGCAGCCACAGCCACCTGCTAAAGCACTGTCCCGCCTACCGCCAAATCTACGAGGCCCAGATGGGTGCTGTATTGTAAAGCAGGTGCAGAAAAGACTCCCGACATACATCATAATGTACTCTCGGAATCTCTCTTGCACCTGCCTTTGCGGCTGATTTTCCGCCCTATGCACCTAAATTTAATCAACGTACGTTCCACGTACGCCTCATAAATTTATGCACATAGGACAAAAAATCATCTCACAAAATCAGGCACAAAGAGACTCCGAGAGTACATCATAAAAACTAGGAGGAATGTAATATGCCAGGTTATGGCAATCAAGGCGGCGCAAAACAAAGGCCGAAAAATACCAAAGGTGCTCTGATACGCACCATAGGATATCTGATGAAATGCCAATGGATTATCCTGCTTCTTCTGTTATGTACATTTGCCAGCAATATTGGAAACCTGATGGGGCCGGGATTTGCCGGAAAAGCCATCACCGCAGCCAGTGCCGGCTCAGGCAGAGTCCAGATGGATCTGGTCCTTCACTATGCAAAATTAATGCTCATTGTCTACATAGGCAGCAACGCCATGAGCTTTCTTGTAACCGTGGGCATGATGCGTGTAGGCCGGCAGATTGCCAGAACCATGCGCAAAGATGTCTTTGGAAAGCTGATGTCCCTGCCTGTAGGTTATTTCGACCGCAATCAGGCCGGCGATATCATCAGCCGCATTTCCTATGATATTGATGTTATCTGTACCTGCATTTCCACGGATGTGGTCCAGATCCTAACCAGCAGTGTCACCGTAATCGGAAGTTTCATTATGATGTGCATCATCTCCGTTCCACTGGTTCTGTGCATGGCATTCACCATCCCAGTTTCTATTCTGTTCACACAATATATGAGCAGGAAAACCCGTCCCATGTATGCAAAGCGAAGCGCCGCTTACGGTGTCATGAACGGCTTCGTGGAAGAAATGATTTCCGGACAGAAGACTATCCTGGCCTATGCCCACGAGGATTACGTGTGCAGTCAGTTTGACCATATCAATCTCCGTGCGGCCACAGCCTATAAAAATGCAGACGTTCTGGGCATGACCCTGGGCCCCACCATCGGCATGATAAGCAATATCGGCCTTGCGGCCATCGGTATGGGCGGTGCGGCGCTGTACCTGTACAATCTGGTAACCTTAGGCCAGATATCCAGCTTCATCCTGTACAGCCGCAAATTCAGCGGGCCCATCAATGAGATTGCCAACATCACCAATGAGATTTTCAGCGCCCTGGCCGCTTCCGAACGTATCTTCCAACTGCTGGATGAACCAGAAGAGGTGAAGGATCTGTATGATGCGGCGGTCTTAAATGACTGCAAAGGAGATGTAAAAGCCAGAGAGGTTGATTTCGGGTACCTTCCCGGAAAAACCATCCTTCACAATCTGAACCTGGAAGCCCGTCCCGGACAGACCATTGCTATCGTAGGACCTACCGGAGCCGGAAAAACCACTATCATCAATCTGTTGATGCGTTTCTATGATGTAGACAGTGGCGCTGTCTATGTGGACGGCAGAGACTGCCGGACTTACACCATGGACAGCCTCCGCCACAGCTACTCCATGGTCCTTCAAGATACCTGGGTATTTTGCGGCACCATTTTTGACAATATCGCCTACGGAAAAGAAGGAGCCACCATGGATGAGGTGGTGGCTGCGGCAAAAGCCGCCCATATCCACAGCTACATTATGAAACTTCCTCAGGGCTACAACACTGTCATCCAGGAAGACGGAGGCAATATCAGCAAGGGGCAGAAGCAGCTTTTAACCATTGCCCGCGCCATGCTTTACGACACCCACATGCTGATTCTCGACGAGGCCACCAGCAACGTGGATACCAACACAGAGCAGCAGGTTCAGAAAGCCATGCGGAGCCTGATGAAAGGCAAGACCTGCTTTGTCATTGCCCACCGCCTCTCCACCATCCAGAATGCAGATAAGATTCTGGTTGTTGACCACGGCGATGTGGTAGAGCAGGGAACCCATGATGAACTGATGGTCCAAAAAGGCTTCTATTATAAACTATATGCAAGCCAATTTGAGTAGATATGAAATAAAAAGAAAGCGGTGGCACTATATCAATCCTCTCGTGCCGCCGCTTTCTTCACCTCCACCAGATTGGTATGCTGGGGATTCCCCTTTGCATAAGGAGTAGGCCTTAAAGAAGTGAGAACATTGACAGACCCTGCCCTGTCAACCCCGTCCCTGTCCGGCTTATACCAGGCCCCCTGGGAAAGCGCCGTCACCCCTTCCATAATCCGGTCCGTTATCCTTACAGGAATCCGGATACACCCCCGGTCATTCCACACCAGCACCTCATCCCCGTCCGAAATCCCCCTGGCCGCCGCGTCCCTCTCATGCATCCACAACCTTTGGGGGTCCAGCTTATCCATGGCCTGGTTGTTGTCATGGATGCTGTGGCACCTGCGCTTCGTATGCCAGCCAACCAGCTGCAGAGGATACCTGGCTGCCAGCGGGTCCCGGGGCCCCTCCGGAGGCTCCACATACCGGGGAATGGCCGGCACAAACTCCCGGTATTTTGTCCGGTAAACCTTCTCAGAAAAAATCTCAATCCTTCCGCTTTTCGTTGGAAACGGATACTTGTCCGGGTCTTTTCTCTCCTTCTCAAAGGCAATCACCCCCGGGTTATTCCGATACCGGTAAATCCCTTCCTTTTTAAATGTCTCATAGTCCGGCAGCTCTGTCTCCTGCTTTCTCAAATCATTGTAAATGCTTTCCAGCCACTGCCCCGCTGTCCTTCCTTGTGTAAACTCTTCCTTAAGCCCCAGCCGGTCCGCCACCTCGCTGAGCCAGTCATACTCAAACCTGCCTTCAAAAAGCGGTTCTATCACCTTGTTGTTAAATCCCAGAAAATTTCCGTACTGCCAGGGCATGGTGATGTTCTCACACTCAAACATGGACACGCCGGGAAGCAGAATATCCGCAAACCTAGCACTGGATGTCATAAACAAATCGCTGCACACAATAAACTCACACTTGGAAGTATCCTTAAGAATCTCTTTTGTCCGGTTAATGTGGCTGTGCTGATTAATCAGACAATTCCCTGCCAGATTGAGAATCATCTTGATGTCACTTGCCAGATGTACGTTTCTTTCCCATAATCCCTCATCGGAATCCACTGAAATTTCCTCTGCTTCCTGTCTTATCCCCATTTCAGTGGGGATTCCAGTCTTCCCTTCAGCTTCTATGTCCGCCTTCCACACGGCTTCCTGCCCTGGCGCCGTCCCATCCGTCCCCATCCTCCACCTGCTCCCCCCTGCAGTTTCCGGATTCCACCGTCTCACAGCCTGCCGCACATCCCCCGTCACAGCCACCCCGTCAAGCCCGGTCATCTCATGTCCCCGGACTATCCCGTCGGTCCACAAAAACACAGGAATCTTCATAGGATAAGGATTCGGCGGCACAGGAAAGGACGGCATCCTGTGAACACCGTTGTCCGCCGTTCCGCTGGCCCATCCCCCCTTTACACCCACATTGCCGGTGATACACGCCAGAAGAATGCCGCCTCTGGCAATCTGCTCCCCATACCCATTCCGCTGAGGCCCATACCCCTGAATCAAGGCCGCCGGCCTGGCCGTGGCATAGCGAACCGCCAGCTTTTCTATGGTTTCCTTCTTAACCCCCGTAATCTCCTCCGCCCACTGCGGGGACTTGGGCACACCATCCTTCTCCCCCGTCACATAGGACAGATAACACTCCGATGGGTCAATCCCCTCCGGCATATGCTCCTTGTCAAACCCCAGGCAGCACCGGTCTAAGAATTCCCGGTCCGCCAGCCCCTCCTTAATTATCACATAAGCCATGGCATCCATCATGGCACTGTCCGTAGCCGGCCGGATGGGAATCCACTCCCCATCCAGGGCAAGAACCGTATCATTCTTCCTGGGATCCACCACCACCACAGGAATCCCCTTCTCCCTGGCCTTTTTCAGATAACACATGGTGGTATCAAACCTGGTCTCCGCCGGATTGTGCCCCCATAAAATAATCAGATTGGTATTCAGCCAATCCTCCAGGCTGTTCCCCGTCCGGTTGGTTCCGTACATTAAATCCGTAGCCTGGCGGATGCAGGCCGTGCTGTAAGAATTATAATAATCCAGAAACCCTCCGTCCAGGCTCAACAGACGCTTGGCAAGAGTATTGCCCCTCATAAGGGCGCTGATTCCCGTGGCATAATTCACATACCTGGACCCAGGGCCGTAAGTATCCCGAATCCGTATCCACTCCCCGGCTATGATATCCACTGCCTCCTGCCAGCTAATCCTCTCAAACGCTCCTTCCCCTCTGGGCCCCACGCGCTTCATAGGATAGCGCAGCCTGTCCTCCCCCAGAAACGTCTTGTGGTAATTCATCCCCCGGACACAAGCTGTCAAAGGCGCACCGCACCCTGCCGCCTCCTGTGTGTCCGTCGTCAGCCTCTCTATCCTCCCGTCCCTCACATGGGCATGGATGACACACCGCCCTCCACAGTTATTCCGCCCGGTTGTATGGATAACCTTCACTTTCTCTTCCTGTCCCATTGCTACTCCCTTCCTTCAAACAAAAATCCCACTCACTCATGATTTCTATTCTAATATCCCACTTCAGATTTTACAACAATAACTTTACGCCCCAAATCTTTATTAGCAATATCCGATATAACATGTTATAATTCTCTTAGTAACGTAAAAAGGCTATCCTTTACAGCGAATAGAGAATAGCCTGTCATCCGTTTTAAAACCACAAACAGAGGAGTAACCCAAATGGCAGAAACGACAAAAGTCCAATTTTACGAACACATCCAAGATGAATTACTTCAATTTGCTGTGATACTATCCAAAAGCCAGGATAACTACGTATTTTGCAAGCACAAAGACAGAGATACATGGGAAATACCCGGAGGCCGCAGAGAGCCGGGAGAAGCCATTCTGGATACTGCCAGAAGAGAACTTTACGAAGAAACCGGCGCTTTAGACTTTGAGTTAACCCCCATATGCATCTATTCCGTCACCGCACCAGACAATTTTGACGGCAAAGAAAGCTTCGGAATGCTGTACTTTGCAGACATAAAACGCTTTGACACAGAATTGCACCATGAAATTGAGAAAATCATCATAACCTCTCAGCTGCCAACCCGGTGGACCTATCCCGATATCCAGCCCAAGCTGCTGGAAAAAGCGTCACTGCACCTATAAATCAAGGAGGCCCAAAATGAAGAAAGAAACCTACGATTTACTAGAACAATATATGCTTTCCTGTATGGAAGATGCAGCCCACGACAAAGAACATATCTATCGCGTGCTATACAACGCATTAGAAATTGCATCGGCAGAAAACAAGACAGACTACAACATTTTGATTGCCGCCTGCCTGTTACATGACATCGGAAGAAAAGAACAATTCCAAAACCCTTCTTTATGCCATGCCGCCATAGGAGGCCAAAAGGCATACGATTTTCTCATAAAACACGGATTTGACATATCCTATGCAGAACAGGTAAAAGAATGCATCCAATCCCACCGATACCGAAAAAACCATCCGCCCCGAACCATAGAAGCAAAAATCCTATTTGACGCAGACAAATTAGATGTGGCCGGCGCAATAGGAATTGCAAGAACTCTGCTATACAACGGCTGCGTTTCCCAGCCCCTGTATTCCGTTCTTCCTAACGGATTGGTTTCCACCGGAGAAAACGATACTGAACCGTCCTTCTTCCAGGAATACAAATATAAGCTGGAAAAACTATATTCCCGCTTTTATACGGAAACAGCGAAACGCATGGCCAAAGAACGACAGAAAGCTGCGGTTGCGTTCTATAACCACCTGTATCAGGAAGTAAACTCCTCCTATCAAAAGGGGGCAGCCCTGTTGGCCCAACAATTTCCATCATAAAAGGAGTCCCGTCTTCGGAGACTCCTTAAAAAATATACTCCGCCCAGAAGATATCCACCTCCAGACTCCAAATCTCTCAGCCATCAGACGAAACGTTTACGCTCCAGCTCCAGCACCTTTTCTCCCCCAGACAAACATCACTCCCAGCAAAAGCGCCACCGCCAGCACCACTGCCAGCGGACTTTTTGTAAACCCGGCGAAAAGAAAGGCCAGAATGGAAATCCCCCCGTTGACACAGGCATAAGGCAGCTGGGTCTTCACATGGTCAACCAAATCACACTGGGCTCCTGTAGAAGAAAGAATGGTAGTGTCAGAAATAGGCGAACAATGGTCACCGAACAATCCCCCCGACAGAACCGCCCCCACAGCAATGGCATAAGGCACCTCAAACCCGTGGGCCATGGGAATCGCCAAAGGCATCATAATGGCAAAGGTTCCCCAGGAGCTGCCTGTAGAAAAGGACACAAACGCCCCGAAAAGAAAGATTGCCGCCGGCACCAGGCCAGCAGAAAAATGAATACTCTTCAACCCATTGACAATAAAATCCGCAGTCCCCAGTGCACTAATCATACTGCCCAGAGACCAGGCCAGCACAAGGGTCACCGCCACATCCGTCATCCCTTTCATGCCGTCCACATAAATCCGAAACGTCTCCTGAAACCCTTTCACCTTATAAATCCCAATCAAGGCCATCAAAACCAGGGTTCCAAAAAAATACCCCATGGTAAGCGCCACCCGGAACGCATTCCCGTCCACCTTCCGGAAAGGAAACCCCAAAGGCGCCAGGGTGATAAACAGCGTGGCAAACACCACAATAATCGGCAGAATAACCATAGAGGGCCTTGCATTCCCTGTCCCTGTCCTTTTGTCTTCCTTAGAATCCCCCTGTAAGTCTTCCTCAAACGAATACTCCCTCTGGGCCGCCTGTACCTCCGCCTTCTTCATCTGAGAAAAATCCTTTCTGGTAAAGGCTACTAACGGAATCATGATGATTGCCAGAATCGCATAAATCTGAAAGGGAATGGCCTCCACAAAAGTAGCATAATCCGACTGGGCCACATTCAGATTGTCAAACTCCGCCTGAATCAGTCCCATGATATACACGCCCCAGCCGATAAACGGAATCAGGATAGCCACCGGGGAAGACGTAGAATCCAGAATCCACGCCAGCTTCTCCCTGGAAATCTTCAGCTTGTCAAACAGCGGCCGAAACACCGGCCCCACCAAAAGAGGCGTCCCCAGATCCGAGAAGAAAATCAGGATTCCTCCCACCCACGCACACAGCTGGGCCTTCAGCTTGGTATTTACATATTTATACACGCTCTTGCTGAAGGCCTGGGCACCGCCGGACTTCTCCATAAGCTTGATAAAGCCACCGATAAAAATCACCAGTACAATCACCCCGGCATTGTAAGAATCCGTAAGCTGAACGAAAAAATAGTCTCCTATGATAGACTTTACAGCCGCAAACGGATTGCCCCACGCAAAAATCATTGTTCCCACAAAGCCGCCGCAGAACAGCGATAAGATAACATTCTTACTTTTGATAGCCATGACAACTGCCACAATAGGCGGCAATAAGCTTAAAAACCCATACTCCATAGATTCGGTCCCCCTGTAAAAGATTCTATTCCTATCATACGGACTTTTTGGGGGTTCGTCAATAGACTTTTTGCATAAATATACTTTTGTTTGTATTTATAGTACTCTTTCACTCAAGAAGCCAGACCGCGACTTCATCCCCATCCGCCAGTCCCTCACTCCCCGCTGGAATATCCACAAGGCAGTTGCACCGCTTCATACTAAACAGAACACCGGAAGCATGCCCCCTTTCCGGAAGTACCACACAGCCATCCTTATAAATCCCCCGGATAAACCGCCGGACACTGCTCCTTTTATGAAATCCCCCATTCACCCTGGCCTGCCTTCTCTCAGGCGCCAGCAACGGCTCCCTCATCATATAAGCCAAAACCGGCCGCACAATCATTTCCAGAGTCACAAACGCCCCGAATGG
This sequence comes from uncultured Hungatella sp., assembly GCA_910588325.1. Lineage (GTDB taxonomy): Bacteria > Bacillota > Clostridia > Lachnospirales > Lachnospiraceae > UBA3402. Next base: position 24,274 of record CAJUPP010000022.1, read on the forward strand.
GTTCCCGGAAAGACAGATAACCGGCTTTCCCTGAAAACAAAACGCCAAAGCCGGAGACCCTGGTTTCAGCGCAACCCTCCAGAACAGTCTGTCCCCATTCAGAATCGATACCACATCATGCATAATGTCCTTCTCCCCCACAGAAACTCCTCCTGTGGTCAAAACCATATCCACCTCCGATATAAGAGCAGCAATCCGTTCTGCAGCCGTTTTTGCCTCATCCCCTATATGCTCCCAGCACACCGGCTCTATTCCCAGTTCCTTAAGCCGCCCCCACATCAGATACCGGTTGGAATCATAAATCTTTCCGGCCTCACGGCCTTTCCCTGGCTCAATCACCTCATCCCCCGTAGTAAAAAGCGCCACACGCAGCCTGCGGTAGACCTTCACCTCCCCGATACCGGCTCCCGCCAGAATCCCTGCCGCCGCAGCGTCTATCCTCTCCCCTTTCTCCATAAGAACCGTCCCTGCCTGGTAATCCTCCCCGGCATCCACCATATTCTCATGAACCTTTAACTCCCTGTATACCCTTACACACTTCTCCCCGTAATCCGTATCCTCCTGCCCAACCACACAATCCGTACCGTCCGGGACAGGAGCACCAGTCATCAGACGAACTGCCGTGCCGGGAATCACCATCTTTTTGGACACCATCCCGGCCATAATCTTATCAATCACTTCCAGCACCGCCGGCCTGTCCTTTGATGCCCCAGCTGTATCCTCCGCCCGAAGAGCATATCCATCCAGAGGCGAGCGGTTAAACGGCGGCTGGGGAAGCGCCGCTTTGTACTCCCGCGCAAGCACCCTTCCCATCCCCTTCTCCAAAGCCAGCAGCTGCGTCTCCTCTATGGGTTCCGATACGCCAATCAGCCGCTTCACAGCCTCCTCCAAACCAATCCGTTCCATAGCTTTTCCTATCCCTTCCTGTAGTTTGTCGTTTGAGAAATCTCTCTGAGCGACTCCTTCACAATTGTTACACGCCTCCCGCCCGCTCATAATCTTCCCGGTCATTCACATTCAAAAACATCTCTTCCTCCCCCGCACTCTCATAAACCTTATACCCTGCCTTATCTAAAAACCTTCGAACCCTTCCATCCTTCAGATTTCGCTCCATCTCATCCGCCATATCTCTCCTGTAAACCCCAATCAAAGGCTCAATCTGCCTGCCATGTCTCAGAACCGTAACCTGAGCCTCACCGCCAGCCTCTCTGCTGCACCCAATCAGCCGCCTCAATTCCTCCACAGAAATAAGGGGCACATCCACACTAAGTACAAGACACGCCCTGTGTTTCACCCTCCGCAGAGCCGCCTCCAGCCCTCCCAAAGGCCCCTTATTCGGATACCGGTCAAAAACCACCTGCTTCCCACACAATTCCCCTCTATACCCGGAAACCACAATATCCTCAATCCCCAGCGCCTCCCCCTTGGAAATCTGATGCTGCAGAAACGTCTTATCCTCCAGCCGGAGATCCGCCTTATCCGTTCCCATCCGGCTGCTTCTCCCTCCTGCCAGAACAACCATAGACATATGCTGGCGGCAATACCAATAGTTATAAACCAAGCCGGCAATCTTTCCAGCCTCATCCAAAGAAAAACAGGGAATCTCCCCCCTGTTTGGAATAGCAAAATCCGCCGCAATCCCCAGAAGCCCTTCCCTCTCACAGACCAGTTCCGTTGAGACACACTGCCGTGCCGTCTCAATCTTAGGATAACGGCTGCCCTTAAACCCCTCCAGCAAAATCAGGTCAGCCTCCGGAAACATCTCCCAAAGCCGCTCCTCCGTCACACCGGTCTCCTGCTTTACCACCATAAAGCGATGGTCCGAAAACACCGCCGTCCCATAAGCCCCTGCCTGCATATGCTTATAAGTGTCTGTCCCCGGCACATCCCCCTCAAATTCATGCCCGTCATGCTTGATTGTGGCAACTTTAAGCCCATACCCTGTCAAAACCGGCAAAAGCCGGGTAATCAAGGTTGTCTTTCCGGAATTTTTTACTCCGCTGACTGCCACCACAACTTTAGTTTTGTACATAAAGCAGATTTTACCTTTCAAAAATAAATTATTTACAGCATATCCTATTTTTCAGGCAAATTCAATGCCGTTTTCACACATTTTTCCAACAATATGTTTGATATAGATACATATTCTTCTGATTTATCACGTACATCCTTCAATTTTGTGTCAGCACAGCAAGTACACAGACTTGCCCAAACAGTAACACTTATTCAGACCTTCTAAGCAAACTTGCCGAAATAATAATAGACTTTGCATTTTAGCTTTTCTATGCTTAATTTAAGATTCTGACAGTTTTCCGCAATCAGAAGGTGAAATCATATGCCAGGGAAACATATGCCATTTTAAAAGAAGAATATCTTTCTTTAAAGGCACTTTTGAATGTTATTGGTGTTAATCTGATAGACATTGATGTTATGAAAGAAGAAACCTGGCGCTGATATACCAGATAAAAGCACAGAAAAACGGCTGCACTGAGTCAGAATCCTCTGTTCTCCGTACAGCCGCCTTTTTATCTCTGCGTACTCCCGAAGCCTCTTTGTACCTGGCCGGTTACCTGCAGGTTCTTCTCCCGTTCAAAGCTCCTAAAATTTCGCATTTTCCGGATCTGAGCCTGTCCGTCCCACGCATTCCAGCTTATCAATCACTCCCATATCCTCATCGGAAATGGCAAAATCAAAAAGCTCCAGATTCTCCTTAATCCTTCCAGGAGTCACAGACTTTGGCAGTGGAAGGTGCCCTTTCTGCAGGCACCACCGCAGGCAGACCTGGGCAGCAGAACGGTCGTATTTCTGCCCCAGCCTGTTTAGCTGTGGATCTTCCAGAAGCTTTCCTGAACCCAGAGGGCTCCAAGCTTCCACCAGAATCTTATGCTCCCTGCAAAAGCCTACCGCCTCCGGCTGCATCCAGCCTGGATGGAATTCAATCTGGTTTACCATGGGCACTACCCGGGCGCTTTTTAGCAGTCCCTCCATATGCACCGGAAGGAAATTGCTGACACCGATAGCCCGCACATAGCCTTTTTCCAGCAGATGCTCAAAGGCTCTCCAGGTCTTTCTGTTTGCCTCCTGGTATGTATCCCGGAATGCAAGAGGGCGGGGCCAGTGAATCAGGTACAGATCCAGATAGTCCAGATCCAGCCTTTTTAAAGAGGCATCAAAAGCCTTCAGTGTTTCCTCATATCCCCTCACGTCATTCCACAGCTTGCTGGTCACAAAAAGCTTTTCTCTCGCTGCCCCCGACATCCGGATTCCGGCTCCCACCCCTATTTCATTGTGGTACACCGATGCCGTATCGATGTGGGTATATCCTGACTCTATGGCGTGGATGACCGCATCCGCCGCTGTCTCCCCGTCCGGCACCTGCCAGGTTCCAAACCCTACGCAAGGGATTTCCACCTTATTATGCAGCTCATAGGTTCCTGTTAACTTTATATTTTCCATGATTTCCTCCATTCTGTCCAAACAATTCACTATTCAATGCCATGATGTTGGGGTCAAAAGGTATTTTGACCCTTATGATACCACGAATTACTCGGCACTTACTTTTATGTCAGACCATGCTCCACTCTCTTTAAATGTACTTTCTGGGATTCCTTGCTGAGCATGGTATAGTATGCCGACCAGCCGCCCATCCTGACCCGCAGGCCCCGGTATCTCTCCGGAGCCTCCATGGCCCGCCGCAGTTCCTCCACGCTGGTAATGGTCAAGGTCATCATGTTGCCGCCCATCTGGATAAAAGTTTTTATCATGGCGGCAATCCGCCTGGTCCCCTCCTCTCCCTCCAGGCCGCTTAAGCTGACCCGCAGGTCAATAGGCGCTCCGGCAGCCATGGAATCTGTGTGCAGCTTCAGATAGGAATTCAGAGCCGCCGTGGGACCTGACACATCCCTGGAAGGAACCGGAGACATATTGGCAGCAATCGGATCTCCTGACATGCGGCCGTCTGCAGAGGCTCCTATCCTTTTTCCTATGTTCACAATCCAGGAAAACGTAGCGATACAGGGAGAAAAAATAAGGTCCTTATACTGGCTGTTGTACATGCCTACACGCTCTGTAAAGTAATCTACCATCTCACAGGCAAAGCTGTCAACCCGGTCCTGCCCGTTGCCGAATTTTGCCCCTTCCTGTATCATCTGCATCTGCAGCGCCTGGTTTCCCTCCCAGTTGTTTTTTAAAATTTCCACCAGCCGGGGCAATGTCACAATCTTTTCTTCAAAGACAAACTTTTCAATAGCTGCCATAGCATCCGCCCCGTTGGAAACCGCTTCGGAGAGGATATGCCACAAGTCATATCTGGCTCCCTGATGGCAGATATCCGTAAGATTTTCCACACAGCCCTTTGTCAGAACAGACAGAAGGGGATTGGAACTTAAGGGGCCATGGCTTCCGTTTGCATATATCTCCTGTGTAAATTCCTGTACACAGGTTCCCAGCATATAGTCCAGCTGTTTTTTCCAGGCCTCCATCACATCCCGGATACTGCGAAAACCGGCCGGATCTCCTGTATCAATCCCGTCAACCACGCTGTTGACCGGGCCGCACCAAGGAGAAAAGGATGTAGGATCCTTGATATCAGGCTCTGCCTGGCTGGATGCCTGCTCTCTGTAGACAAAAGACCTTCCCCTGTTAAGAGCCAGCTCCAAAAGATATAAGAAATTAATTCCCCGTATCATCTCCTGGTTGGAGCATCCCTGAAGCAAGGTCTCCCAGCAGTTGGAATTGGCATAATTTCTGGCATCCTCAGTCCTAACACCTAATCGCTCATAGGCAGAAATCAGAACATCGTCATTGTTGATATAAGGCATTCCTCCCCCTGTCTTAAGAACCTCTGCCACACGCTCCAAAAGCATGGCCGGACTGTTCTTGTGGAGACGGACCGTCAGCGTAGGGTCTGTCATCTGAAACTTTTCATGGGCATTTAAAAACAGATAGGTCAGCACATTGGTGGCGTCCCCTCCGTCCTCCCCGATTCCGCTGATAAGAATATTCTGGCCCCAGTGGTTGATGGCATCCGCCTCATCCGTCTCCTCCTTTGGAACAAATCCAAAATTATAATCCAGACGGCACTGCCTGGGGGCTCCCTCCAGCATTTTCTGGTCCACCACATAGTTTTCCGACTCCAGCTGGGCTCTGTCATTTACCCGAAGACAAAACTCATCCACCAGATCCTGGGCCTCCTGTAAGGTTATCCTTCCGGCCAGATAATCCTTCTCAAAATAAGGATACAAAATCCTGTCAATGCATCCGATGGACAAATAAGACATGGTCTCTCTGAAAATGTGGTTTAAAAACCATACAGACTGCACTGCTTCCCTGAAGCCGGCGGCCGGCCGGGCAGGAACTTGTTTCAACATTTCCGCCAGGCCCAGCAAGTGCTCTCTCCTTTCCGAATCCGTCTCCCTGCCAGCCTTCTCAAGTGCCAGGTCCCGGTAACGCCGCGCCAGTGTAAGGACAGCCGTCAGTTCTATTCTGGCAGTCTTTAAAAATACCTCCATAGAATCCGGCAGCTTTCCCCTATGTTTCTTGCCAAACTTCCTCTCCCTGTCTTCCAGCTGTTCTAAGATGCCATCAATCCCTGTATTAAGCAGCTCCGCAAAATCCGGGCATTTATGAGACATATTGAGAGTACACTTTCCCAGCTCCTCCTCCTTCAGAAATGAGGGAAGGACACACCGTACAATAGTTTCGCCTTCCATAGAGTTTCCCGCAATCAGGGCCCATGGTTCGATGGTTATGGGCATCTCCTCCATCACCTTCTGGAAAGCCAAAGCGCGCCGGTATGAAGCCGGTGTATCCTCTGTCTCCTGGGTCACCACGGTTTTGTCGCCTCCCCACATCCTCTGCTTTCTGTGCATCCGCTTCTCCAACTGGTCAGAATATTGCTGCACCAAAGCCGATTTCCCCCGCAGAGCCGGATCCATACATGCCTGTTCCTCGGCCTGCAGCAAAATCTCTTCCTTCATCACTTTTCCCTCCTTCTATATGGTTTAAGTCCCATCCTCGCCACATTCTCTTCCAACGCCTCATAATATGCCTTGTCTCTGGTATACAGGCCATCCAGTCCATATTTTAGAAACAGCCAGTCATATTTGGCGGAGGCCGCTTCATTATACGGAAGCAGTTCCAGCCATCCAATCCCCAACTCCTTTATAAACCGGGCTGTTCTGTCAATCTGTTCCGGGCTGTCATTGATTCCTGGAATACAGGGAATCCGCACCACCAGCTCTCCTGTCTCACGGCGGTGCCGGCTAAGTTCCTTTAAGTTTTTCAGAATCAGACGGTTGTCACAGCCGGTATAGCGCCGATGCAGCTCCTCTTCCATCATCTTTATGTCATAATAAATCAGGTCCGCCTCCCTTCCAATGGCAAGAAGCTGTGCGGTCCGCCCGTACCCGGATGTCTCTATGGCCGTGTGAATCCCCATTTTTTTACACAGCCTTACTATCTCCAGTGCAAATTCTGCCTGCATCAGAATTTCCCCGCCGGAAAGGGTGACACCGCCTCCAGAATTGTCATAGAACGGCTTATCCTGTACAAGAATCTGCTCCACCTCACTGAGACTGACACGTCTCGAGCTTCGGCCCAGCGCCTTTGTGGGACATACCTTTACACAGGCAAAACACTTTATACAAAGTTCTTTCCGTATACGGATTCCTGTACGCCCCTCTTCATCCTTTGTCTCATCCCTGACTATGGCCTGTCTAGCACAGGTATTCACACAGGTTTGACATTCCATACACCGCATCTTCCTGTAAACCACCACCGCCCCGGCCGGCTGGGTCTCCGGCGAATGGCACCACATACAGTGAAGAGGACATCCCTGAAAAAAGACAGCTGTGCGGATTCCCGGCCCGTCATGGGTGGAAAACCGGTCAATATCCGTTATCCTTCCCTCCATACCCACCTCATTTCTCATAATCTGACGGACAGATTCCCCCTGTATATTCTGTAAATAATTTGCTGAAATAACTGGGATTTTTATATCCTACCATGGCTGAAATCTCATACACTTTGAATTTATGACTCTTTAACAGCTTCTGGGCAAGCTTCATCCGGTATTGCTGCAGGTACTCGTTAAAAGTCATTCCCATCTCTTCTTTAAAAAGATATCCCAGATAATTGGGAGAAATGTAGATGTTCTGTGCAATCTCATTTAAAGTGACATTGGTATTCACATTGTCCTGAATGTATTGCAGTACCTGGCTGATAATCCGCTTATTTTTCCCTCCCGGCAGAAAGCTGTCTGAAAACACCTGCCGGATTCCGTGTTCCAAGATTCCCAGCAATTCATCTACAGTCTCCGCCCTGGAGAATTCCCTGCTTATCTGTTCATAAAACTGCCAGCCCTCTTCCTTTACAGGCATGTATTCGTTATAGACCATCTGCAGCCTGGATACAATCTCCACGCATAACAGCTGAGCCTCCTCAATGCCGGAGGCAGGCTGCAGGGCAAAAAGCTTTTTTATCTCCTCAAAAGCCTCCATGGCTTTTTCAAGATTCCAGGCATGAAAGCTTTCATAGAGAAGTCCCTTCTTCTTTCGAAGCAAGGCCACATCAACCATCTCTCCCATGCTGTCCTGCCCATAAAACAGAATCTTTCCCCCTCCGTTTCTGTGTCCCTGCCGACTGGCATAGCGCGCTTCCTCCGCATAAAAATACGTATCCTCCGCCTGGTAGTATACTCTGCTTATCCCTATGGTAATGGTAATGGAAAACTGCTTATCCAGCCAGTGCTTCAGATCCGACAGCCGTTTTTGCAGCCCGGCCTCCTCCTCCCGGGCAGTCATACGGAAAATCATCACAAAATCCATATCCTTTACTACTGTGGGAACGATAGGATTCTGCCCCTCTCCCCACTGGTACAGCTCCGCCAAAAGGCCGGAAGCCAGCTCCCTCTGCCTCTCCTGATGCATCTGCTTATAATGGTCAATATGAAACAACGCACACTGATAATAGGGAACCTTGTTTATGATAATCTCTGACGGGAAAAAGGCAGAAACCCCGTTTAACAAATCCTGAAAATATTTCTGGACCAGGGTAGGCTTCCACTGCTCCATATCCTTACCCGAATCCGGCGCCGTCTTGTCCATCTCCTTTTTAAGGCGCAAAAACAGGGTATGAATGGTCTCCAGGGTAATAGGCTTTAACAGATAGTCAAAAACCCCCAGCTTCAATGCGGTATGAGCATACTCAAATTCACTGTGCCCTGACATAATCACAACATAGATTCCCTTGTACCTTAAGCCTGCCTCTCTCGTCAGCTCCAGTCCGTCTACCTCCGGCATCCGGATATCGGTCAGTATGATATCTATCTTCTGTCTCTCCAGAGCTTCCAGCGCCTGTTTTCCATTGGTACAGCATTCTGCAACGGTAATATTATATTTCTGCCAGTCAACCTCATTTTTAAGGCCTTCAAGGACAAATTCATCATCGTCGGCAATCAGCATACGATACATATCAATCCTCCTGGGTTCACACCCCTACGGCTCACCTGCCGGCTCATCGAATATGTGAACCAGAACCGTTGTTCCCCTCCGAACCGGCAGATATTTCACGCCATATTCTGTTCCATAATATAATTGCAGCCTTTTGTTTACATTATACACTCCGTAACCGCCGTATTTGGAGCTGGGCTCCTTTAATAGCTGCTCCTGTATTTCCTCCGGAATCCCTCTTCCGTTGTCTGAAACCTGAAGATAGATATCTCCCTCATCCATCCAGCCACTGATACATATCTCCCCCTGTTCGCCGTCCGGAAATCCGTGAAGAACAGAATTTTCGATGAGAGGCTGAAGGACAAGACGGATAATATGCTGCCTTTTTAGTTCCGCCCCCACCTCCTCCGTGTACTGTATCCTTCCTCTTAAAATCAGATTCTGCAAATCCATATATGCCCGAATACGCTGCAGCTCCTCGTCTATGGTAAGCACCTCCACGCCGTTGGATAAACTGAGGCGGAAAAATTCGCTTAGCCGCACCACTGCCCTGCTGATATTGTCCGCGTGGGCTTTGATGGCCATCCAGTTAATAAAATCCAGGGTATTGTACAGAAAATGAGGGTTAATCTGCTGCTGCATAACCAGATATTCCATCTGGGCCTTCTCCTGGGAAATCCTCTCCACCCGTTCAAGCATCTGCTTAATCTCCTGGGTCATCTGCAGAAAATGCCGGTCCAGCTGACCTATTTCATTGGTGTAATAGGGCATGGGCTGAACCTCAAAATTACCTTCCCCCACCTGCTTCATCCGCAGATTCAGTGTGTGAAGAGGACGGACCACCTTTTTGCTGAACCAGACAATCAGGGGCAGCACTGCCGCCAGGCAGAAAATCCCTACCAGCCAGATTCCCCTTGTCAGGACTGACAGCGGCTCCGTCAGCTGTCCGTAGGGCTTCAGCTGTATTGTCCTGAGGCCGTACCGGTTCAGAGAGCTGTATATAATCGCATATCGTTCCCCCATAAACATACGGTTCAAAAACCCGGCTTCCTTTCCTGCCTGGGAAAGCAGGTTTCTATTTTCCTCCAGAAAATTCATAACCTCCTTCTCATGCATCCCATAACTGACCGGTTCATTTTTTTCATTCAAAATGAAATACTGGTCCGTTGCCTCTCCCCGCGCCACAAGCAGAGTTCCCAGAACCTCCTCTGGCAGCGTAATAAGGAGAAGCCTTTCCGGATTCTCCTCATCAGAGAACACATCCATACTACGGTAAAACGTAATATAATTCTGGGAAGGCAGCTCTTCATACAGCGGATGCTCCGGTTGAAGAGGCAGAATTCCAAAGCCCTTGTTCTTTACATATTCACTCCACCCCTCCATCTCAAGAGAGGATGAATTTATCAGATAATAGGAACTCCAGTCCTGATAATAGGCAGCCAGCTCCGCTTCCGGGCACAGAAGGCTTACCCGAGTAATGTCTCTCTGAGAGGACGTATAAAAAAGAATCCGGGAATTGACAGTGTTAACCGCAGTCACCTGCTCAAGTCCATTTGTGTTCTTAAGCTCCTCAAGGGCCCACTCCAGCTGGGAATCTGTGGCTACAGACAGGGAAAACAGTTCCAGGGATTGAATCCACTGTTCGCTGACAGAATTTATCTGTTCCAGCACCATCTGAGAATTCTGAGTCACCTGGGAAGTCACAATGTCAGCTGCTGACCGGTATGCCATCAGCCCAAAGACTGTCAGAAGAACCACACTCAGCGTTCCTATCATCAAAATAAGCTGCTTATGAAGACTTAGGTGTTGAAACATATTTCTGCCCCTCCTTTTGTACGTTTCCCAGAGACTCAACGTCCTTTATTTAACCAGATAATCCGCAAGGCTTTTTGCAAGAACAGAGAATAGCACCGCCCCTCCGTCCCGGATTCCTTTTGCCTTCTCCCCATACATCCTCGCTCTTCCTACAGACGGTACAAGCTGTGCCGTAGCATCAGCAGCCTCCTTTGCTTTCTGTGCCGCCTCCCGCCATAGGATCCGGCCGTCATGCTCATGCTCTGCCACGAAATCCATGTAAGGACATAAACTGTCCAATATGGTTTTATCCCCCGGCTTTGCTCCCCCAAGATTCATCATCTTTTTCGCGGCATTTTTTAGCATAACAGAAAAATACTCAGAGTCAATCTCCTTCCTTTCCTCACAGTCTTTTGAAAACGACTGAAAGACTACGGAAATCATAGTTCCAAGAGTGGAAGGCGATACAGAATTGATGGTCATTGCCGCCATGAGAAATGCCTTCTGCAAAGTTTCTGGCCTTTCCTTTTCAAACTGGTCTGCCACAGCCTGAAAGCCTGCCTCCATGTTCACTCCCAGGTCGCCGTCTCCAGCCTGTGCATCCAGACGGGTCAGCTCCTCCTTTGCCTGGGCAATATCCCCGGAAGCCTGAATTAAAAACTCTCTTAAATTTTCAACAGTAAACATATATTCAGCCTTTCCTCCTTAAATCTGTACAAAAAACGGCGAATCACAGGGAGCGTCTAAAAGCTGTGTCAGCTCATCATCCAGCCTCATCACAGATATGGAGGCTCCTGCCATCTCAAGAGAAGTGGCATACTCTCCCACATAAGCACGATGTATCCGGATTCCCTGCTCCTTACATACCTGGGCCACACGGCGGTACAAAACATACAGCTCCTCTGGAGGCGTTGCTCCCAGGCCGTTGACAAGGACCGCCGCACTGCTTCCCGGCGGACAGGGATTATCCTCCAGAAGCTTCTCCAAAAGCAAGTCTGCCGTTGCATCTGCCGTCAGTATCTCCGACTGGGCCAGCCCCGGCTCCCCGTGGATTCCCATTCCTATCTCCATCTTTCCCTCAGGAATAGAAAAATTAGGCTTTCCTACCGCTGGAATCGTACAGGAAGATAAGCTAACGCCAAAGGTCCGGACAGCGTCTGCCGCTTTCTGTGCCATCTGGGCCACGGTTTCAAGACCGGCCCCCGTATCTGCACAAGCCCCGGCAATCTTATACACAAACATGATTCCCGCGATTCCTCTCCGCAACTGTCTGTCCTCAAGAGACGCAGAGGCCACATCATCACTGACAATCACCGTGGCACAGGGAATTCCCTTTTCCTCAGCCATCATCCGCGCCATCTGAAAATTCATTTTGTCCCCCTGATAGCATCCAAACAGCTGCAGCACGCCTTTTCCATATTCCGCCGCTTCCATGGCGTGGAAAATCTGCATACTGCTTGGAGAAGAAAACACATTGCCCACAGCACAGCTGTCAGCAAGCCCCTTTCCCACATATCCCAGGAAAACAGGCAGATGGCCGAATCCGCCTCCTGTCACGATTCCCACTTTATCCGGCTCCTCTTCCTTCCTGACTCTGGCAAGAACACGGCCGTCCCCAGGCGCAAGACAGACCTTATCCCCATGAGCCATCACAATGCCTTCCAAAGCTTCGTCAACAAATTTCTCCGGGTTGTTTACAAATTTCCTCATTTTTCCCAAACTCCTCCTCTAAAATTTTACTTATCCTTTGATACCACTTGCGGCAATCCCCTCCACAAAATGCTTCTGCGCAAGCAGAAAGACAATGACACAGGGCAGAACGGTGATTACGCTGGCGGCCATAATAATATGCCATTCGCTTACGTATTGTCCGGTCATGCCTGCAAGGCCCAGGGATAAGGTTTTATACTGATTGGAATTAATATAAATTAAAGGCATAAAGAAATCGTTCCAATTATCCATAAAGGAAAACAGTGCAACCGTAACCATAGCCGGTTTCGTAAGGGGCAGAAAAATTCTGAGATAAATATTAAAGTATCCGCATCCGTCAATCCGGGCGGCATCTGCCAGCTCCTCAGGAATGGACAGGAAAAACTGGCGCATGAGAAACACGAAAAACGGTGATGCCGCCGCAAAAAAAGCAGGTACAATCAGAGGCCACAGGGAATTAAGCCAGCCGATAGATTTGTAAAGCAGAAACAGAGGGATAATCTTTACCTGGTAGGGCAGCATCATAGTAGAAATCAAAACCACAAACAGAAAGTTCCGCCCCGGGAATTTAATCCGTGCAAACCCGAAAGCCGTTACAGAGGAAGACATTACATTCCCCAGAGTTGCAAGGGCAACCACTGTTACCGTATTTTTAAAATAGGTAGGAAAGGGATACTGGGTCCATGCCTCGATGTAATTGCTTATCTGAAAGGGAGGCCTGGGAAACCAGGGGGTGGGAACCACATACATCTCTGAAATAGGCTTAAAAGACATAAGCACCATCCAGTAAATCGGCATGATAAAAATGACCGCCATCAAAAGGACGCTTACATACCAGACTATTTTTACTAAAAATCTTTTCCGCTTCCGCCCCATCATTTTTCCTCCTTTCCCTCAAAATATACCCATCCGGAGGTACGAAATACCAAAAGCGTCAGTATCAGAATAATGGCAAACAGCACCCAGGCCAGCGCAGAGCCATATCCCATGCGCAGATACTGGAAGGCCGACTGATAGAGATACAGCACAAATACCATGGTGGCATTGGCCGGGCCGCCGTTTGTCATAATATAAACATTTGTAAATACCTGGAATGACTGGATTATCTGCATAATCAGATTGTAGAACAAAATCGGGGAAATCATGGGAACCGTAATATGGATAAACCGTTTCCACGGACTGGCGCCATCCAGCAGGGCAACCTCGTAAAGCTCCGCCGGGACTCCCTTTACTGCTGCAATGAATACCACCATGGGAGTCCCGATATACATCAGATTCATCAAAATAATAGAAGGCATAGCCAGATGTACATCGCTTAACCAGGCCTGCCCAGGGATTCCGAAACGGGCAAGTATGTCATTAAACCCTCCATAAAAGGGGTCAAAGAGCCTGGACCAGACCGCGGAGATAGCCACTCCGGAGATAATTCCCGGCATGTAAAACAAAACTCTCATTCCATTGGATCCCCTATATGGTTTGCTTAACATAAGCGCAACAATAAGCGCCAAAATCAGACGCAGCGGAACGGAAAATACCGTATAATAAGCCGTATTGATAAGTGCAATGCGAGCCGTCTGGTCTTTAAAAATCTGTTTGTAATTTTTTAAGCCGATAAACCTGGGAGTGCCGATAAAATCCCACTCTGTCAAGCTGATATAAAAAGAATAGAGCATGGGAAGCAATGTAAATGCCAGCAGTCCGAACAGCCACAGAGAGATAAACGCATAACCTGTAAGCCATCGTTTTCTTTTCTTCATGCCAGGTTCCTCCTTTCGTGTTTTCCATTTGAAAATCATGCCGGATGAGAATTCACCCGGCACGACATGTATCTGTTTACTGATTCCGTGACAAGATTTCCGCTGCTACCGCATCCGCACTTTCCAGGGCCTCTTCAGGCGTAACCTGATTGTACCAGGCCTTCTGAAGCTCTGTCACTACCGCGATACCTGTTTCTTCATACCCCTGGCATACTGGCTTGGGCTGTGTCTCCGGAAGCTGGAAGGCTTCCATAAATACCTGCCAGTTCTCATCATTGGCATAAGGCTCCTTATCATAGTTTGCTTTCCTTGCAGGCATCTGGCCGGAAATCACATTGAAATTCAAATCATTTTCTTCTGAGGTCAGCATCTTCACAAATTCATAGGCAAGCTCCGGATTCTTGCTGTCCTTCAATACTCCGTACACATCCACCAGCGCATTGTGGGCATTATTCTTATACCCGGGAAGCAGCGCTGCCTTCCACTTTAAGTCAGGTGCTGTCTGCGGGTATTCGGCAATCTTCCAGCAGCCCTGCATCCACATGGCAACCTTGCCGTTCTCAGCAAGAGCCGTCTCCTGTGTGGTAGGCGGAACTGCCGACTCATCCTTGTACAACATATCCACCTGCAGATTCAGTGCATCCAGACCAGCCTGATTGTTAATATTAAAGTCCTGTCCCGGTACTCCGTTTTTCCAGACCGAACCTCCGCCTGCCATCAGATAATATCCGTACCACCATGCAAAACAAGGTTCTCTGGTTCCCAGTTCATACCACATAAAACCATACTGTCCCTTGGACGGGTCTGTCAAATCCTTTGCCATGGTTTTTAATTCATCCCATGTCTTAGGAGGTTCTGTATATCCTTTTTCTGCCAGCAATTCCTCATTGTAATACAAAGCAACCATACTTCCGTGTTTTGGCAGGGCATACACTTTCCCGTCAAAGGTAACTGCATCCCATGCCGCACTTGCAAAGTCCTCTTCCTTCACCCCATCGTCAGCCTCAATATAATCCGTCAGATCCAGAAGGGCTCCCTTGTTATACAGCTCTCCCAGATGGGTTTCCTTTAAATAAGCCACATCCGGCCCTGTTCCTCCGGCTATGGAAGTAAGCAGCTTGGACCAGTAATCCGGCCACCCGTTAAAGCCGCTAATAATCTCAACCTTGCAATTATGCTCCTGCTCAAATTTTGCAATCGTATCCTTGGATGCATCAACAACACCCTTGTCATTCACCTGGAATACCAGAGTTGTAACCTCTCCCCCACCCTCCGGCTTTACATCTGCTTTCGTCTCCGATGCCTTCTGCTGGGTCTGGGCAGCAGCCGTTGTGGTTCCTCCTGATGAAGGATTTCCTCCCGAAGAACCAAAGCCGCCGCAGGCTGTCAATGTTCCTGCCGCCATGGTAAGAGCCATAAACACGCTGATAAGTCTCTTTTTCCTCATTATAATTTCCTCCTCTTTTATTACGGCTCTGTTTCCGCGGTAAACCTCACCGTTTGTACTAACAAAATCACATTTCCTGCTGCTTTTGTTGTATATATTTTACAATAAATCCTATTCTATTCCTAGTACTCTAATCAACAATAACCCACAGGAATCAACAAAAATAATGTTACTGTTCACGTGCTAGCTTGACTGGAAAGAGCCAGTGGTTTAAACTTTAATCAGTCAAAACCACTGGCTCTTCTCAATCCAATATCTTGGACACTCTGTCAAAAAGATTCTGTTCATTTTGTCGCATCACAACCAGCATGCTCATGCCTTTGCAGAGATAATCGTGGTTCTGATCACTCCTAAATGTCACGGCCTGCTTCTGTTTCCTTTTATAGTTTCGAAGGTTTCGTTCCGCTGCGTTATTGCTTGCCGGAACCCCCATATCATGCAGAAACAGCAGATGATTTCTCATCTGTCTGTCCATCCGCAGATACAGGTTGTATCCATCCCTGTAATAGTCTGATGCCGGAACAGACTCATACTCCTCCTTTGCTTTCTCTATCACTTCTCTGTATCTTTCTTCATATCTGGATACAATGGACTCTTCACATTCCCCGCCGGCATCAAGGCTGTTGCGGTAATGGATCATTTCCTGTATCAGGGAGTGCATCTGCTTGTTCCATGTCCGTTCCGGCTCATTCGCTATGCTGTCTTTCAGATATCTCTGGACATGGGCCATACATTCCTGATGGTCCGAACCATACTTGTAGATGGTCGATTCATGGTCATGCACCAGAATCCCCTGGTAATCCTCTGCCACGGTTCCTTTGACTCCTTCATGTCCCTTCTTTGGCCGCGAGAAATACATTGCCTCTCCAGCTGGTGTGCAGCATACAAAGACATATGCGCTTTCTCCATGAATTCGGGCATTTGTACAATCTGTGTGCATCACTGGAGATGACAGGATCCTGCGGAACAGTTCTTTCTGCTCTTTTTTTCGTTTTCTCCGCAAATTCTTTTCCAAGGCCATTGATCATGCCCTTGGAAATCTTCAATTTCCCATCAGTTAGGTCTGACAGGAATTTACTGCATTTATCGATTGATACACAGCAGTCCGTATTCAGCAGGTACAGGAATGCCTTTATGCTTCCGTCATAATTCACGTCATGCGCTGCTTCCACCGGAAAAGCGCCATGACAACGCTCACCAGTTTTGGAATTATAGTAAACATCTGCATGGTATTCCCTTACCATAACAGAGACCTTGATTCCGACTGCCTGCCTGATAATCGTCTTTTTCGTCTTCTTAAAATCCGGATCCTCAAGCACTTCCTGCGGAGGCTGAATCAGGATGAGTTCCGTTGCTGTCTGCTTTCGGCGGCTGTGTCTGGCATGGCCCGGCTGTCCGCCCGGTCTGCGCCCCGTCTTTTCACGGCTGTTTGGGATCTTCTTCCTTTCGACTGCCATCGAGGATGGAAGGGATGAATTCTCATAGTCATGATTTAGCTGCGCTGTCAGTTTTAGGTTTTTCCCTTTTTCTTCTTCAAGCTCTGTTTCAAGTTCATAGATCCGCTGACGCTGTTTCGTGACTTTTTCCCTGGCGGCATCCCTCTGTGCTTCTGCCCGGACCGCGCGCTCTTCCATCTTTTTGAGCTGATGCTCTAAACGGTTCCGTTCCCGTTTCCACTCTGCCTCAAGATCTTCAAATACCTCGAACCACATGTTGCGGACGGCGATGATTTCCCTGTGTGCCTGTTCCAGTTCCCTTTTCCGTTTCCGGATCTGCCGTTCATATGCCCGGACGGACTTCTGATGCTCCTGTGTCATACGGACATATTTTTCCCCGGATCGGAATGTCTCCAGCTGTTTCTCTGCCGCTTTCAGACAGTACTGGAGATTGGAAATATATTCAAAAGAATGGTTCATGATCCGGGTGCCTCCTTTCCGTTTAGGGTTTCAAGATCTGGTTCAGCAGACTGGACAGTTTACTGATATGCTGTTCCTGCGCTTGGATCATCTTTTTCTGCTCATTGATCAAGGCATCCTTTGCGTCCACCTCCCCCTGCAGGAGATCGACAGCCTGTTCCAAAAACTCCATTTGTTTTTTCTCTTTCTGATTCATGGCGGCCTCACTTTCAATAAAAAGTATAGCAGACGAGGCAGAAAAAAGCGAATGTCTGTTTTAAAGGCTATAGGCAATTTGACAGGGGATAAGTATTCTTTTAACAGAGAAAATGTGGAAAGAAAGGGAAAAGTTCAAAAAAATGGAAGGTTTTATCCAGAATCAAAGCAAAAAAGCCAGATATGAACGACAATCTGAAACAATAATCAGCCCCGAAAGACTAGTTATCCACAAGGGACTCCTTTCGGGGCTAAAATAATTTTTTTATTTTCAGCATTTTAAAATAATTTTTTTAAATACAAATTTTTTCATTTTCCCCTTGCATTTTTTCGAATCCATGGTACAATAGTCAACGGAGGCATAGCTCAGCTGGGAGAGCACAT
This sequence comes from uncultured Hungatella sp., assembly GCA_910588325.1. Classification (GTDB taxonomy): domain Bacteria; phylum Bacillota; class Clostridia; order Lachnospirales; family Lachnospiraceae; genus UBA3402. Next base: position 41,927 of record CAJUPP010000022.1, read on the forward strand.
GCATCACACGCATGGGGTCGCAGGTTCGAGCCCTGTTGTCTCCACTTTTTATAAATTATTTGCTGTACATACGGCCTCATGGTCAAGCGGTTAAGACGACGCCCTCTCACGGCGTAAACTCGGGTTCGATTCCCGATGAGGTCATAAAAAGCGGAAACATCGAAGTAATCGATGATTTCCGTTTCTTTTTATGTATGCACTAAAAACCCTGCAAAACTAACCAGACAACCGCGCCGGAGGTAATCCCATGTGGGCAGAAAATAAAGTGAGAATCGTGGATATAGCGGAAGAACTGGGTGTCAGCACCGCCACGGTTTCCAATGTAATCCACGGAAAAACAAAAAAGATTTCCAGCGAGACCGTCAGACGGGTACAGGAAAAGCTGGAAGAACGTGGTTATATCCCCAATATGGCCGCAACACTTTTAGCACAAAACGGCTCTTACATCATTGGCGTAGTCATTAACGACCATGAAAAATACGAAGGACAGGCGTTTATTGACCCGTTTATAGCATCTTCCATCAACTATTTAGCCGATGAAATCGAAAAAAATGATTATTTCATCATGCTCAAGAAAACCACTGACCTGATGGAGGCAGTCAAATTTGCGTCCATGTGGAACATGGTTGGCATGGTAATTTTAGGATTCTGTGACCACGAGTACCAAAAGCTCCGCCACAGCATTCATATTCCCTTTGTTGTCTATGACGGCTACTTTGAAAATAAAGGCAGAATCTGCAACATTCAAATCGATGACCTGGACGGTGGCTGTCAGGTGGGACGGTATTTGCGCGGCTTAGGGCACCAAAAGGTACTCTGCATCTCTGATAATCAGGAGTGCATGGACCAGCAGCGATATAGCGGTCTGTGCAATGGCCTTGGTTTTCAGGCGGATTTCATGAAAATACCCATGCAGAAGGAAGCCAGGAAATATTATTACCAGGAGAACTTTGCCCGGCTTCGCAGCTACACCGCCATATTTGCCGTATCCGATTACTATGCCGTGGACCTGATGGGTTTTTTACAGAGCCTTGGCGTTAAAATCCCGGAAAATATTTCTGTCATTGGTTTTGATAATAGCCCAATCTGCGAACAAGCCACCCCATCCCTGACCTCTGTCGGACAGGACTACAGATTGCGGGCACAGATGGCAATCCGTCTGTTGAAACAGATGAGAGAGCAGCCTGAGTATACGGAGGATTTCCTTATTCCGGTAAAACTGGTAGAACGCAGCAGTACTAGGTTATGTCATTAACCCTGTGGATTATGCGATTAACCTATTGAAAGCACCCGCCTTTTCCATTATGGTTATTGGGAGAGGCGGGTGATACTTTATGAAAAAGAAAACATTTTTATCTTCTGTAGTCGGCATAGCCGTTCCGGTGGGGCTTCAGTCCATGCTGCAATCCTCTTTCTCTATGATTGACCAGCTGATGGTAGGCCAGTTGGGGAGTACAGCAGTGTCCGGAGTGGAAATCGCAGGACGCCCGGCGTTTATTTACTCTGTTGTACTGGGAGCAATCTCCACAATCGCCGGAATTATGATTTCCCAATATCTGGGTATGAATGACAGAGAGACAGCGAATCGGAGCCTTTCGCTCAATCTAACGGCGGCCGCTGCCCTTGCACTCTTATTTACGGTGCTGTGCGCGCTGTTTCCAAGTCAGATTGTAGGGCTTTACATCAAGGATGACCCGGCAGTCCTGTCCATAGGGCGAAATTATCTGACCTGGATTCTGTGGACCTATCTCCCTATGGGCATATCCTCCATTCTGGCCGTTATGATACGGTGCAAGAATCGTGCGGTCTGGCCTCTTTGGGCCGGCATTGCTTCTGCAGCCGTGAATACAGGACTGAATTACGGGCTGATATTCGGGCATTTCCGGCTTCCAGCGCTGGGCGTTACCGGCGCTGCCATAACCAGCGTGGTTTCCCAGCTGGTCAATCTACTGATGATGACTGCCATATTTTACCGGGTTCTGGTACAGGGACAAGAGAAATTCCGTTTTTCTCTCTCACTGGGAAAAGACGGCTTTCGCCAATACCTTGTGATGCTTTTGCCCATCCTTCTGACCGAACTGTTCTGGAGTCTGGGACAAAATGTAAATACCTTCATCTACGGACACTTAAGACAGGGCGATTTGGCCGCCATGTCCATGACGGGCCCTGTTCAGGGACTGTTTATCGGAGCTTTAAGCGGACTGTCCCAAGCCACGGGAATCCTCATTGGAAGACGTCTGGGCGCCAGGGAATATGATGAAGCCTACCGGGAATCAAAGAAGCTGGTATGGTACGGCGCCGCCGGTTCCCTGATACTGTCAGTACTCCTAATCAGCTTTCGATGGGCCTATGTGCCACTGTATAAGGTCGAACCACGCATACAGGTAACAGCCGCCAGACTGCTGCTTGCCTTCGCTGTCCTGGCGCCCGTGAAGGTATCCAATATGATTTTAGGCGGAGGAGTCGTACGAAGCGGAGGAAAAACTGCCTATATCATGGTCATTGATATGGCTGGCACCTGGCTGGCAGGCGTGCCCCTGGGACTCGCCGCCGCTTTCCTGTTCCATCTGCCCGTTGAATGGGTCTATTTCATTCTCTCCCAAGAGGAATTGGTCAGGCTTGGCCTGACGCTCCTTGTATTCAAACGCAGAGGATGGATGAACAGTCTCTCCTGCCTGAATCATAGTTCCGTCCCCTCCGATTCTGGCATTACAGGCAACCGCATTTTTGCACCAGCAGACGGTCTTAATCTTCCCAATCTTGTCCGCCGACGGCAGCATGGAAGTGGGAAACGGGGCAGAAACAATAATTGATTCATTCATAATGCAGCCATATACTCTCACTCTGCATTTTTCCTATGGAAACGGTTTAGTTCAAAATACAATGGCATCAGTACTGCATTTATAACCAAGGAGTAAAATAAAGGAAGTATTGCTACCGATATATCCCCACAGAAGGCGGCAAACTCAGGATCTGACATATGACGGCGCAAAAGATTCACCGTGCTGATTGTAAAGCCGATGCTTCCCCAAATTAAGCTGGATCTGCATACCAGTTTAAGCGCATTCACGCTGTCCCTTATCATTTCTGCTGTGCAATGGTCTCTTTTAATCAGATAGACAAATGCCTTTAGAAAGCTCCGCCAATACCCTGTACACAGTAGCATTAGAAGGCAGGGAATCAGGATAAATTCCATACTGATATAATCTACAAAATACCCGGTTCTGCTGCCGATTCCATATTTGACTATAAACAACACTCCTAAAATTAAGGCTACAAACTTTACAAGTAAATTGGAACTTTTTTGGGCGTTATTTGCTTTTTGCTGCAATTCCACAAGATTTTCTTCTGCTCTTTTTTGATAATTTTCCATGGCAATCCTTTCTCCGCTGAGCAGTTCATTTGCGCTGATACCAAGTATTTTACATAAGTCCAGCATAATGGCGGCATCCGGAATGCTTTTTCCGGTTTCCCATTTTGATACTGCCCGGTCGGTAATATTTAACTTTTCTGCTAACTGTTTTTGTGTAAGCCCTTTCTCTTTTCGACAGGTTGCAACAAATTTTCCTATCGTTTCCTGGTTCATGTTTTTGTCCTCCTTGCCATCAGTATAATAGAAAAAAACTGCTTTGAAACTAACCAATAGTTGATTTTGGCAGATTCAACCAGCAGTTGAGGCTTCTCCTATTTCTCTAATACCGGGATCAGGGTATTGTAATCCATGGACTTTCATAATAAACCTCCATGCGCCCGGCGGGCAGGGTGCACCACCTCCCATGATAGTCAGGCG
>CAJUPP010000023.1 GCA_910588325.1 uncultured Hungatella sp.
GGAAGAAAGAAAAACTCCCACAAAAAAGCGGGGGTTTTTCAGTGTCCTCGAAAATCAAGACTTTTCGGGGTTTTTTCTATTTCCGGAATCAGCATTAACAAATCAGAAATGAGGTGAAGTAAATAAACAGGCAGTCTTTTTTATGTAAGTATTGCTTGACAGGCAGTGGCGCCAATAGATAAGATAGAAGCAGATACTTTGCCAGTGATAGCATTAAGACCAGCGTTTTTGAAGGAAAAGGAGGATATTATGAGCCAGGATTTAGCCAAGAAGACACCGATTGAAATGAGAAATGACTTGGTAGCGGAGCGGGTGATCAAAGCCCTTGCGTCCAGGCATATGGAGGGATATTATGCAGCCACGAAGGAGGATGCTCTTAAAGTAGCGATTTCCCTTATTCCGGAGGGAAGCAGCGTTGGCTGGGGAGGCAGCGCCAGCGTTTTGGAGATAGGATTGAAGGATAGGGTATGCCAGGGGAATTACCAGGTGATTGACAGAGATAAGGCTGCCAGCAAGGAGGAATTTGTAGAGTTGGAGAGACAGTGCCTCCTGGCGGACGTATTTCTGATGGGAACCAATGCTGTCACAGAGGATGGGCAGCTTGTGAATATGGACGGCGTGGGAAACCGGGTGGCCGCACTGTGTTTTGGCCCTCACAGCGTGATTGTGGTTGCAGGCATGAATAAGCTGGTGCACAGCCTGGAGGACGGGATTTCCAGGGTACGACACATAGCAGCCCCCGTCAATGCCCTCCGTTTTCCGGGAGAGACTCCTTGCAGGCAGACAGGAGTCTGCGGGGATTGCCGCAAGGAGGACTGTATCTGCAGTCAGCTGGTCGTTACCAGAGGGTGCAAGCCCTTTGGACGGATAAAAGTGATTCTGGTGGGGGAGAATCTGGGGTATTGATGAGGATAAAGGAGTAGCGTATGGGAAAGATATTGGCAGAGATCCTGTTAGCGGCGTTTTTAGGATGGGTGTATTGGGCATCATATCCTTATTGCGGGGGAGTGGAGACGCCGGAGGATGTGTGGGAGGAAGATTTCCAGGACGAGGATATGCAGGAAGACGGTTCCCAGGTGGAAAAACGATCCCGGGGCGTTTTTTCTGCCTATGTTGTAGGGGGAGTGGACTGTATGGATGACGGGAGTTATGAGCAGTATGTGAAGGAACGGGCAGAGTATCCGCAGATCCGCCAAAAGCCGGAGTCTGAGTATGAGCCGGATGAATTTCCTGCCGTCTATTTGGGATTTATGGGATTGGATGTGACGGACTACATAAAAGGAGAGGGAGCACAGCAGCAGTACTATTATCACAAGGCGTTCTGCAGCGACCAGTTCTATATGGAATACCCGTGGGACTGGTATGTAGGCTCCACCGATGCCTGTCCGTTGTCCTTTGTTCCGGAGTGGGAGGAGGAAGCATCTGGTGAGTATATCCAGGACTGGGCAGAATATTTTGACGAAAACCTGGAAGGAAGTCCGGATCAGGTTCAGGCCTATGTGGAAGACGGCGGGATCAACGGCTTTCTGGAGGAAGCTATGGGAAATCCTGTGACAGAAGATTATGTGTTTGAACTGCGGGAGAAGGATTCGGACTGGCTGTTGATCTATGACCTGAAAAAGGGAGAGAAGGAGGCGGCGGAGATCATTGTCTGGTGCAATCTGGGAAAATGCAATATAAGGAACTGGGAGGTAAATCTTACGGTGGATCCCCGGAAAGATTACGGGAGGATTCTGGTGTTTAAAGAGTGGAGCGTCTTTGACTTTTCCTCGAAGGATGGCATAATGGAATATCTGGATACAGAGGATTTCCTTTACCGCCTGTTGGGAGATGCGCTGGAAGAGAATGTGGAGGAACAGGTCATAAGCCTTGAGAAGGGAGAACATACTTCCTTCTATCATGAGTTTGTCTCTGCGGATGTGGGAATTCATGACCCAGACAATCCAGAACTGCTTTTGCGTCAGGCATGGGTCTATATTCCTGTTACAGATTCCAGACAGTCTAACTGGGTGATTGTCTTTGAGGCGTTTCCCGGCTCTAAGGAGGAGGAAGGAGTGGCAAACCGGCAGTTACGGGAACGTGTGATAAGTACCTTTGTGGCCCTTCCATACTATCATCAGGTGGAGAAAGGGGAGAATTTGTCGGTGATTGCCAGATACTACGGGGAGGATCTGGATCTGGCCTATGAGATTGCCGCCTATCAGCCTGGACTTATTCCAAATCCAGACCGGATCTACCCAGAACAGGAGATCGAGATTCCCCTGGGGGTGCTGTTTCGGAAAGTTTCTTATGAGGAATGAGCCATCCCTTGAATACCTCACAGAAGATTTGTTTAAAATGCCAGTAGATATTTAACTGAAAAAGAGGTAAGATATAAAGATTTAAAAGCAGGTGTGCAATACATACATGATTTAATATGAGGATTAAAACAAGAACATGAAAAAACGGCTGGTGCTTGGAATTCTGGCTCACGTAGATGCGGGAAAGACCACACTGTCAGAAGGAATTCTGTTTCTGACAGGAAGTATCCGCAGGCTGGGGAGAGTCGATAACAGAGACGCTTTTTTGGATACCTATGAATTAGAGAGAACCAGGGGAATCACCATTTTTTCCAAACAGGCAGTATTTGAATTGGAAGGGGAAGAGGTTACCCTTTTAGATACACCAGGGCATGTAGATTTTTCGGCGGAGATGGAAAGAACCTTGCAGGTACTGGATTACGCGGTGCTGATTGTCAGCGGTTCAGATGGGGTACAGGGACATACGGAGACGTTATGGAGACTGCTGGAACGATATCATGTGCCGGTGTTTCTTTTTATCAATAAGATGGATCAGGCAGGGACAGACAGGGATAAGCTGCTGAAAGAGATGAAAAGCAGGCTTCACGACAACTGTATTCCATTTGATTTGGAAGGAACCCGGGACAGAGAGACATGGCTGGAAGAATTGGCTATGAGTGGTGATGAGGATGTTTTAGAAAAATATTTAGAGCAGGGAAATGTGGGGGAAGATGACATTCGATTGTTAATTGCCAGACGCCAGGTATTTCCCTGCTATTTTGGTTCGGCCCTGAAACTTCAGGGAGTGGAAGAATTGTTAAAAGGCATCAGGAGATACAGCCGGGACAGAAAAGCAGGAGAGAAATTTGCTGCAAGGGTTTACAAGATTTCCAGAGATCAGCAGGGCAACCGGCTGACTCATATGAAGATACTGGGGGGCTGTCTGAAAGTAAAGGATACTTTGAACGTTGGAAAGAAGGGGGAAGAGGAGGCTGAGGAAAAGATAAACCAGATACGCATCTATTCCGGTGCAAAATATGAGGCCGTGGAGCAGGCAAAACCGGGATGTATCTGTGCAGTGACAGGCCCTGTGTCTACGTATGCAGGACAGGCTTTAGGGGAGGCGGGGGGAGAGGAACTGCCTGTGCTGGAGCCGGTTTTGACCTATCAGCTGATGCTTCCGAACGGGTGCGATGCCCATACGATGCTTCCCAGACTTCGCCAGATGGAGGAAGAAGAGCCACAGCTTCATGTAGTGTGGAATGAGGCATCCAATGAGATTCAGGTTCAGGTTATGGGCCAGGTGCAGATTGAGATACTGCGGAGTCTGATGGAAGAACGGTTTGGAGTCAGGGTAGAATTTGGGGAAGGAAGTATTGTGTACAAGGAAACCATTGCAAAGGCAGTGGAAGGGGTAGGGCATTTTGAACCGCTCCGTCATTATGCGGAGGTACATCTGTGGATGGAACCAGCAGAGCGGGGAAGTGGGCTTCAGTTTGAGACAGACTGCAGTGAGGACGTACTGGACAGGAACTGGCAGAGACTGATTATGACTCATCTGGAAGAAAAGCAGCATATAGGAGTGATGACTGGCTCAGAAATTACGGATATGAAGATTACTCTGATTGCCGGACGAGCACATATCAAACACACGGAAGGCGGCGATTTTCGCCAGGCGACTTACCGGGCGGTAAGGCAGGGACTAAAGGAGGCCGGATGCCGCCTGCTGGAACCATATTACCAGTTCCGGCTGGAGATTCCTTCGGAGTCCACAGGCAGAGCCCTTTCCGATATTGAACGGATGCAGGGAACCTTTGAACAGCCCAAGATACAAGGAGATATGACGGTTATCGCAGGAACAGCCCCTGTGGCTCTGATGCGTGATTATCAGATGGAAGTAGTGGTGTATACCAAGGGAAGAGGAAAACTATCATGCAGCCTGAAAGGATATGAATTGTGCCGCAATGAGAAAGAGGTGGCAGAAGCCATAGGGTATGATTCCGATATGGATCCGGATAATCCGACAGGCTCCGTATTCTGTTCTCATGGAGCCGGCTATTTGGTAAGCTGGGATCAGGTGAAAGACTATATGCATGTGGAGAGCCCTGGGGCTGTGAAAATCAGGAGGGAGAGTCAGAAGGAAGCCGATTCTCCTGCTTCGGGAAAGATGGCTAATACGACAGAGCCTGAGGCTGCATCCAAAGTTTCTAGAAGTGCCTCCGTCTGGGGAAGCGATGAAAAAGAGCTGGAGGCCATTTTCGTACGGACATACGGCGAGAGGAAACGCACCCTTCCCGGAGAATTCAGTGCCAGAAGAGTGTTTTACGATCAGAAAAGACAGACAGGGGATAAAAAGGAAGATCCGGCAGAAGAATATCTTCTGGTAGACGGATATAATATCATCTTTGCCTGGAAAGAGCTTCAGGAGCTGGCTAAGGTTACCATAGACGGGGCGAGGCACAAACTGATGGATATTCTCTGTAACTATCAGGGGTACCGCAAATGCAAGTTGATTTTAGTCTTTGATGCCTATAAGGTGGAAGGAAATATCGGTCAGGCATTAAAATATCATAACATTCATGTGGTTTACACGAAAGAGGCGGAGACAGCTGACCAGTATATCGAGAAACTGGCCCATAAGATGGGGCAAAATCATCAGGTGACCGTAGCTACTTCCGATGGCCTGGAACAGCTGATTATTCGTGGGGAAGGATGTCGCCTCTGGTCGGCAAAGGATTTCAGGGAAGAGGTGGAGCAGGTAAACCAGGAGATACAGAAGGAACATTTGGATCGTCTGCCAAAACGAAGCGGTAATTATCTGTTTGGGCAGACAGATGAAGAGCTGGCTCAGTATCTGGAGAATGTAAGGCTTGGAAAGGAAAAAGAAGATTATGGGAGAAAAACTGACAAAAAGTGATGTGGAAAAAATACAAGAGGAAATCCAGCACAGAAAGCTGGTGGTCCGTAAAAATGCCATAGAGGCAGTAAAGGAAGCCAGGGCTCAGGGCGACTTAAGCGAAAATTTCGAGTATTATGCCGCGAAAAGGGACAAAAATCAGAATGAAAGCAGAATTCGGTATCTGGAAAAAATGCTGAAGCGGGCAGAGATTGTATCGGACGAGTCGAAAGAGGACGAGGTAGGAATCAACAATACAGTGGATTTATATATGGAAGATGACGACGAAGTGGAGACATACCGTCTGGTTACGTCCATTCGGGGCAGTTCCTTAAGAGGACTCATCAGTACGGAGTCCCCTCTCGGAAAAGCTATTTTTAAACACAAGGCAGGCGATCGAGTCTTTGTAAAGGTCAATGACAATACAGGTTACTATGTGGTTATCCGCAGCATCAGGAATACCAGTGATGATTCCCAGGACACGATCCGCAGTTTTTAAGTGAGAATCTCATCAAAATCAGAATTCTCCGAACGTGTGATGGAACCGCAGATCCAAAGGGGCATTCCCTTCTATATAGGAAATGTAATTTTCAATCAGTTTGCCACCGGCGGACACCGCTTGCCCATACAGCGTTTCCATATGGAGATTCATAGGGACGCATTGGGAAATCTTTTCATAAGGCATAATCATATCTGCCACATTTTTGGATTTTAAGCTGGCGAGCTTGCGGATAAGCCGGTTTCTAACCGGACCGGGAACTACTAAAAGGCTGCAGTAGAAACGTTGAGATTCTATGCAGATTCGTATTTTTTTCACTCCAATGCCGGGAAAGAAAGGAGCGATAACACGGGCATGGAAGATACATGGAATCAGATGATGGATGGGGCGGTAGGAAAGTGGAGCATATCCATCCTTTTCCAAAAAGTAACGATCCAGTTCTGCTTCTATGGCGCTATGAGAAATTCCCTGTTTGCGCACCATCTGCTCAATGTAAGGATGGCAGAAACTGTCCAGTGTAAAATGGCATAAAAATCCATACAGATATACCATGGCAGGCATAGGGTCTGCCATTTTCTTCACCTGCAGGGCAGCTTGCTCAAAAAAGCAAGAACCGGCCCTTTTATGGATGGCAGCCCCTGTCTGATTAATCGGATTTTGGGTCAGCGCTTTATAGTAGAATAAAAGATCCGGCCCGTGAACCCCGATATCATAGAGACCTCTGTACTGGTCAATGGCTTCCTGGACAGAGAGGGGAAGCTGTCTGTAGACATCCTTGCCAAAACGGTAGTGTGTGTATGTGGTAGGCGTTACATCCACCCCCCATCAAGACCAATGACCTGTCCGGTCAGATAGGAATTTTCCTGGGACAAATTGTATACAAAATCGGCGACCTCCTCCGGCCTGCCCAGTCGTCCCACAGGGATTTCGTTAATCAGAGAAGCGCGTTCACTCTCTTCCAGAAACTGGTTCATCTCCGTGTCAATGGCGCCGCAGGCCACAGCGTTTACCTGGATATTGCTGGGAGCCAGTTCCTTGGCCAGAGCTTTTGTAAAGGCATTGATGCCGCCTTTGGCAGCAGAGTAGGCGACTTCACAGGAAGCGCCCGTATTCCCCCAGACAGATGAAATGTTGATGATTTTTCCCTGCTTTTTTGATACCATGTCAGGGATAGCCAGTTTGCAGCAGTTGAATACGGAAGTCAGATTGGTATGGATAATTTTATTCCATTCCTCAAAACTCATATCCTGTAAAAGGCCAATGTAGGAGATTCCGGCATTATTTACCAAAACTTCCGGGGCAGAAAGGCAGCGCTTTATTTCTGAGAACATGGTTTCGCACTGTTTCATGTCTCCGGCATCTCCTAAAAAAGCGAGACAAGGCGTGCGGAAGGATTCAATCTCTTTCTTTACTTCCAAAAGGCTTTTTTCTCTGGAAATACAGCTGATTGCCACATTGTAATTTTCTCTGGCAAATTTTATGGCGATGGCTTTCCCGATTCCGCGGGAGGCACCGGTTATAAGAATGGTTTTTCTGGGCATATGGTCTCCTGTCTTTATTTGAAATGTTTTTCTCGTGTTACTGTTTATTGGGAACCAGTGAACAGTAACTATCTTGTTAATCTTAGTATACACGATATTTCAACTAATTGCAAAAAAAGAGAAAGTGTAGTAAACTTTAAACGAACGATTCAAGTTGGAACTGCATAAGGAGATAAAAAAGTAAGTGCAGGCAGCAGGAGATAAAGGGGAGGGACAAAAAGGATGGATAACCGGGATTACAGGCCAAGAGGGGATATTCCGGAGCAGATCAGAAGCGCAGTAAAGGATGCCATAGATTCTATGGACTTCGGGCAGCTAAACCAGGCGATTGGAGATACGGTAAATACTGCTCTGGATAAGGTGAAGCAGATGAAGCCTCAGGTTCGTCCAAAGCCTTTGGAGATTCGTGTCAATAAACGGGGAATGGTTTCGGGGATTCTGTTTACCGTATTTGGAAGTATTGGAAGTGTGGGTTTCAGCGTGCTGACGCTGATTCTGGCGATTGTGGTGGCTGTCCCGCTTCAAAGCTTTGCAGGCTGGTGGGCAGTGGGAACCCTGGGAAGTATTGCGGCCTGCTTCTACGTTATGCTTTTTCTGGGAATCAGGAATAACTTAAGGATCGGAAGGCTGAAAGAGTATATAAAAGAATTGAAGGTATATGGAAAGGGATACTGCGAATTGGAGCGTCTGGAGAAAAGCAGTTCCAGAAGTTTAAGCTATATTCGTAAAGATTTAAGGAAGATGCTGAAACTTGGAATGCTTCCCGATGCCCGGATGGACGACCAGGAGACCTGTCTTCTGTTAAATGAGGAGACGTATCAACAGTACAGGCTGACGGTAGATTCTCTCAGAGAGAGGCAGAAAGAGGAACAACAGCGGCAGACAGCCCAAAAGGAACTTAAGAAGGAGCAGGGGAAGAGCCCTGTGGAGGCAAGTATTGCACGGGGGCGGGAGTATATAGAGACCCTGGACAGGCTTAGGGAGTCCATAGGGGATGTGGAGATGACAGGGAAACTGGTGCGTTTGGATGCAGTGTTAGAGCAATTGTTTACTGCTTTGAAGAAACAGCCGAAGCAGCTGGATGAACTGGATCAGTTTATGGAATATTATCTTCCCACTACGGTGAAGCTGGTCACATCCTACCAGGAGTTTGCCGCAGTAGAATTTCCGGGAGATAATATAAAACGAGCCAAGAAAGAGATCCGGCAGACACTGGACACGATCAACGGAGCATTTGAAAAACTGCTGGATGATTTTTATCAGGATAAAACCTTTGATGTCCTAAGCGATGCCTCTGTGCTACAGTCCATGCTGGCCAGAGAGGGGCTTACCGCATCAGAGTTCAGGCAGGATGAAGATTGAGAGCAAGAATGGAGGCTGAAATATGGAGAGAGAGTTTGAACAGGCGGCGGAACCGGTATTGACATTGTACCCCACAGAGATGGAGCAGGAGCCGACGAGCATAGAAAAAACAGAGCCTGCAAAGGAAAAAGCAGAACCGCAGGTAGTGTTGAGCCCAAAGGAGCAGAAAATGGTGGATGATTTTGCGGCATCCATTGATTTGAGTAATTCCAATATGGTCTTGATGTATGGGACAGGGGCGCAGAAAAAGATTGCTGATTTTTCCGAAACGGCGCTGGAACATATTAAGACCAAGGATTTAGGAGAGATTGGTCAGATGCTTACGGACATGGTGGGAGAGCTGAAAACCATGGAAGCGGAGGAGGATAAGGGATTTCTTGGTATTTTTCGGAAAAATGGGAACAAACTATCCAGTATGAAGGCGAAATATGAGAAGGCAGAGACCCATATCAACCAGGTTTGTAAAATGCTGGAGGGCCATCAGATACAGCTTTTGAAAGATGTGGCTACACTGGACCAAATGTATGATTTGAATCTGTCTTATCTGAAAGAACTGTCCATGTATATTATGGCCGGAAAGAAGAAATTGAATGAGACCATGAAGACAGAGCTTCCCAAAGCAGTGGAAAAAGCAGAGAAAAGCGGCCTTCCGGAGGATACCCAGGCAGCCAATGACCTGGCGAATCTGTGCAATCGTTTTGAGAAGAAGCTTCATGACCTGGAACTGACCAGAATGGTATCCTTACAGATGGCTCCACAGATTCGATTGATCCAGAATAATGATACAACCATGTCGGAAAAGATTCAGTCCACCCTGGTAAATACGATTCCTCTGTGGAAAACACAGATGGTTCTGGCTGTAGGGCTGAATCATTCTACGGAAGCGGCCAGAGCACAGAAGCAGGTGTCCGATACCACCAACGAACTGTTAAAGAAGAATGCCCAAATGCTTAAGATGGCTACTATTGAGACGGCCAAGGAATCGGAGAGAGGAATTGTAGATATCGAGACTTTGAAGGAGACCAATAAGAGTCTGATTTATACGCTAGATGAAGTGCTGAAAATCCAGGAGGACGGACGGAGCAAACGGCGCAGCGCAGAGCAGGAACTGGGGAGGATTGAGGAAGAACTGAGACAGAAACTTTTATCGATCAGCCAGAGCAACAGATAGGATGACAAGAAAGGATGCATGATGGAAAAGATATTTGAGTTGATTATCATTGGTTCAGGTCCGGCAGGGCTTGCGGCGGCTGTCTATGCCCAGAGAGCCAGACTGGACACCCTTGTTATTGAAAAAGAGATGATGAGCGGCGGGCAGGTTCTGACTACCTACGAGGTGGACAATTATCCAGGGCTGCCAGGAATCAATGGATATGACTTGGGAATGAAGCTTCGGGAGCATGCAGAGAAGCTGGGGACGGTTTTTGCTGTTGATAAGGTGTTGAGGATTGAGGAAGAGGGAGCAGACAAGATCGTTGTCTGCGAAGATGGGAGTTACAGGACGAAGACGGTACTGATTGCCACCGGGGCGGTTCATCGGAAGCTGGGGGTGCCGGGAGAGGAAGAACTGTCCGGTATGGGAGTTTCCTATTGTGCTACCTGTGACGGTGCATTTTTCAGGAATAAAATTACTGCTGTAGTAGGCGGCGGTGATGTGGCGCTGGAGGATGCCATTTTCCTGTCCAGAATGTGCAGGAAGGTTTACCTGATTCACAGGAGAGATGAACTGAGAGGAGCTAAAAGTCTGCAGGAGACTGTTTTTGGGCAGGAGAATATAGAGATTCTCTGGGATACTCAGGTGGTGGAGATTGAAGGTGGAAGCCAGGTAGAGAGACTTAAACTGAAGAATAAGAGATCCGGAGAGGAAAGGGAATTGGAGGTTCAGGGAGTGTTTATTGCTGTGGGGATTACTCCTAACAGTGAGGCGTTTCAGGGGCTTGTGGATATGAAACAGGGGTATATTGCCGCAGGGGAGGATGGAGTGACTTCTGCGGCGGGAATCTTTGCTGCGGGTGATGTGAGAGAGAAACAGCTGCGGCAGATTATTACGGCCGCGGCAGATGGGGCGAATGCGGTTACCAGTGTTGAGAGGTATTTGCGGGGGTAAGGCTGCAGTGGGAAAGGTCCGCTTGAGGGCAGCTATGAAGCGTCTTCCGACACGCTCTCGCTCAGGTTTTCACGTAGCAGTACTAAGCGCACAAAGGACGTGCGCTAAGTGCTGACGTGAAAAATGGTCTACAGCCGTTTCATAGCTGCCCCCAAGCTGCTTTAACAGCTACAGTGGGGGAAGATAGAAAAAAACAAGAGGCGGCCTGGTATGGGGCGCCTCTTGAATGTGGTGCGCTTGGGGGCGCACGTTTTTATCATTTGACTTTCTATCATTCAATTTTCTCATCAGATGGAAAGATGAGTCTGTAATTTCATTAGAATTCTGGTTCAATTAATCCGTAGGTGTTTCCTTTTCTCTTGTAGACTACGTTTACCTGGTCGGTTTCGGCGTTTTGGAACATGTAGAAGTTGTGGCCCAGAAGCTCCATCTCTACACAGGCGTCTTCCGGGAACATGGGTTTCATACCGAAACGCTTGGTTTTGACAATGCTGATCTCTTCACTATCAGCGTCTTCTGCTTCGTCGATGAATAATTGAGAGAAGGATTGGGCAGATTGTTTTTTATCGATTAGTTTTTTTCTGTATCTGCGAATCTGGCGTTCGATGACTTCTTCTACCAAATCGATGGATACATACATATCGGTGCTGGATTCCTCCGCACGGATAATGCTGCCCTTTACTGGGATGGTAACTTCGATTTTCTGCATATCCTTCTGGACACTAAGGGTTACGATAACCTCCGTATCCGGATTAAAAAAGCATTCAAGCTTTCCCAGTTTATCCTGAACTGCGTCTTTCAGACCTTGGGTCACATCAATATTTCTTCCTGTAATTGTATAACGCATAGAATCAACTCCTTCTTTTGAGATAAACTTAGTATACCATACATAGTCAAAATATTCAATGAAAAGTAGGAAAATTTTGTGACAATTATGCGAAAAAAGTTCTGAAATTTATCGACTTTCTGGGGTTGGTATGTATTTACAGAAGTACAGAAAAATGTCGAAAAAAGAAATTTTATGATATCTGAACAAAAAAGAAAGGAGATGGGAGGGGGATGGAAACCGTGTAAAAAAATGTGGATAATGTGGATAACTCGGTGCACAACTGATTTTTGTGGGAAGATAAAGGGATTTTTTATGTGGATAAGTCTGGAAGAGTTTGGGGAGAAAGAGTGTGGATGGTGTGGACAACCAAAATAAAGCGCTTATTTTTGTGCAAAGTGCCAGATTTGCTTTTAAGAAAAAAGTTATGGCATCTTGAAAAGTAAAAATTTTGTGAATAAGAGACGATTTAGTTGAATAAAACAAAGGTTGGTGATACAATGTATAAGATTATATCAAAAAATAAATTAAAGAAGAGCAATCATAGGAGTGTAATTCATGAATCTCATTGAGAAGTTGTTCGGTACCCACAGTGAACGTGAACTGAAATTAATATATCCGATTGTTGATAAGATTGTGGCTATGCGTCCGGAGATGATGGAGTTGTCAGATGAACAGCTTCGGGATAAGACCAGAATCTTTAGGGAACGTCTGGCGGAAGGTGAGACGCTGGATGATATTCTTCCGGAAGCGTTTGCGGTAGTCAGGGAAGCGGCCAGAAGAACACTGAATATGGAACATTATCCGGTACAGCTGATTGGAGGGATTGTGCTTCACCAGGGGCGTATTGCCGAGATGAAAACCGGTGAAGGAAAAACCCTGGTTTCTACTGCGCCGGCATATCTGAATGCGCTGGCAGGCAAGGGTGTCCATATTGTAACGGTCAATGACTATCTGGCGAAGCGTGATGCGGAGTGGATGGGAAGCGTCCATGAATTTCTGGGGCTTACGGTAGGTGTGGTGTTAAACTCCATGACCCCGGAGGAAAGAAAGAAAGCTTATGCCTGTGATATCACCTATGTGACGAATAATGAACTGGGCTTTGATTATCTGAGGGATAACATGGCTATTTATAAAGAGCAGATGGTGCTGCGGGAACTGGATTTTGCTATCATCGATGAGGTGGACTCCGTGTTGATTGATGAGGCCAGAACTCCTCTTATCATATCCGGACAGAGCGGTAAGTCGACTAAACTGTATGAGGTTTGCGACATGCTGGCCAGACAGCTGGTGAAGGGTGAGTCTTCCGGAGAGTTTACCAAGCTGAATGCCATTATGGGCGAGGAAATTGAGGAGACGGGAGATTTCATCGTTAACGAGAAGGACAAAGTTGTTAATCTGACAGAGGAGGGTGTGAAGAAGGTAGAGGATTTCTTCCACATTGAGAATCTGGCAGATCCGGATAATCTGGAGATTCAGCATAACATTATCCTTGCTCTTCGTGCCAACAACCTGATGTTCAGGGATAAGGATTATGTGGTAAAAGACAGTGAAGTTTTGATTGTAGATGAGTTTACAGGACGTATTATGCCCGGAAGAAGGTATTCAGATGGCCTTCATCAGGCTATTGAGGCCAAGGAGCATGTGAACGTCCGCAGAGAGAGTAAGACTCTGGCTACCATCACATTTCAGAATTTCTTTAATAAATTCAGAAAGAAAGCCGGCATGACCGGTACAGCTTTGACGGAAGAGAAAGAGTTCCGCAACACGTATGGCATGGATGCCATCTCTATTCCTACCAATAAACCGATTGCCCGTATTGATTTGGATGATGCGGTTTATAAGACCAAGAAAGAAAAATTTAAGGCTGTGGTGGACGAGATTGAGAGAGCCTATGAAAAGGGACAGCCTGTGCTGGTAGGTACGATTACCATTGAGACCTCTGAGATGCTGAGCAAGATGCTGAACAGAAAAGGAATCCCTCACAAGGTTCTGAATGCCAAGTTCCATGAGTTGGAAGCTGAGATTGTGGCGGATGCCGGAGTTTACAAGGCTGTCACCATTGCTACCAACATGGCTGGCCGTGGTACGGATATCAAGCTGGATGAAAAGGCTGTGGAACTGGGCGGACTTAAGATTATCGGTACAGAGAGACATGAGTCCAGGCGTATTGACAATCAGCTGAGAGGACGTTCCGGACGTCAGGGAGATCCGGGAGAGTCCAGGTTCTACATTTCTCTGGAGGATGATCTGATGCGTCTGTTTGGCTCTGACCGCCTTATGGACATGTTTAATGCCCTGGGAGTGCCGGAGGGAGAGCAGATTGAGCATAAGATGCTGTCCAGCGCCATTGAGAAGGCTCAGAAGAAGATTGAGAACAACAACTACGGTATTCGTGAGAATCTGTTAAAATATGACGAGGTAGCCAATGAACAGCGGGAGGTAATCTATGCGGAGCGCCGCAAGGTACTGGACGGCGACAACATGAGAGACGTAATTCTCAAGATGGTGGCAGATATTGTGGAGCATGCGGTGGATATGGCTATCGCAGAAGATGACACGGCAGATACGTGGGATCTGAATGAACTGAATTCCCTGCTGCTTCCGATTGTTCCGTTGGAGCCGGTTGTTCTTAACGATGAGCAGAGACAGACCATGAAGAAGAAGGAACTCAGCCATATGCTGAAGGAGAAGGCTGTGAAGCTGTATGAGGCCAAGGAGGCAGAGTTTCCGGAGGCAGAGCAGATTCGTGAGATTGAGCGCGTGATTCTTCTGAAAGTTATTGACAATAAGTGGATGTCCCATATCGATGATATGGATCAGCTGCGGCAGGGAATCGGACTTCAGGCATATGGGCAGAGAGATCCACTGGTTGAATACAAGATGAGCGCGTATGAGATGTTTGACGGCATGACTGCGGCTGTGAAAGAGGATACGGTGCGTATTTTGTTCCATATCCGTGTAGAGCAGAAGTTAGAGCGTGAGCCGGCAGCGAAAGTGACAGGAACCAACCGGGACGAAAGCCTTGCCAAGGCACCTGTGAGAAAGATGGTTCAGAAGATTTATCCCAATGATCCATGCCCCTGCGGAAGCGGGAAGAAATATAAGCAGTGCTGCGGGCGGATAAAATAAAATATTATAAATATGAAAGAGGGTGACACCAGTGGTAGAATTAGACCAGTTTAAATACACATTATCAACCTTCGAAAAACCATTAGTGGAAGTGAGGGATTCACTTTGACCTGGACAACAAGGAAAAACGGATTGCGGAGTTAGACAGGTCAATGGAAGAGCCGGGGTTCTGGGATGATCCGGAACGTTCGACCAAACTGATGAAGGAAGCAAAGAATTTAAAAGATACGGTGGAGCTGTTTCGAAAGCTGGAGCAGCAGTATGAGGATATCGGAGTGCTCATTGAGATGGGATATGAGGAGAATGATCCGGAAGTGATTCCCGAGATCTCTCAGATGCTGGAAGAGTTTGAAAGTCAGCTGGAAGGTATACGGATTACCACATTGCTGTCAGGAGAATATGATGACAGCAATGCCATTCTGCGGCTCAATGCGGGGGCAGGAGGAACGGAGTCCTGTGATTGGTGTAGTATGCTTTACCGAATGTATTGCCGTTGGGCAGATAAGAAGGGATTTACTACCGAGGTTCTGGACTATCTGGATGGCGATGAGGCGGGGATTAAGTCGGTGACGGTTCAGATTAACGGTGAAAAAGCCTACGGTTATCTGAAATCAGAACATGGGGTTCACCGGCTGGTTAGAATTTCGCCTTTTAATGCAGCCGGAAAGAGGCAGACTTCTTTTGTGTCCTGCGATATCATGCCGGATATCGAAGAGGATCTGGATGTGGAGATTAATCCGGACGATCTGCGGATTGATACGTATCGTTCCAGCGGCGCCGGCGGTCAGCATATCAACAAGACTTCATCCGCCATCCGGATTACACACCTTCCTACGGGAATTGTTGTGCAGTGCCAGAATGAACGTTCCCAGTTCCAGAATAAGGATAAAGCCATGCAGATGCTGAAAGCAAAATTGTTTATGCTGAAGAAGCAGGAGAATGCGGCGAATCTTTCTGATATTCGGGGAGATGTGGCGGACAATGGCTGGGGAAGCCAGATACGTTCCTATGTCCTGCAGCCCTATACCATGGTAAAAGATCACAGAACCAATGAGGAGAGTGGCAATGTAGGCGCAGTTCTGGACGGAGGGCTGGATCCGTTTATCAGTGCATATTTAAAGTGGATACGGTTAGGCGGAGAGAAAAAATAGGGCAGAGGGATGAAAAGGCTGAGGGGCAGATTGGAGATAATATGATAAAAGTTGCGATTATGGGATATGGAACGATCGGTTCCGGGGTCTATGAGGTTTTGAAGACAAATCAGCAGATTATCGCTGCCAATGTAGGGCAGGAAATACAGGTAAAGTATATTTTGGATTTAAGAGAATTTCCTGGGACAGAGGTGGAGAAAAAGATTATTCACGACTTTTCTGTCATTGCTGAGGATGAGGAGATTCAGATTGTGGTAGAAACCATGGGCGGATTAGATCCTGCCTATTCCTTTGTAAAGACCTGCCTGGAGGCCGGAAAACATGTGGCGACTTCGAATAAAGCATTGGTGGCTGCCTATGGTACAAAGCTTCTGGAGATTGCCAGAAAAAAGAAAGTAAATTTTCTGTTCGAGGCCAGTGTAGGTGGAGGAATTCCCATTATCCGTCCGTTGTATACCTGCCTTATGGGAGAGAAGATTCAGGAGATTACCGGAATTTTAAATGGTACCACCAATTATATTTTGACAAAGATGGATAAAGAGGGAGCTTCTTTTAATGGAGCATTAAAGGAGGCTCAGGATTTAGGATATGCGGAGCGGAATCCGGAGGCAGATGTGGAGGGACACGATACCTGCCGGAAGATTGCCATTCTAACTGCAATGGCTACGAGAAAGGAAGTCAATTATCAGGATATTTATACGGAAGGTATTACCAGAATTACGGATATTGATTTTAAATATGCAGGTAAGATGGGAACCTCTATTAAACTGTTTGGATCAAGCCGTATGGAAGAGGATCAGGTATTTGCATGGGTAGCGCCTGTGATGATTGGAAAGGATCATCCTCTGTATGCGGTGTCGGATGTATATAACGGCATTCTGGTGAAGGGAAATATGCTGGGAACGTCCATGTTCTACGGAAGCGGCGCAGGAAGGCTGCCGACAGCCAGCGCCGTGGCGGCGGATATTATAGAGGCGGCTAAGAGCCTGAATTCCAATATTCCTTTGGGATGGACAGAGGAAAAATTGAGGATTGCACCTATGGAAACCTCTTCTCATCGCTATTTTGTCAGAATATCCGGACGGTATGAGTCTCAGAAAGAGACAGTGGAGCAGTGCCTTGGAACTTGTCAGATTGTGACTTTGGAAGGACTGAATGAATACGCCGCACTGACAGAGAAGAAGAGCGAAAAACAGTTTAAACAGGAACTGGAAAGATTGGAAGAGAAGCTGGCTTTGGTTTATCAGGGTGTGCTTCAGACGATTCGGGCGGAAGTGTAGAGGCAGGTTGCATGATGGGAGTCTTATAGTATGTTCTACAAATTGCTGGAGATAGCCAGGCAGGGGTTTCCCTGCCTGTTTCATCTTTTGACCGGATATTACTGTCCGGGATGCGGCGGCACCAGAGCGGTGCGGTATCTTTTACATGGGGAGATATGGAAAAGTATTCAGTATCATCCATTGGTGCTTTATATAGCAGTGGCAGCAGCGGTGGAATCATTTCGGTTAATAGCGGATTATTCGAAGAAGAAAACGGCGGGATATGAGAAGCGGTATGAGATGCTGGTCTGGGGCGGCGTGGCAATTATTCTGGTGAATTGGGGATTCAAAAATTATATGCTGGCGGTAAAGGGGATTGATTTGCTGCCATGAGTAAATTGCAATGATTCTTCATCAGAATGTGTTGAAAATTCAAGGTTTTATGGTATAATTTTGTCAGAGATGATACCTGCGCCGGTAAACGTATTCCGAAACAGCCGGCAGATGAATAAGAAAATGGTAAGGAGAAAATGTATGGATAGAATGGTTGGAACGGTTTCCAGAGGAGTTCGGGCTCCGATTATACGGCAGGGAGATGATCTGGCTCAGATTGTGGTAGATTCCGTACTGGCAGCAGCAGAGGGAGAAAATTTTGAGATTCGTGACAGAGATGTGATCGCAGTCACTGAGGCTGTAGTGGCCCGTGCTCAGGGAAATTATGCTACCACGGCTCAGATAGCTTTAGACGTGAAGAATAAATTTGGAGATGATACCGTAGGAATTCTGTTCCCTATCCTCAGCAGAAACCGCTTTGCAATCTGTTTAAAGGGGATTGCTATGGGCTGTAAAAAGGTGGTACTGATGTTGAGTTATCCTTCTGACGAAGTGGGAAACCATCTGCTGGATTTGGATTTGCTGGATGAAAAAGGAGTGAATCCCTGGAGTGATGTTCTGACAGAAGAAAAGTACCGCCAGCTTTTTGGATATCCCAAACATTATTTTACCGGTGTTGATTATGTACAGTATTATAAGCAGATGATACAGGATGCAGGAGCAGACGTGGAAGTAATCTTTGCCAACAACCCGAAGGCAATTCTGGAATATACAGATACGGTGCTTGCCTGTGATATTCACACTCGCCAGAGAACAAAACGAATCCTGAAGGAGAATGGAGCCAAGAAGGTATATTCCCTGGATGAGATTCTGACAGAGAGTGTTGACGGCAGCGGTTATAATGACAAATACGGCCTGCTGGGGTCTAACAAGGCGACGGAAAACTCTGTGAAACTGTTTCCGATCCATTGTCAGGATATGGTGGACAGGATCCACAGCATGATAGAAGAAAAGACAGGGAAGAATGTGGAAGTTATGATTTATGGTGACGGAGCATTCAAAGATCCGGTAGGAAAGATATGGGAACTGGCAGATCCGGTGGTTTCTCCGGCCTATACGGCAGGATTGGAGGGAACTCCCAATGAGGTTAAGCTAAAATATCTGGCGGATAATGATTTTGCAGATTTGTCCGGGCAGCAGTTAAAGGATGCGATTAAGGAGTATATCAGGGAAAAAGATGAGAAAGCAGTAAGTTTAAAAGGAACTATGGTGACCCAGGGAACCACCCCCAGAAGACTGACAGATTTGATTGGTTCTCTGGCTGACCTTACAAGCGGAAGCGGAGATAAGGGAACGCCGATTATTTATATTCAGGGATATTTTGATAATTATACAAAGTAAACTCCCATGCCGCTTTTGGCACCTCCGTAAATGAAGGGGGCTTTGAACCCTCCGGGGGATGCACACAAAATGCCAAAAAAGGGCATTTTGGCGCGTCGTACGGTCAGCGCAGCAGGTGCGCAGACCTACAGCAAAAGTTCAATGATTCAGAGAGCATCCGCTTTTCAGAGATGGAAGGAAGGATGCTCTGAGTTTATCTGACAGACTTCAGAATCGGTTTATGGAGTCTTCTGGTTCTCCAATTGTTTTTATGAGAAGCGCAATTTCAGCATCTTAGCATACAATTGGAGAAAATTTTGTGATTGGAGCCGGTTCAGTTGTAACAAAGGATATACCGGCCAATGTGGTGGCGTTTGGATGCCCATGCAAGGTACACAGAGCAATCAATGAACACGATAATTGACCCATCAGCAGGCCTGTGGCATCTGATGGGTCAAAATGATATTCTGAATATATGTGATACTTACTGATACATCTCCATAATCTCATTATACATAGACATAAATTCAGGATCATTCATCAACTTGATTACATATCCCCAATAAAATGTCATACCAATACTGACAAGAACAGAAATAATCGCCATAACCAATCCTGCAATAGCGAATCCGTGGAAAGGCCGTCCCTTTTTTGACAGGATAACCAGCACAATCGCGATAACTGCCAGTGGAAACTGGATAAATGGGATACAGCAGGTGAGCAGTGCAAAAATTCCCATAATCATAGAGGCCAGAGCCATACCATTGGACTGTTTTGGCTGTATCTGCTGGTATGAATTTTGCTGATACTGGTTTTGCTGATATGGACTCTGCTGGTACGGACTTTGCTGATACGGATCCTGCTGTTGGTACTGTCCTGGTTGTTGATACGGATTCTGTTGCTGATACGGATCCTGCTGTCGGTACTGTCCTGACTGCTGATAGGGATTCTGCTGTTGTTGCACCTGCTCCTGATTTAAATATTGCTGAAATTGTGGCTGCTCCTGAGAATTCTGCTGCTCCGGCGGATTCCCTTGTCCATTCTGCTGTTGTTCCTGAGAAGTCTGGTTGGAATCAGTCTCAGGATTGGTATTTGTATGTTCGTCCATGTCGTAATCCTCCGTTCTTTCCCAATAATATCATAAAGATTTATTTTTTATGTCTCGGGCGTTCTCTTACCTTACTGCAGGACTTCATAAATTCTGTCAGCATAGGAATCTTATACCGGTTCTCATAATAGCTGAGAATCGGGGAGATTGAATCCTTGCTGGTAACTACATATTTAGAAGGAAGTCCTGTCAGAGTCAATGCACATACATCAGCCATGCACCGCTCGCAGCAGCATACATTTTGTTCTTCCATAAGTTTATGAACATCCTGGCGTAGAAGCAGAAGTTCCATAACATTGATAAAACGGTATTCACCGTCTTCCAGATTACTGTTTACCAGGCTTTCCGGAATGATGTTCTGGGCGGACACCTTAAGTGCAACTCCGTTGCTTACATTCTGTTCCTTTACCAATTCCTCTTTGGCAGTAGGACCTAAATCGCCAGTGGGGACTTCTCCCAAACCTGTAGATTCCTGTACAGGATTCTCAGGAACTGCAGCTGATAAGGCAGGAGTAGAGGATATGGAAGCGGCTGCAGAGGAAACCGTACTCTGAACAGGTGCAGGCGCTGCGGGAACGTCTGCAGCTATGGCAGCAGAATTTTCCGTTTCTTTCTCAAGCTCCTGGGTTAGATTCGAGAGAATCTCCTGAGAGACGCGATCGTCCCTGCTTCCCTGATCTACAACGGTTACTTTCTTTGGGGTGACGGTGTGAGAGCGGACGCTGCTCTTCTCCTGATTGGCAGCATCCAGTCCATTCTCGTCTGCAGACGTGTTAGCCTCCTGAGTTACTCCGTTTGTCAGCAAATCCATGACATGTGAAGTTTTGTTTGTTTTCTTAGCCATTATGTGATACCTCCTTTAGGTGGATAGCTGGTGCAATTTCATTTAAAAACAGCAGGTAATCCTTTACTGCTGCGGAACGGGGGTTGTATGAGAAAATGCTTTCGCCATGGGCAGGTGCTTCTGCGATGGCAACCCCAGAACGAATCTTCGTATCAAAAACTTTGGAATGAATCTGGACGGCAAGCTGTCCCGCCATCTCAAGGACATCTCGTGACAAAAGGGTACGGGGGTTATACCTGGTTAAAAGGATTCCCAGGACATTGAGTCCGGGGTTAAAGGTATCCTGTACCGACTCGATGGTCTCCTTTAATTGTGCAAGCCCTACAAGACTTAAGATGTCAGATGCCATGGGGATAATCAGAAAATCAGAAACCGAATAGGCATTGACTGTCAGCAGATTCAGAGCCGGCGGCGTGTCTATGATGACATAATCATACTGATCGATAATAGGCCGAAGGGCATTCCTTAAGATATACTCCCTGTCGGTCGTAATCTTCTCCAGGCCGCTGCCGCTGAGGGAAATATCAGACACTAAAAGATCGCCGTAATCAGTTTCAACAAGCGCCTTCTCCACAGGAACAGATCCCTTCAGCACATCCAGGATCGTGTATTCGTGTCCCATACCGGCCCCCAGACAGAAGCCTAAATTGCCCTGGGGATCAAGGTCGATTCCCAAAACCCTCTTGCCTATCAAGGAAATGCCGGAAGCCAATGCCGCAGATGTAGTGGTTTTCCCCACACCGCCCTTTTGGTTCGAGACTGTAATTGTAATAGACAAAATCATACCTCCAACGTGTAAAAATAGTAAAAATGATTTTCGAAATATTATTTTTATTATATAACATGTCGATAAATAAGTATAGATTAAAAATGATTTTTTTTTCAGTACATCAATGGCAATACAGGTTGAAAGACAGATTGTAAATGAAAGGAGTTTTTTAAAATGGCAAGTTTATCAAGTTCAAGCGTATCCGGCTCCAACAGCTTGGGAAATACATCGTTAAGAGGTTTCGGCGGCTTGGCATCGGGAATCGATCGTGATGCCCTCATTGAGCAGATGACTCTGAGCACCAACACAAAGATTGAGAATCAGAAGTCAAACATGACAAAGCTTCAGTGGAAGCAGGAGGCATACAGAGGAATTACAGATAAGATCTTGGATCTGACAGATAAGTATGCCAGCTATTCCTCTACCAATAATCTGAAGGATCCATATCTTTTTTCCAAGAGTCTGATCACTGTCCATGGGGCGGAGGCTGCAACCAGATTCGTTACGGCCACAGGAAATTCCAGCCTGGTGGAGAATGTTGCAATTACCGCAGTAAAACGTCTGGCCACGGCTACGGTGTATCAGTCTAACAAGCATACCGTGGATAAAATACAGACAAAGGCCCTGGATCTGATGAAGGACGGCGTGGTGAAGTATTCTAAGCTGGAAGGCACGAAGCTTCAGGTAGGTACCTATGATATTAATAATAAATTTAAGCAGGAGTTTTCATTTGAATTTAAAAGTTCTTATACAAAGACAGGGGCAGATGGAAAAACCGAGACCGTAAAGATTGATTATAAGCCTCAATTGATTCAAGACGGAGGCAACGTGAGATATGAAAACGATGAGGAATTTGCAGAGAGACTGGCTAAAGAATTAAACGATATGATAGGTGCCACAGAGAGCTATAAGGACAATATCCAATTTAAGGCAGAAAATGGGAAATTGCTCCTGGATGGTGAGCTGAAAAACGGCACTGGCAATGATACCGTGCATAATTTACAGATAAACAGCAATTCTTCTGCGTTGAGTGCTTTAGGATACAAGCATAGCGGAACTTCACAGGGAGTTACATTAGAAGATTTTAATAAAAGAGTGGACGGAACACTTATGGATTCTTCCGTAGGTGAGAGAAGCGTTCTCGACACCCTGGCAGGACAGAAGATGATTTTTGAGTATGACGGAAATCAGAAGTCTGTGGAACTGATTTCTAAATCTGAGGTGGCTGAACTGAAAGGTATTACCGATGATGAGGAACGGTTCCAAAAAGTGGTTAAAAACCTTCAGGAACGCTTGAATAAGGCCTTTGGTAAAGGCGCTATTACAGTAGGAAAAGAAGCGGCAGAAGGAGGAGATGGCTATAGCCTGACATTTGAGACAAAGGGAGATTCTTCTGTAGCGCTGCTGTCCACAGACAATAATCTTCTGGATGCTTTAGGTGTGGAATTCGGTGAATCTAATAAGGTAAATGTTGACGGCAAGCTGGGCCAGGCTGCATTGGGGCTTGACGCCAACGCCTATACCAAGGCAAACGGTCAGCTGGATCTTAAGATTAACGGTGTGAGCATTGACGGCCTCACTGCCAACAGCACCATCTCCGATATCCTGTCAAAGATAAACTCTACAACAGCGGCAGGTGTGAAGGCAACCTATGTAGATGCTACAGGCCAGTTCATGCTGGTGTCAAGCGAGACCGGAGAGGGAAGGGAAGTTTTGCTGGATTCAGTTTTGGCTGAAAAGCTGTTTGGCGGGTATAGTTATAATACAAATTCTGAAGGGAAACTTCTGGATAAAGATGGAAACATTCTCGCGGAAAAAAATGGGGATGGCAAATTTATCATTGTAGCTGGTAATCCGCTGGGCGCCGAGTTTGCGGGAAAAGAAATAGATGAGAACGGCAATGTAAAAGATGGCAAGTATTTCATTGCTGAAGATGGTAAGACACTGGTAAATGAAGCAGGTTATAGAGTAGATTCAGAAGGCCGCTTAATAGACAAAGATGGGTTCTTTACAGATAAAAGCGGCAACCTGGTAAATAAGGATGGAAAACTGGTAGCGATTGTCGACAAACACGGGAAACTGGTAGACAGATCCAAGTACGGAATTGATGCGAATGGAGACTTTGTAGATAAGGCTACTGGAAACAAGCTGGGAGATGACGGTACCGGTGATTATTTTGTAAAACGCATCAATGCTGACGGCCATTTTGTAAAAGAGGTAGACGGTAAGGATAGGTTAGTAGATATAGAGGGGAACTATGTTGACAAAGAAGGCTATATTGTCGATGAGAAGGGAAATTATCGGGTAAGTTACGATGCGGATGCAAAGCGTACTGACAAAGCAGGGTATGAGCTTGATGAAAATGGCAATTATAAAGGCTTTAAAGTTGATGCAGATGGCAATGCCACAACAGAGGAGGCTTTAGTACGTAATTTCGGCGGCACATGGTATCTGGTAAATAAGGACGGCTATGTTCTGGGTAAAAAGACTTTAGACGATGGAACAGAAATTGATATAACCAATATAGGCGGCACTTGGTATAAGGCAGATGCCGACGGTAATGCGATAAAAGATGCCGATGGAAAATATGAAAAAGTAGATATGCCGGCGGATTATGATCCTATAAAGGGAGCAGTAGCGCCTAAACTACTGGAAGGCGGAGCAGCCAAAAATGACAAGCAGCAGGGAGTCGGCGGCACAGTAAAGACAGAAGGCACGGTATACGATGGCTTATATAGAGTTGGTGGCTTTGAAGAGAACCGTGAATACGGACAGAATGCCAAGATTCAGGTCAGCTACGGCAACGGAGTGACTGTGGATATAGAGCGTTCCTCAAATACTTTCAATCTGGAGGGATTGACTGTTACGGTATCAGGTACATTCGGCGGCGAATACAAGAAAGATGCAGATGGAAAAGAAACGGATGAGTGGATAGCCGATTCCTCTGAAACTGTTACATTCTCTGCCAAGGCCGATGTAGACAAAGCATTAGAAGCTGTAAAAGCTTTCTTCGAAGACTTCAATGCCCTGGTAACCGAGATCAATGGTCAGATGACTGCCCGTCCCGACAGCAGCTACGGCCCTCTGACCAGTGCCCAGAAGGCAGAGATGGATGAAACCTCCATCGAGAACTGGGAGAAGAAGGCAAAGCAGGGTATCTTGTTCGGTGATGACGTAATGCGTGATTTAAGCGGCAGCGTGGAAGGTATTCTTGCCAGTCTGATGTCAAAGCATGGGGTCAACTACCAGGATCTGGAGAAGATTGGAATCAGTTACTCCGAGGACTATCTGGACGGTGGTACGCTGGTATTTGATGAGTCCAAGTTCCGTTCGGCGATGGAAAGTGATCCGGATCTGGTATCCAGGATTATCTCCGGCGGTGACAGCGGCGGAAAAGGTTTGATTCATGCCGTAGAGGATGCCTTGACTCCTTATGCCACTCGCTACGCATCCAAGAACGGTAACTCCTACGGACGTCTGATTGAGGTTGCCGGTACGGAGAAGAAGCCCAGTACATTGATGAGTAATCAGATCTATAAGCAGCTGAAAGAGATGCAGGAGACCATAGACAAACTGCAGTCACAGCTGAAAGTAGAGCAGGATCGTTATATTTCACAGTTCAGCACTATGGAGAGTCTGCTTAACCAGATGAACACACAGTCCAGCTATCTCTCACAGCTTACGGCATAATTTAAGGAAACATTTCACTTGTCAGCAGCCTGTTGGCTGCTGACAAAGCTAACAGGACTTTTTCTGAAGGAAGGATTAGATGAGCGGATATAATCGTTATAAAGAAAACAGTATTTATTCTATGTCAGGCCCGGAGCTTTTGTTTCTTATTTATGATGAGGCTATCAAGCGTTTAACCAGGGCTGAGATTTCGCTGGATGACAAGAATTATGCGGATTTTGAGGACTGTCTGACGCGCACCAGTAAGATTGTCCGGTATTTAAAGGAAATTCTGGATATGAGTCAGCCTATCAGTTACGATTTGCGAAGAATTTACGAGTATCTAATATTTGATCTCAGCAGGGTAAAGGCTGGAAGAGAGCGAAGGCGAGATGAAATAGGACGTATCCGTCATATTCTTTCCGAATTAAAGGAGGCTTTCGAGGGGGCCAATAAGCAGGTAAATGACATGCATATGGTTAAGGAGACAGAGATCAGGGGATAGAGAGGATAAGCATAGATGGAAGTAGATGTGACAAAGGTGATGATTCTTCTTCAGAGAAGATATAATGCCCTTCGGGAGACTGGCCGGCTGACGAAAGAACTGGAAGAGGCCATAGCCCGCAATGACGAAGTTTCTACCATCATGCTACTCCAGATGAGAGCCGAAGAACTGGCTAAAGTTGAGCAATGTATGGAAGAGATATGGCAGCTGGGAGAGAGCGGCAGGGAGGCACATGAGAAGCTGACTGCGCTGGTTACATCAGACCTTGGGGAAAGCGTTGGGGGGAACCAGGAAGAGGAAAAAGTTTATGAGATCAGGCGGAGAACTCAGATTATATTAGACCAATTACGTCAGGCTGATCAAAAGCTGAACCGGAAACTGGCAGGAAAGAAGTCTTACTACAACGCGAAGGAATTGGTAGGAAAGAAGCATGAATCAATCGTTATTTGAGGGACGCACCCTGGTGGGAATGATATCTTCTATCATCCGCCAGGATGCTTTGCGTGTATCATATAACCGCATTGAATGGGACAGAATGTTCCGTCTGGCGGATTTTCATAAGGTAGCTAATATTGTTTACTTAGGAGTTTTGGGAAACAGTGAATCTCTGCCGGACAGGTGGCGGGAACGTTTCTTTGGCCGTTATCAGGAGGCCCTGCTTTTTGGAGAACATTGTAAGGAATCTATGAAAGAAGTCCTTATGTGGCTGGACATGAGGGAAGTCTCATGTACCATACTAATCTCCGAAAGTGTACGGGAATTCTACAAGATATCGGAAGCGGCAGCCAACAGTCCCATTCAGATTTTTCTGGATGAGGAAAATTATTATCTGGCGAAGGGCTATCTCATTGATTTGGGTTATGAAGCAGATCAGCTTTATAAAGGATTAGGAGAACGGCTGGTAAAGATATCTGGTGTTCCTATTGTCCTGTACTATTGTCTGCCATTCAGGACAGCAAGGTATAAAAAGAATATGTTGAAACTGGTTGAGACGGCTGCCCTGCGGGAGCCGTATAGTCATATACGGATGCTCTCCTCAGAAAATGAGTTTATTTATCGCATGGCTTCGGCATCATACCGCTATGCTAACGATGAGCTTACTTTGCGGGAAGTGCTTGACATTGTTCTCTGCCATAAAGCATGGCGCGAGGAGATTGCTGAAGATACCCTGTGGAAAAGACTGGAGGAATTTGGCGTCGATGTTCTGGCTGAGAAAATCCTTCGTATTGCTTATATGTGGTTTGGCGACAAAGATGACAATTATTTTAATGATCAGCCGGAAGATCTGACGGTGTATGATGTGCTTGAGGATCGGCTGTTGACTAGCGGAGAGGTAAATAATGAGAAAGACGAACAAGCGCTGACCTTAAGGAAGAAGATTCAAAAGGAGATTGACAAAGAACGACATGCGGAGGAAAAGGAACTGCGTCAAGAGAAACGGCAGGAGCTTTTTGAGAAGTTTATGAAGAAGGTGCGCTGGCTATTCCCGGATTATCATTACATGACCTCTATCTATCCGGTGGTGGAGAAACTGCCATTTTTACTTCCGGTGTTCTGGATAGTCAGAGATTTCAGGCTTTTGTGGAGAATGTTTGGAAAATAAATCTTCATGCGCCTGGCATGCGGACGCACCACCATACATAAAAGTCAGGCGGTCGCATTGGGCATACCTGAATTCATGCCGCCTAATCGGCGGCGGATTTTATGGTAGCAGGTGAAACAGATGATAGAAAGGAATGTATGAAAGATTAAAGATCTGGCCGACTACAACCTGGCAGGAGTTCAGGAAGTGGTTTTAGCCAGATTTTTTTGAATATTTGGAGGGCAATCTGCCCTATCCGGCTAAAACAATGCAATAGCCGACTGCCTCTCCACGATCTCTACATCCATCATCACCTGGCAGGGGGCATCATCACTTTCTGACAAAATTTTTTCAATCAGAAGCTCTGTGGCTACCTGCGCTTTTTTAGCGATATTCTGGGAGACAGAGGAGAGCTTGGGGGTGGTAAACTGACATAAGGTCAGATTGTCATACCCCATAATGGAGAGATCCACAGGAATCCGCAGGCCGCCCAGTCTGGCCCCTTCCATGACGCCTACGGCACAGATGTCCGCAGTGGTAACCACAGCAGAGATGCTGTTACTCATGGATGCAATCTGTTTTCCGGCAGCAAGCCCGCCTTCATAGGAGGGAGGATAGGGCAGTACGTATTCCTGACGGAAAGGAATGCCGCATTCTTCCAATGCCTGGCAGTAGCCCAAAAAGCGCTGGGTTAAAATATAATTATCTTTATAATCTGCTACGATGGCGATATGGTTGTGCCCGCGGTTTACCATGTATTTGGTAGAGAGGTACAGCCCTTTTTTGTCGTCGGAGCAGACAT
This sequence comes from uncultured Hungatella sp., assembly GCA_910588325.1. Lineage (GTDB taxonomy): Bacteria > Bacillota > Clostridia > Lachnospirales > Lachnospiraceae > UBA3402. The sequence continues at coordinate 28,045 of CAJUPP010000023.1, forward strand.
TGATCAGTTTGGAAGCTTCGATAGAACTGTCAAAAACTACAAACGGACAAGGAGGTTTAGCGATAAATGTATCCGCATATTTCATAAAATCCGGATACAAAAACATAATGCCGTCCACATTCCAGTTCTGCAGAAACTGTGAAACTTCTTTTTCTTTGGTGACAGAGCGAACCATCATATAAAAACCCCGTCTACTTAATTCCTGTTCAATGATTCCGATCATCGTGCTGACATAAGGATTCTCCAGGTAATTTTCATTCTGGTCGTCAACGGAGATAATCACCCCTACAATGGCAGATGACTTTTTGGTCAGGCTGCGGGCTGTCAAATTGGGGACATAGCCGTACTCTTTAATAATGTTGTTAATCTTTTCTGCTGTCTGGGGAGAGACACGGCTGCTTTTTCCGTTAATCACGTTGGAAACGGTCATCATGCTGACACCTGCCTTGTCAGCAATATTCTTTAAGGTTGGTTTTTCCATATCTATATTCGGTCCCTTCTGTGATGCTTGTTACAATGCGCTTCGCGAAGTTAAATCAGGTTTAACGACTGCAAACTCCTTTAAATAGACGATATAAACCTAAAACGGGGTATTGTATAAACTTATCTAAACTTATTATAACTTAAGAAAAAGAAAAAATCAAGGAAATATAAGAAACTAAAAATGTGAATTATGCACAAAAATATATAAGTAAAATTATACAAAACAGAAAAATAGCAATTTGATATTGACGTTTTGTCTAAAGTGTGTTAGTTTAATAATAGATTTAGCGCTAAACTAGAAATTGAGAAATAAAGAGATTCGTGAGAATTCAAAATAAGGGGAAATAAAATGAAGGAGGGCAATACAATGATGATGAAAAAATTTATGGCGGTTATGTCGGCGGCAGCGATTGCTACAGCTGCACTTACAGGATGCGGCTCAGGTTCACAGGGGGGTTCGGGAGGCAGCAAAGAAGCAGCCAATGTTCCCACGGAACCATTTGGCGATACGATCAAATATGACCCCGGCGTGTCTGTCAATGACGGCAAGGATATTTCCATAGAGCTTTGGGAGTGGGGAAGCGACGAACTGTTCCAGCAGGTGATTGACGGCTATTGTGCCATTCATCCCAACGTAAGCATTAAGCTGGTGAATAACCCCTGGGAGGATTATTGGACCAAGCTTCCCCTGGCGCTGGACGGCAGCAACGGACCGGCACTTTTCAATGTACATAACAGCTACCACGAGAACCTGATTAACTACATGGCTCCCCTGGAGATTCCTCTTGAGGACCTGGAAGCTGATTTTACCGGTGTGGAGGCCCATGTGATTGACGGAAAGGTATATTATATTGACTACGGCATGATGACCGGTTCCGTATATTACAATAAGGATATGTGGGAGGCAGCAGGGCTTACAGATGCCGATATTCCCAAGACTTGGGATGAGATGAGAGAGGTTGCCAAGAAGCTGACCATCAGAGAGGGTGATAAGCTGATTCAGGCAGGACTGAACTTTAATGATGACTTCCATCAGAATTACCTTTTGGGTTTAAACTATCAGCTGGGCGAGAATCTGTTTCTGGAAGACGGAAGAACTCCTAATGTAACCAGTGATGCCATGAAGCAGGTGATGCAGATGCTGGTGGATATGTACAAGGTAGACGGTGTTGGTTCCGAGAACTTTGGAGAGAAGGGACCCGACAGTTTCGGCCAGGGACAGTCAGCCATGGTTATCCAGTGGGGGCATTTCTACAACACTTTGAATACCACATGGACCGATATTAATTTCGGCGTGTTTGAGATTCCTACCTTTGACGGCAATCCTTATGCATACAACCGCTACAATGGTGAGTCTACCTTTGGTATCAACAAGAATGCAGCAGCTGACCAGCAGGCCGTGGCTCAGGATTTTGTAAAATATTTCCTGGCAAATGACGAGGCGCAGGTGGCATTTAACCTGGCTATGAGCACCTTCCCGGCTAAGAAATCTTTGGCAGACAATGAGCAGATCATGCAGAATCCGTCTTTGAGCGTACTGGCAGAGCATATCGACCGCTATATCTGGCCAGGTCCTATGCCTTCCACCGTTGAGACTTCCTTAAAGACAGCAGGCCAGGATATCTTCTTCAACGGCGTGGACATTGACACCGCGCTCGCTGCAGCTCAGGAGAACATAATCCGTGATATGAAGAGCAGCTCCTTCCAGTCTGTGGAGCATTTGTATAAATACGCCAAGTAATCGGAACGAATAAAGAGGGGGAAGGAAATATGTTTACGAAGTCGCATCCTTTGCAGAGCAAAAGCGAAATTCTTCTGCGAAATATTGTTGTGATCGGTATGGTTCTGTTTTTCGGTATCTTTTTGATTATTCCTATCGCTATCGCATTTGCGGGAAGCTTTCATGAGTGGAATCCCTTAAGCGGAACCTACCGTTTCCTGGGAATCGACAACTATAAAGAAGTGATCACCAATTCTCTGTTCTGGACTTCTCTGTGGAACACGGTGATCTTCTCGGTGGTGGTTATTATTTTCCGTGTGGGGCTGGGGCTGGCTATTGCCTATGCCATCCATTCCGCACTGGTGAAATATAAGAGCTTTTTCCGTTCTGTCTTTTACATGCCTGTGGTTACGCCTATGGTGGCGGTTGCATTTGTGTGGAAGTTCATGTACAATCCTCAGATCGGCACCATCAACCAGATTCTGGGTCTGGATATAAACTGGCTGATGAATCCTAAGACGGCGCTGGCGGCGGTGATTATCATGACCATCTGGAAAGACTTCGGTTATGCGGTGGTTATGTTTATGGCAGGACTTTTCTCCCTTCCGGCGGATGCGCTGGAGGCAGCCAAGGTGGACGGCGCCAATGCATGGCAGAATTTCCGTTACATTACATTTCCGCTTCTGAAGCCTATGACCCTGTTTGTTACCATTACGTCCATCATTTCTTACATTCAGGCTTATGTTCAGATTCTGATTATGACGGAGGGCGGACCGGGAACGGCGACTTACCTGTCTTCCTACATTATCTATGATGAGGCTTTTGTAAAGTATAATTTCGGATATGCGTCAGCATTGTCCTTTGTACTGTTTGTGATTACGGCCGGATTTACCTGGTTATCCTTCCGGGTTTCCGGAACCGAAGAATAGGAGGGCGCTATGAGAAGAAAAGTATATACCATAACATTGAACGTGATACTGCTTTTGCTGGGAATCATCACTGTATATCCTTTTGTCTGGATGCTGTTTTCTTCCTTTAAGGTAAATAAGGAAATCATGGCTCTGGAACAGCACCTTTTGCCTCAGGCATTTACCGTTGAGAATTACATCAACATGAACGCCCGGTTTAATTTCATGCGGTTCTTTGCAAACAGTTTACTGGTTACGATTGTAATTACTCTGGCTGTGATTTATACTAGTACTATCTGCGGTTTTGTGTTAAGCAAATATAAGTTTAAAGGCAGGGAGCTGCTGTTTGGCTTCGTGCTCTGCACCATGATGATTCCCTGGTGTGTTACCATCATCCCCAAGTATTCTATGATTCAGAAATTTGGGTGGCTGGACAGCTATAAGGCCCTGGTTATTCCGGCTATGTTCAGCGGGTTTGGTATCTTTAACATGAAACAGCATATTGCCACGCTGCCAGATGAGATTCTGGAGGCGGCCCGGATTGACGGTGCCAATGAGTTTTACATTTTCCACCGGATTATTTTCCCTATGGCGAAAAACGGAATTTCCAGTATTGCCATCTTCCAGTTTTTATGGGCCTGGGAGGATTATCTGTGGCCTTACCTGATTATCAGCACCAAGGAAAAACAGCTTTTGGCAGTAGGTCTTAAGATGTTCAGCGGTCAGTATTCTACGGATTACGGTGCGTTGTTCGCTGCTACAGCGATTTCCATCATTCCGGTATTGTTGATTTATCTGATTTTCCAGAAGCAGTTTATCGCAGGTGTGGCGTCGGCAGCGGTAAAGGGATGATTGTTGAAAAGGAGAGAATCTAAAGGTATGAAGGATATTTACAGGATTGCCATGGAGCCTTTGGCATTGAAAGAGAACCAGGTAAAGGGTGATAACTACAGAATTACCATGCTGACAGAGGGGCTTGTCCGGCTGGAATACAGTTCTGACGGAATTTTTGAGGACAGGGGAACTCAGATGGTTCTCCGCCGGGATTTTCCTAAGACAGAATACAGGGTGATACATACGGAGGACGGGATCGAGATTCATTCCTCACGCATTCATCTGGTATATAATGAGAGGGAGTTTTCCGGATATGGTCTCAGCATTCAGGTGAAAGGAAATTTAAGCCCTTACCACAGCATCTGGCATTATGGGGCGGATATTCGTGACTTGAAGGGAACGGCCAGGACTTTGGATGAGGCGGACGGAGCCATAGAATTGGGGACGGGCATCCTGTCATATTTCGGATATTCCATCATTGATGACAGCAAATCTCAGGTACTTCTGGAGGACGGCTGGATCCGGCCACGGAAAAAGGGGATTCAGGATATCTATTTCTTTGGCTATGGCCATGATTACAAAGAGGCACTTAAGGACTTTTATTACCTTTGCGGGAAGACGCCTATGGTTCCCCGCTATGCTCTGGGTAACTGGTGGAGTCGGTTTTATTCCTACACAGAAAGTTCTTATCTGGAACTGATGGATCGGTTTGAAAAGGAAAATGTTCCTCTTACGGTGGCAGTGATTGACATGGACTGGCATCTGGTGGATGTTGACCCCAAGTATGGAAGCGGATGGACCGGCTATACCTGGAACCGGGAATATTTTCCGGACCCGGAAGGATTTTTGGGGAAGCTTCACGACAGAGGTATGAAGGTTACTCTGAATGTGCATCCGGCGGATGGAGTCAGGGCCTATGAGGAGGACTATCAGGAGATCGCCGGGTATTTGGGCGTGGATACTTCAAATGAAGATCCTGTGCGGTGTGATCCAGCCAGTCCGGAGTTTATGGAGGCTTATTTTGCCTGCCTTCACCATCCCAAGGAGAAGGCAGGGGTGGACTTCTGGTGGATTGACTGGCAGCAGGGCAGCAGCTGCAAGGTGGAAGGCCTGGATCCACTGTGGATCATGAATCATTTCCATTTCCTGGACAATGGAAGGGATGGAAAAAGGCCTATGACCTTCTCCAGATATGCAGGGCCGGGGAGTCACCGTTATCCGGTGGGATTTTCCGGAGACACGATTATCGATTGGGAATCCCTGGATTTCCAGCCGTATTTTACGGCCAATGCTTCCAATATCGGCTATGGCTGGTGGAGCCATGATATCGGCGGCCACATGCGGGGATATAAAAATGATGAGCTGACAGCCAGGTGGACCCAGTTTGGTGTATATTCTCCGATTCTGAGACTTCACAGTTCCAGAAGCGAGTTTAACGGGAAAGAACCCTGGAGGTTCAAAAAAGAAGCCAGAGAGGCCATGGGAGAGGCTTTGAGAGAACGGCATCGGATGATTCCCTACCTGTATTCTATGAATTACCGGAACTATAAAGAGGATTTGCCTCTGATCTGCCCTATGTATTATGAAAATCCAGATGCAAGGGAGGCTTACACGGTTCCTAATCAGTATTATTTTGGGAGTGAGCTGATTGCGGCGCCGATTACCTCGCCGAGAATTCCGGGAATAAACGCAGGGGCTGTTACCGTGTGGCTTCCGGAAGGAACCTGGTATGATATTTATACAGGCATGATCTACGAAGGCGGACGGACCATGGAAATGTACAGGGATTTAAACAGCATTCCAGTACTGGCAAAGGCAGGAGGGATTTTGCCGTTTACCAGAGAAATCTCTGCTTCCCAGGCGGTGAAGAATCCGGATTCACTGTGGGTCCGCGTATATGCAGGGGCTGATGGGAGATTTGTTCTCTATGAGGATGACAACGAGAGCTGCGGATATCAGGAAGGAATTTGTGCAAAGACGGTTATGACCTATAAAGAGGAAGAGCGGCAGGCCTTGTTTACCATAGCTTTGGCAGAGGGAGACTGTTCTCTGATTCCAAAGAAGAGAACGTATCAGGTGGAACTTACCGGATTTTCGAGAGAGGCCGCAGAAGGTGTAAAAGTAAGAGTTGGCGGGAAGCAGAAAAGTAAAAACCAGATATCTGTCAGATATATACAAGAAAAGCAGGCGGTGGAAGTAACCGTTGAAGATGTGGATACTTTGCAGCAGATGGAAGTTTCGGTTGATATGAGATTCAGGGTGAAAGAGAATCTGGTGACGGAGAGGATATTTGCATTCCTGAATCAGGCGGAGATTGAGTTTGAACTGAAAGATAAGATTTACGGACTGATTCAGACAGGCAAGAGAGTTCCGGTGCTTTTAGCACAGTTTCATGCCATGAAAATTGATAAAGAGCTTTGCGGCGCATTGGAGGAGTTTCTTACTGCGTGGCAGGAGGTTTAAAGAAGGATAAAGGCATTTGCGAAAAAGGCAGGATTCCTGAAGAAAGGGGTTCTGCTTTTTTTGTTGTCAGATAAAGCACTTGAAAAGACTGTGAAATTGCAGTACAATTAGTTCGATTTAACTGGAGGGAGGAGTATGTTTGGGAAAAAGAAAAGAACGGGATCTTATGACAGGGATAATCAGGTGCCGGTTATCCGTGCAAGTATATGTACCGGAGAAAAAGTTGCCGGTTTTAAGGATGTTCACACAGGGAAATTCAAGGAGGAGATGGTTGTTAGAAGCGACAGGGATATGCAGGAGTTTTTGAGATTCTATGGCATTTCTTCAGAAGAAATCAGGAAAGAGTGGTAGATGTGAGGAAGCTGACAATAAAAGATATGGCATTCTGCGGGCTGTTTGCCGCCCTGATTGGGGTGGGAGCATTCATAAAAATCAGTATACCAGTGGAACCTTTTCCTATGCATTTTACACTGCAGTTCTTCTTTGTGCTTTTGGCCGGATTTGTTCTGGGAGGCCGGAGAGCGGCACTGAGTGTGTGCATCTACCTGTTTGTGGGACTCACGGGGATTCCTGTCTTTGCAGCAGGCGGAGGGCCGGCATATCTGGTACGTCCCACCTTTGGGTTTCTTGTGGGCTTTGTTTTTGCGGCGTATATTACGGGAGCAATTAGCTTAAAAAGGAAAAATGGCGGCGTGGGGTGGAATCTGTTTGCGGCTTTCTGGGGAATGATGGCATATTACTTCTGCGGAGTGGTATATTTTTATGTTATCAGCAATTATGTGATTTCCATGCCGGTAACATGGGGAGTGGTGATTGTCAACTGCTTCCTGATTACGGCGGCGGAGGATTTTGTTTTGTGTGTATTGGCGGCAATGCTGGCGAAGCGTTTGCGGCGTGCTGTTGATACAATGTAAATTTTACAGCAGGTTTCGCTGTGAAGATGATGTAAGGGAGCTTTTGAAAATGCTCTGGAGGAAGGGAGAGACAATGAAGAAAAAGGTATTTTTGGTGGTGGCGGCGGCTGTGCTTTTTGGCAGCGGCTTTTCTGCGTATGGTGCTCCGCAGACTATGTTTGACGGTGCTGTGTTTGATGCGGAGTGGTACAGAGGACAGTATTCTGATATTGACACCACATTTCCGGCAGACGCATCTGCGGAGATGCTTTATGAACATTACGTCGTTTATGGCGCCAGTGAGGGACGGCTGCCGTTTGAAGGAGCGTCTGCGGCAGGGACAGAGAATGGGGCTGTTACGGATGGGAGCCCAGCGGAGGGGATGCCAGCTGATGGGACCCCGGCAGAAGGAATACCGGCAAATGGAGTGCCTGCCGAGGGAATGCCGGTGGAAGGCGTTCCGGCAGAGGAAAATCAGGCTGACGGAACGGCTGCAGAGGGAATGACAACTGATGGGACAGCAGAAAACTCTGCTCCGGAGACTCCTGGAAGGGTGATTGACCCATCCAGGCCAATGGTGGCACTGACCTTTGATGACGGACCTTATGCTCCTGTAGGCAACCAGATTATGGATTGTCTGGCACAGTATGGCGGCAAGGTAACCTTTTATGTAGTAGGGGAACGCTGTGGGCGATATAAAGACGAGATGCAGCGAATGGCTGCGGAAGGCCATGAGATTGGCAATCATACGTACAGCCATAAATACTTAAATAAGCTGGGAGCAGCGGAGATTCAGAGCCAGATTCAGAGAGGCAATGAAGCTATTTTGGCAGCCTCCGGTGTACCGGCAGCGACGGTTCGCCTTCCGGGCGGCAATAAAAATGCTACGGTTTTGGCGAATGTAAATGCACCTATGATTATGTGGAGCATTGATACTTTGGACTGGAAGACCAAAAATACCGCAAGTACGGTAAATGCTGTGCTTGGACAGATAAAGGATGGGGACATTGTATTGATGCATGAATTATATACAGCCACCGGCAATGCAGCTGTTCAGATTATTCCGGCGCTGGTAGAACAGGGATATCAGCTGGTGACAGTCAGCGAACTGGCCCAGTACCGCGGCTGTGCACTGGAGAATGGAAAGGTGTATTACAGTTTTCGGCCATAAAAGTCCATGAGCATGTGGAAGAGGAGTCCGCCCAGACAGATGGATGACAGATAAACCAGGATGCCTGCCAGAATTCCGAATTTTACAGAGATTTGATTGAAAAATATTTGGGTTATCGGATAATAAGGGGAAATGTAAAACATGTCGGCCTGACCTTTGGTGGCAACATTGATGCCAAAGGCAATCAGGCAGAAGGCTCCTAGAAGGAGCAGTGTTTTTGCATATTCCCTTATTCTGTGGCCGCTTGCTCCGGACAGCCCGCTGAACAGGCCTAAAAAAATCAGGAGGATGTGCCAGATGAATCCGTGGAGTGTCAGAACCCAGTAAGGATAAAGAAGGCCTGAAGGCTCTAAAAGCGCCATGACGCCTCCTAAAAGGCAGAAATCCTGCAGATAGGTGCAGACAGTCTGCCGAAGGGAAGGATATTTTTTTATAATAGGAAGTGACAGGCATAAGTACATAGGGGTGCTGCAGAGCTGGAAGGGAAAGAACCACCAGTCGAAGTGCCCCTGATTGACAATTACATACAAAAATAATTGTTTATAGATTTCGCTCAGGGCCAGGATGATTCCGCAGACAGTCATGAGAGAAGCAGCCTTGGATGGGTTATGTTTATATTTGCCGGCAAGATGGTTTGCAGCAAGAACCGCCAGAAAGATTCCTGCAAGGGAAAATATAATATGAAAAGGAGAGTATGGCTTTGGAATGGACATGGGCCATGCTGTCTTTTTCAATACTTGTGACATGAAAACACCTCCACCTGATGCATACTTCGTCATGAGCCAATACGGTTATAGGGACAAATCTCTGTCGAGATTATACCATAAATTTATTCCCATATTGACGGAATCTTATAAAAAATATTATAATAGGGCTATTATTCTACAGATGAGTTAGGAGACAGATATGGATATTATAAAAGTATTGCAGGAAGAGTTAAAGATTGGCCGCCATCAGGTGGAGGCGGCTGTGAAATTGATAGACGAGGGGAACACCATTCCATTTATCGCAAGATACCGGAAAGAGGCTACTGGTTCTCTGGATGATGAGATTTTAAGGACGTTGGATGAAAGGCTTCGGTATCTGAGGAATCTGGCAGAGAAGAAAGAGCAGGTGATTGCGTCCATCAGAGAGCAGGAGAAGCTGACGCCGGAGCTGGAGATGCAGATCCAGGAGGCAGCTACATTGGTGGCTGTAGAGGATCTATACCGTCCATATCGGCCAAAAAGGAGGACAAGGGCCACTATCGCGCAGGAAAAGGGACTTGCGCCTCTGGCGGATGTCATTATGCTTCAGATGACAAAGGAACCCATAGAGAAGCTGGCCCGGGAATACATATCGGAGGAAAAGGGCGTAGGCAGTGTGGAGGATGCCATAGCCGGAGCAAAGGATATTTTGGCAGAGCGGATATCGGATGAGGCTGATTACCGGACTTATATCCGCAATGCTACCATGAACCAGGGAACCATTCAGTCATCGGCAAAGGATGAAAAGACGGAATCTGTCTATGAAATGTATTACCAGTATGAGGAGAGCATCAAAAAGACAGCGGGACATCGGGTTCTGGCGCTGAACAGAGGAGAAGCGGAGAAGGTTCTGACTGTAAAGATTGTGGCTCCGACGGAGCAGCTTCTTCGCTATCTGGAAAAGAAAGTGATTGTTAATGACAATCCCCATACCACTCCGATTCTGAAGGATGTGGCGGCGGATAGCTACAGCCGCCTTATTGCCCCGGCTATTGAGAGGGAAATCCGGAATGATATGACGGAGAAAGCGGAGGACGGAGCGATCAAGGTGTTCGGAAAGAATCTGGAGCAGCTTCTGATGCAGCCTCCTATTGTGGGAAAGGTGGTTTTGGGATGGGATCCTGCATTTCGTACGGGCTGCAAGCTGGCAGTGGTAGATGAGACAGGGAAGGTTTTGGATACGGTAGTCATCTATCCGACGGCTCCCCAGAATAAGGTGGAGGAAGCCAAGGCTGTTTTAAAGAAACTGATTAAAAAGTACAATGTTTCTTTGATTTCCGTGGGAAACGGTACGGCTTCCAGAGAGTCAGAGCAGGTGATTGTGGAACTTTTAAAGGAGATTCCGGAACCGGTACAGTATGTGATTGTAAATGAAGCCGGAGCCTCGGTTTATTCGGCCAGCAAGCTGGCTACGGAGGAATTTCCGCAGTTTGATGTAGGGCAGAGAAGCGCTGCATCCATTGCCAGAAGGCTTCAGGATCCGTTGGCAGAGCTGGTGAAGATTGATCCCAAATCCATCGGCGTGGGACAGTATCAGCATGACATGAACCAGAAGCATCTGGGAGAGGCTCTGCAGGGAGTTGTGGAGAACTGTGTAAATAAAGTGGGAGTGGACTTGAATACGGCATCTGCACCACTTTTGGAGTATGTTTCCGGTATCAGCAAGGCTCTGGCTAAAAATATTGTGGCTTATCGGGAAGAGCATGGGGCGTTTCGAAGCAGGAACCAGCTTTTGAAGGTGGCCAAGCTGGGGCCGAAGGCCTATGAGCAGTGCGCGGGATTTATGAGGATTCAGGGAGGAACGAATCCCTTAGACGGAACCAGTGTTCACCCGGAGAGCTATGAGGCGGCAGGAAGTCTTTTGAAGAAGCTGGGGTATGACCCTGAGGAGATTGCGGCAGGAGGTTTAAAGGGAATCGGCAAAAAGATCGTGGATTATAAAAAGATGGCACAGGAATTGGAAATTGGTGAAATCACGCTTAGGGATATTGTAAAAGAGCTGGAAAAGCCGGCCAGAGATCCGAGGGATGAGATGCCGAAGCCGATTCTCAGGACAGACGTTATGGAGATGAAGGATCTGACTCCCGGGATGGTTTTAAAAGGGACGGTCAGGAATGTCATCGATTTCGGCGCGTTTGTGGATATCGGCGTGCACCAGGACGGCCTGGTTCATATTTCTCAGATGACAGATAAATTTATTAAGCATCCTATGGAAGTGGTGAGCGTAGGGGATATCGTAGAGGTGAAGGTATTGAGTGTGGATTTGGCAAAAAAGAGAATCGCACTGACCATGAAACTATGATGCAGAGAGCAGATGGAGGTTGATATGGAGAAAGACAGGTGTTTTCGTTTTCATATCCGGATTACGGCCAAAGATTTGTGGGGATTTTCCATGTATCATTCCAATAAAGGGTATCTGGGGATTTTTAATGTGTTTTTTACTCTGGCAGCCCTATGGCTTTTGGTAACCAAGTGGGGACAGTTTAATATCCCGTATCGCTTGTTGTTGGTGGTCTGCGCATTGATGTTTACCGTATGGCAGCCGTTTCTTCTATATCTGAAAGCCAGGAAACAGGCAAAGGGAACTATGGTAAAAGAGCCTATGGAAATGATATTTTCAAAAGAGGGCTTTGTTATTGAGCAGGGAGGCCAGAAACAGGAGGTTTCGTGGGAACAGATTGGAAGAGTCGAGTATGTAAAGGGAATGCTGATTATCTATATGAGCAGGATTCATGCTTATCTGCTTCCGGACCGGGCCGTGGGAGAAGAAAAAGAGAAATTGCGGAAACTGCTTCGGGAATCTGTTCCTAAGGAAAGGCGGAAAAGAGTATGACCAATGTATGGGAGACGCATACACCGGAGGAAACCTTTGAGCTGGGAAGAAGTCTGGGAGAGAAGGCCGTGGCCGGACAGATATACTGCCTGGATGGAGACCTGGGAACAGGAAAGACGGTTTTTACTCAGGGGTTTGCGGCAGGTCTTGGGATTGAGGAACCTGTCAACAGTCCTACTTTTACCATTGTGCAGCAGTATGATGGAGGAAGACTGCCTATGTACCATTTTGATGTTTACCGCATCGGAGATGTGGAGGAAATGGAAGAAATCGGATATGAGGACTGCTTTTATGGGGAGGGTGTATGTCTGATTGAGTGGTCTTTGCTGATTCGTGAACTTTTGCCCCGGACTGCGGTCCGGGTGGTGATTGAGAAGGAACTGGAAAAAGGATTTGATTACCGGAAGATTTCCATTGAAAATATGCGGGATACGGAATGAGATTTTGAGAGAGGACTCTGAAAGGAAAGGCGGACGGAATGAAAATATTGGGAATCGACAGTTCATCTTTGGTGGCTTCCGTAGCTGTTGTGGCAGATGATGTGCTGATTGCAGAATATACGGTTAATTTTAAAAAGACTCATTCACAGACACTGCTTCCTATGCTTGACCAGGTGGCAAAGATGGTGGAGTTGGATTTGCAGACCATCGACGGGATTGCGGTGGCCGGGGGACCAGGGTCATTTACAGGCCTGAGAATTGGCACGGCTACGGCCAAGGGGTTGGGGCTGGCGTTGAAAAAGCCGCTAATTCATGTACCTACCCTGGATGCTATGGCATATAATATGTGGGGAAGCGACAGACTTTTGTGCCCCATGATGGATGCCAGGAGAAATCAGGTCTATACAGGGCTTTACCGCTGCCGCCTGTCGTTGGAGGTAGTAAAACCGCAATGGGCTGTGGATGTGCGGGAACTTATGGAAGACCTGAATGAGCTGGGGCAGCAGGTGCTTTTTTTGGGAGACGGGGTACCTGTGTACAGGCAGCAGATAGAGGAAGGACTAAAGGTGCCTTATGAATTTGCCCCGGCACACAATAACCGCCAGAGGGCAGCGGCGGTGGCTGTTCTTGGAGGGGAATACTTTAAGCAGGGGCGGATTGTATCTGCGGCAGAATTTCAGCCGAATTATCTGCGGAAATCTCAGGCGGAGCGGGAAAGGGAAGAGAGGCAGCGGGAGAACGAATAATAATTTCAGGGAAAGGAAGGCAGGAGAGCGGCGTATGGGGGAGGTACAGAGCAGTGCTGCTGTTATTGTCAGATATATGGAAGAGAAGGATTTGCAGCAGGTTGCGGAATTGGAAAGTCTCTGTTTTTCGGAGGCCTGGTCCTTGAAACTTTTGAGGGACAGCTTTTTGGGGCAGTGGGATACCCTGTTTGTGGCGGAATTGCAGAGGAGGGTATGCGGGTACGCCATCCTGCGGATTGTGGCGGGGGAAGGAGAGATTCAGAGAATTGCCGTTCATCCGTATTTTCGAAGGCTTGGTATCGGCAGTAAACTGATGGAAGCCATGGATTTATTTTCCAGTGCAAAGAATGTAGGGGCTACCACTTTGGAGGTGCGGGCAGGAAATCAGGGAGCCATAGGCCTGTACAAATCCTTTGGTTTCGCGAAAGAAGGGCTGCGAAAGGCCTATTACCGCAACCCTGTGGAGGATGCCGTCATCATGTGGCGGAGAAGGCCTTGAAACAATTACCAGTTAAAATCATCGAAAAACCATTTATAATGTAGGGGTATCTGTTAGATGGCGGATATCCTTTTTGCCTGTTGGGAAAAGAAAGAATGGAAAGGTGAGAGTAAGATGAGAAAGTACAAAAGTAATGGAGAATTAGAAACGGTAATTTGCAATGCCTGTGGAAAAAAGATGGCGGTAAAAAACGGGATTGCCCGGGAAGGGGTACTGAGGATTGACCATGTCTGGGACTATTTTTCGGAGAAGGATGGGGAAGTTCATCATCTGGATATCTGCGAAGAGTGCTATGATAACCTGATGCGGACCTTAAGGCTTCCGGCGGAAATAGAAGAAACCGTAGAATTTATGTAAAGCGGCGGTATCCCTTGTGGAAAATATTTGATATTTTGAAAGATATCTGCTAGGATAGGAAATGAAATGTTATGAATAAAAGCAGATTGGAGAAAAAATATGTTGGATATTTGTCTGCTGGGAACGGGAGGCATGATGCCGCTGCCATACAGATGGCTGACGTCCATGATGGCCCGCTGTGATGGCAGCAGCCTGCTGATTGATTGTGGGGAAGGGACTCAGATTGCCCTGAAGGAGAAAGGCTGGAGTCCCAAGCCCATTGATGTGATTTGTTTTACCCATTATCATGCGGACCATATCAGCGGCCTGCCAGGGCTTCTGCTGACCATGGGAAATGCGGAGCGGACAGAGCCTTTGATTTTAGTCGGGCCTAAGGGGTTGAAACGGGTGGTGGATGCGCTGCGCATCATTGCACCAGAACTGCCTTTTGAAATAAGGTATCTGGAATTATCAGAACCAAGGGAACAGGTAAAGATAGGGCCGTATCATATTGATGCGTTCCGGGTGAATCATGGCGTTGTGTGTTATGGATACGGTATTTCGATTCCCCGGGCAGGAAGGTTTGATGTGGAGAGGGCCAAAAGCCAGAATATACCGATGAAGCTGTGGAGCCGTTTGCAAAAAGGGGAGCATATTGTTCTGGAAGGCATCAGCTATACGCCGGATATGGTTTTGGGAGAGGCAAGAAGAGGACTTAAGGTAGTCTATTGTACAGATACCCGGCCGGTGCCGGTAATTGCGGAATACGCCAGTGAGGCGGATCTGTTTATCTGTGAGGGGATGTATGGTGAGGAAGGTAAGGAGGCAAAAGCCAGAGAGTATAAGCATATGACTTTTTATGAGGCGGCCAGACTGGCGAAGGCGGCTCGGCCTAAGGAGATGTGGCTGACTCATTACAGTCCGTCTTTAACCAGACCAGAGGAATTTATGGACAAGGTGAAGGATATATTTCCAAACAGTATTGCGGCAAGAGACGGAAGAACCATAGAATTGGAATTTGATGAAGAAGCCGTTCGTGTTTGATTTGTGTCCGGAAAGGAATGGCAGAAAATATGAAAAAGAACAGGGTAGAAGAGGATATATACATTTTAGCCATAGAAAGTTCCTGTGATGAGACGGCAGCGGCGGTGGTGAAGAATGGCAGACAGGTGCTGTCCAATGTGATTTCTTCCCAGATAGCGCTTCACACCATTTATGGCGGTGTGGTGCCTGAAATTGCTTCCAGAAAACATATCGAAAAGATAAATCAGGTGATTGAGGCGGCTCTGGCAGAGGCTTCCTTAGAGTTGAAAGATATAGATGCCATTGCGGTAACTTACGGCCCGGGACTGGTAGGAGCCTTGTTGGTGGGGGTGGCAGAGGCAAAAGCCATCGCCTATGGTGCAGGGAAGCCGCTGGTAGGCGTTCACCATATAGAAGGGCATGTGTCTGCTAATTTTATTGAGCATCCGGATTTGGAGCCTCCGTTTGTCTGCCTGATTGTTTCCGGAGGGCATACTCATCTGGTGGTAGTAAAAGATTATGGTGAGTATGAGATTCTGGGGAGAACCAGGGATGATGCGGCGGGAGAGGCATTTGACAAGGTGGCGAGAGCGGTAGGGCTTGGATATCCAGGAGGTCCTAAGGTGGACAGGGCTGCGAGAGAGGGCAATCCTCGTACGATTACATTTCCCAGAGCAAAGGTGGAGGGAGCTCCCTATGATTTCAGTTTCAGTGGATTGAAATCAGCAGTGTTGAATCATATCAATCATGCAAAAATGATGGGGGAAACCATACATGTGCCTGATTTGGCGGCTTCGTTTCAATGTGCTGTGGTGGATGTGCTGGTAAGCCATACGGTAGAGGCGGCGAAAGAACTTGGGTATGGCAGAGTGGCGATTGCAGGAGGTGTGGCTTCTAATTCTGCACTGCGTGCAAAGATGAAGGAGAACTGTGAAAAGGCAGGGCTTGCATTTTATTATCCTTCACCGATTTTCTGCACGGATAATGCGGCTATGATTGGCGTGGCCGGATATTATGAATATATAAATGGAGTGTGCAGCGGATGGGATTTGAATGCAGTGCCGAATTTAAAATTGGGGGAGAGATGAGCCGGGAAAAGGTTACTGCCATTATTTTAGCAGCAGGCCGCGGGACGCGGATGGAAAGTGATATTCATAAACAGTATATGCTGTTGTCCGGAAAACCAATGATTTATTATTCGCTGCTGGCATTTGAGGAAAGTGCGGTGGATGAGATTGTTCTGGTTACAGGAGCGGGGGAAGAGGCGTACTGCAGAAAGGAAATTGTGGAGACGTATGGGTTTCTCAAGGTTGCCAGGATTGTCGCAGGCGGGAAAGAACGCTATCATTCTGTTT
Source organism: uncultured Hungatella sp. (assembly GCA_910588325.1). GTDB lineage: Bacteria > Bacillota > Clostridia > Lachnospirales > Lachnospiraceae > UBA3402. Next base: position 44,495 of record CAJUPP010000023.1, read on the forward strand.
ATGAAGGGCTTAAAGCGGCGGAGGGAAGCGATTATATACTGATTCATGATGGAGCCAGACCTTGTGTTACGAAAAAAATGATTCAGGCGGCTATAGAGGAGGCGAGGATCAGTGGTGCCTGTGTTATCGGCATGCCGGTAAAGGATACCATAAAGATATCTGACTCGTCCGGATTCGCTGTTGGAACGCCTGACAGGAGCAGTCTTTGGCTGATTCAGACGCCTCAGGCATTTTCCTATTCGCTGATTATGGATGCGTATACAAAGCTGTTTGAGAGGGAAGGGAGTCAACAGGGGATTACAGATGACGCAATGGTGGTGGAGAAGATGACTGACAGGAAGGTGAAACTAGTCTATGGAAGTTATGAAAATATAAAAGTGACCACACCGGAGGATATTGCAGTGGCAGAGATATTTTTGTCAAAAAGATTGAAAAAGGCGATTGACAATTAGACATAATAATGGTAGAATGATAAAGCTGTGGAAATAAATGGAATAAGCAGTGTCAGAAAAGCTTTGATTAGAAAATTTGAGCAAGAAAATGGTTTGGAAAAAATTTAAAAAAGTTCTTGACAAATAAAGGCTTTCCGCGTAAACTATTAAAGCACGTTTGGAGAGATATCGAAGTGGTCATAACGAGGCGGTCTTGAAAACCG
>CAJUPP010000024.1 GCA_910588325.1 uncultured Hungatella sp.
TTTACCAGGAGTCAGACGGCCATGGCGGTTGTAATCGCAGCCTCTGTCTGGTCCCTTCCGCCCCCACAAGTCCAAGGAGATAATTTACAACCCCTGTACTCTCTCCGAATATAAACTGAAATAAAAGTCCCACAACAATATAGGAAATCATGGAGGGCCAGTAAAAAACAGCTCTCAGAAATGATTTTCCATGGATTTCCGATACCAGCAGAACCGCCAGAAGAAGAGGTATACCTACAATCAGAGGCAGGCTGCACAGCGTATAAATAACCGTCTGCCGGATGGAAATCCAGAATCTTCTGTCCCCCAGCAATTCCGTATAATTTTTAAACTCCACAAAGTTTAATTCCCCGTATCCGCCCCAGTCCGTAAGCGAGTAGACAAAGCCGTATACGGCGGGTATTGCAATGAAAATCATAAAAATCAATAAATTGGGGGCGATCATCATATACGGAAATATCCTGCGCTCCAGCGATACGCCTCCTTTTTGTCTTATCCTTTTCATCCGCTTAAATTCCACTCCTTTAGTGAAAACATGTAAACCTGCCGTCTGCTTATATTCTTCCGGATTCTCCCCGTGCCTGAACATCCGCAGAGGCAGGTGCAGGGAGAATCCGAGAATATATCTACTTCAGATAGTTGTTCTCTTTCATAAATTCGTTGGTCTTCTCGTCAATCTCTGCCGCCATCTCCTCCGGCGTAAGCGCCCCGGTCAGAACCTCCGGCCACAGAGACTGGAGAGCCGTGTACCCTACTGCCGTATATCCCGGCATGCTGAAATCAAAACCGGCTGCCGAAACGGTATTGGCCAGCTCGTCTGCAAACACGGCAAACTCTTCCGAACGTACTGCATACTCAATGTTTGCATTGTCCACTCTTGGAGAAACAAACAGGGAATCCTTACAGTACTTCTCATTCTGTTCTTTGGCCGTCACCCAGGTGGCAAAATCAACCGCTTCCTGTTCCACCCCGGTTCCGTTAAATACGGTAATTGCTTTGCCTCCCGGCACAGAGGATCTGGTGGTTCCGATTGGCATATAGGTCACGCCCCACTGAAAGTCCTTTATATTCTCATCATAATTCTGCATCATCCAGGTACCGGATATATGTACCGCCACCTGACCGGAACGGAACAGATTGTTGGGATCCTCTCCACTGAGCCAGATGCTGCTGACAGCCAGACCGGAATCAAACAAATCTTTTGTAAACTTTATGGCGTTTAAGCTTTCCTCACTGGAAAGATTGCCTCCTGCTTCTGTTGCCATACTTCCGCCAAATTCATACAACATGGTGCACCAGCGATGAGACGCATTGTCAATGACCATTCCGTACTGTACGTCGCTGTTGTCTACCACCTTCTTAAGGGCCTCTTTAAATTCATCCCAGGTCCAGATATCATCCGGCCCGGACGGAACCGAAACCCCGGCCTGCTCAAATGCCGTCTTGTTGTAAATCATTCCGTTGGCAGTCACCTCTGTGGGAATGGCGCAGATCTGATCGCCGGACATATACAGGTAATCTACGGAGTCCAGGTACTGAGCCTTTAATTCCTCCCCATCCACATAATCCGCAAAATTAATCATAGCGCCGTGAAGCTGGCTGATGGTAGATTCCGTACACCGGGACAATGCCGGCGCCTCTCCTCCCGCAATGGCCATCTGAAGCTTTGTAGTTAAATCGTCAAACGCGATTTCCTGGAGATTGATGGTAATATTCGGATTTAACTGCTGGTATTCATCGATTAACTCCTGCATCACCACAGTCTCGCTTCCGTCTGTCCACCACATCATATCCAGCACCACCGGATCTCCCCCGCTGCCTGAATCCGGCTTTGCACTGCCCGCATCCTCCTTCGCGGCTGCCGAATCTGCCGATGCTTTGCTTTCTTTCCCTGTGTCCGCCCCTCCGTTCTGGGATTGGGAAGAACCGCATCCCGTCATCCATGCTGCTGCCATACAGATACTTAACATAAATGCTGCCGTTTTTCTCATCTGAAACCTCCTCCTTTGATGTTTAACATATATTTTTTTGTAATTCCATTTTATCAGACTATCTTTCAGAAAAATGGTGACATTTTTTATATTTATGTGGTAATTTTTCGACCTGCAGCAGATTCCTGACGATATTCCAGAGGTGACATACCGGTTTTCTTTTTAAATACCTGGCCAAAATAGTGGGCATCATCATAACCGATTTGATCCGCAATCTCATAAGTCTTCCGGCTGGAGGTCTCCAGAAGCCTTTTAGCATGTTCAATCCGGATATTCTTTAAATATTCCGAGAAATTTACATGGTATTTTTTCTTAAAAGCCCGGCTTAAATAACTGCTGTTCACCTGCACTGCCTCCGCTATTTTCTCCAGGCTTAAATCATGTTCAAAATAGTGCTCCTCAATATAAAGCGCACATCGGTCAACCGGGTTGGCATTTTTCTTGGCAAATGTGCAGACAGATGCCGCTCCTTCTGTCAAAACCTGATAGCGTGAAGCAAAGTTCCCGTTTTCAAACGGGTTTTTCCATAAATTTTTTGTATCCATCTCCATGTGAGAGGCGCAGAGGGTGATTTCCCTCTGAAATTCCCGGATTTTTGTCATGGCCAGCTGCTTATCCGAAAGCCGTACAAGCAGCTTCTTCCAGGAGGCAAAAAAATCCTGCATCACTTCTTCCTGCCCGTTTTTCAGCGCCTGAATCAATGTGTTTACATTGAGGCCCTGGTTTCCCTTCTTTCCTGCTTCATATTTTTCTGCGGCCTCCAGGATTCCTGACCGGCTGCTGAAAAACGCCGCCCCGCTCATGGCAATACACTGCCTGTAGCTTTTCTGCAGTTCCTCCTCATTCCGGTAGATATCGCTTACACAGATAACGTTCAGTCCGATCTCCTCCGGCGCCAGACGCTGAATCTCCTCCAGCGTGTGTTTGATCCGAAGCCGGCCTGTGGCATAGTCATAATGTGTATGGATGGGACAGATCATGACCACCTTTTCATCTGCACTGCCGAAGGCAGGATGGTATCCGGCTTTTAACAGCCCGGTGCCGTAAAATGCCTGCCCTCCTGCCATCACCGCTGTCTGTGTCTGCATCAAATTAAAAAACTCGATGACAATCACCACACCGGCCCGACGCGCCCGGTCCATGGCAAACTGAAGCATTTCCCCCCGAATCCCCACCGTGCCGTAGCGGGCCAGATTAAACAGAATACTGTCTTCCGCCAGGGTTCTTACATTTTCCAGATGAACCTTTTCTTTTTCCAGCCTCTGTGCAGTCTCCTTCCACTCCCGTATGCCTCCGATTGCCCTCCGGACTGCCTCCGTCAAATCCTGTTTGTCAATGGGCTTAAGCAGATAATCCACGGTTCCTGCCTTGATGGCCTTCTGTGCAAATCCGAAATCCGCATATGCTGACACCAGAATAACCTTGCAGTTTGGATACCTGGCCGCACAATATTGGGCCAGGTCCAGCCCGGACATCCCCGGCATCTTAATATCCGCAATCAGAATGTCCGGACAGGCCTCGTCGATCAATTCCTTTCCCTTCTCCCCGTTATTTGCAGAAGCGCAGATATAGCAGTTCAAATCGCTCCAGGATATCATTTTTCTAAGGCTCTGAATAATCAGCTCCTCATCGTCCAATAACATGACTGAATAATAATCCACCTGCATCAGCCTCCAAATCTTCCCGTACCGGCAGAATCATCTCCACCGACACTCCCCACTCAGGATCGCTGTAAACAGCGAATGTTCCGATTCCTTTATAGATATACCAAATCCTGTCTATCACGTTGCGCAGACCGATTCCCAGCTTTTCTGTCTGTTCCTCCTGGTAATTCCTGTTTCCGTAGGCCCTGATTGCTTCCTGAATATCCACAGGCATCCCGCCGCCGTCATCCGACACCCGTATACACACATGTTCTCCCTGCTTTTCCACACTTACGGTACACGTTCCCGGATATAAGCTTTTCCGGATTCCATGGACAACGGCATTCTCCACAATAGGCTGTACCAGATAAGCGGGAATCACCACCTCCCCGCATTCCTCGCCCAGCAATATCTGATAATCCAGCTTTTCCCCGTCAATAATTTTATAAATTTTTAAAAAGCTTTCCACACAATCCAGTTCACTGGCAATAGTACAGAACTGCCTCTCGTCCATCTGTGTCTTCATCAGCTTGGAAAAATGGATGGTCATAAGGCGGATATCCTCGCTTCTGCCCAACTCGGCAAGGGCATTGATGCATTCAAGAGTATTATACAGAAAATGGGGCTTTATCTGTTTACGCAGCATGGACAGCTGCATATCCTGAAAAGCAATCTCCCCCTTCAAATTCTGATTCACCAGCTCATTAATCTTGTCCGACATATCGTTAAATCCTGCCGCAAGCATGCCGATCTCATTGTTTTGCGAGTCATCCAGCTCCACCGCATAATTGCCGTCCCGCACCTTAAGGATTGCCTGGGAGAGCGCTCTCAGAGGACGGATAATCCGATAACCGATGACATAGTAGAGCGTGGCGATAAACAGCAGGCTTAAGCACACAAAAATCAAGGTAATATACAAAATCAGCGTCTTTCCCGTAAACACCTGGCTCCGCTCCACCCCGCACACAAGAAACCACCCGTCATTCATAACCTCCGTGCTGCAAATCAGCATCTCCCCTTTGCTGCTGGCCGGAAGAAAGATCCCGTCCTCACATGCCCTTGGGTCTGTATTCTGCAGCATCGCCTCAAATTCTGCACTCTTATGTTCTTCCCCGCTGCTGCTGATTACAGTTCTGGTGGTGCTGTCATACAGCATCAGATACTGCATCTGCTCCCCTGCAAAAAGGTTCAGCTTTCTGCGCAGCTCGTCTTTGTCGTACACAAAAGAAATGTAGGCCACCACCTCCCAGTCCTCAAGGGTCCGGATGGCCCGGTTATAAATCACCTGGCCATCGGCAAATTCCAGCCTTACCGCGCCTGTCCTGTCATATCTTCTGACATCCACCTGATCCGGAAGCTGAAACGCCTCCATTCGGTTCGGCGTATTCACCCATTTTGTAATAAGCTCTCCGTCCAGGTCATAAAGGTATACGCCGTTTAACACATCCATGGACATGATGCGCAGCGTAATAATGGACCGCAGATCTTTGGCCAGAATAGTTCCCTGCTCCAAAAGCTTTAAGTTATCTGCAATGGTTCCGTCCAGGGTCACAAAATTAATCTGCAGCTTAAATGCCTCCGAGTTTTCGTCCAGCCGTTCTCCCATGGCCCGGGTCAGGGACTGTATCGAATAAACCGCACTCTTAAGCTCGGTTTTGGATATTATGACGTACATGCTGGCTCCCATCAGTACCAGCAAAACAAGAATCAGGGCAATAAAAACCAGCAGCTCCTGTCTCAGAGAGACCATTATCTTTCGTCTTTTCAATACCTGCTGCCACTCTCCATTCAGCCAAAATATTTCTTCAGGAATCTCAGATACTGCTCCCAGTCATACTTCGTAATCCCATGAACCCCTGTTCTCACATGGTAGGCAATATCCCCGTCGATCAACGGTGTATTTACCGACGGGAATTCCCTGCCGGACAATCCTTTCTTCCCCAGAAGCTCATAGACAGGGCTTGCCAGTACCGCCGCCTGAAAAGCCGCTCTGGGATCCGCCCAGTCATCCTCAATTGCATCGGAAAGATACAAAGGCCTTGGGGCACACAGCGCCAGCAGCATATGCTGGTCAACGGGGAAATCTTCCTCACAGTCCCCATACTGCTTATATTTTTCGCAGGTCCAGTATGGAAACAGCTTTGTCATATCCTTAATATGCTCGCCTGTCTTCCCGCGAAGAATCGATGCACCTCCGCATCCGCTTACCACAGGAATGACGGCTGCTATCCGCTCATCATTTGCCCCGCACCACAAGGCGGTTTTCCCGGCTCTGGAAACGCCCAGAACCGCCAGGCGCTTCTCATCGATATGCGGATCCTGGCATAGATAATCCACCACCCGGCTGGTTCCCCAGGCCCAGGCGCCGATAGCTCCCCAGTCGGATTCTTCCCTTCTGGGTGCAAATTCCAGGATTCCCCTCTCGTATTGTTTTCCGTCCTCGCAGATATCATTGGTATGGATGAGAATTGCCGCGTATCCCGCATCCACGATGGTTTCATAGGGCAGGCGCTCCCTGCTCTTTTCTGACAGCTCCGGAGCCTTGATATTGTATTCCGACGTGTCAAAGACATCAATCATCATAATGGCAGGAATCGGCCCATGCTCCGGCTCCCGGTAATACATCTCAAAGCGCAGGCTGGTAAACGCCTCATCCTTCTTAAAATAAATGCGCCGCGCCTCATAGATAATGTCGCTTTTCAGAATATGCCTCACCGTATTGGAATACACTACATGGTCCATCGAAATCTCCGGCATTTTTCCGTATTCATACGTTTCAAATAGCTTCAGAATCTCCTGTCTGCGTTCCCTCCATTCCGTTTCATTTTTCTGTCCTGTAAGAATCGTTGGTAAAGCCATAATGCCCTCCTCCTCCCTGGCTGGGTTCTTTTGTTATTCTTATATTTTAGTTCCTGGAAAGAAAAAAAGAAAGTCAAGTTATTTTACCTTTATAGTCAAATAACTTGACGTAGACTGTGAATCCTTCAGGTGAGAGCTCAGATGAATGCTCAGACAAACAGAAAATTTTGCGGAGTTATAAATATAAGAAAATAGTTTTATTTGTTGGAAGTTCCGTAAGGAGTGGAAAGCAGAGTGGAGACATCAGCGAGAGCGAGTGAGTACTCCCTATTTGGGATATACACACCTTTGGGATAGCCTTAAACAGCTTAAGACTATGCCATAGGTGTGTAACACCGAAGAAAGGAGGAGTGGGTCTGTGGGTATTTTAGACATCACGAGCCGCATTGTAAATATCTTGGTAGGTCTGGCAGCATTGGCTGAAAAGAGTAAACCTTACATAAAACGGCACAAGGAACAGACAGAAAAAGACCCATCAGCGAGCTTGGCGGCAATGGATTATCTCGAAAGGCCTTCCTATGAAGAGCATGACGTCTACCGCGCCCTGAACGTCCTTGCCAAGGAATGCGACTTCATACAATCGGAGGCTTTCAAAAACAGTAACTTCCTGACAGCCCGGAATGACGGCATCCTTTATTACGACTGCACGAACTATTACTCCGAGCTCGAGCAGGAAGACGGGGTAAAAACGTATGGGAAGAGAAAGGCAGAAAGGAAGAACCCTAATGACCCGGTCCGGTTCGTGGGAAAGATGGCTGTCACAAAGGACGGCGAGGCAGCCGGCATCCAGTATTATCTGGATGAAGAAAAGATAGCGGAGGAAGCCAGATATGACGGGCCGTATGCCGTATGTACCGATCTGCTGGATGATAATGTGGCCCCCATCCTGAAAGTCATCGAAGAAAGATGGCGGATAGAGGAATGTTTCCGCATCATGAAGACGGACTTTGAAGCCCGGCCTGCATTTGTGCGGCTGGAAAACCGGATCAAGGCACATTTCCTGACCTGCTTTCTCGCGCTTCTTGTCTATCGGATTCTGGAAAAAAGCTGGGAGGCGACTATACCTGTGAAGAAATTTTGAAGACGCTCAGTGAGATGGATTTTGCAGATGTCGAGGATCAGGGGTATATGCCACTCTATAAACGCTCTAAACTGACAGACGTCTTACACGAAGTCTGCGGTTTCCGCACAGACTATCAGTTTATCACCAAGCAGAAAATGAGGGGAATCCAAAAAAGAAGTAAAGGCAGGGAATAAATTACCATATTTCATTTCTGAAACCGAAATCGCTGTAGCCCCCATTTTATTCAATACCAATTCTATTGTTGCAATATTTCCTGTCGCCGGGTTATCTGTACACAATTTTTATCATATCCCCATAAGGATGGGCCATACAGGTGCCGCCGAACCAGGTATAAGTCTCATCATTATTATTCTTACCATCGCAGACCTCCTCTACCGCCCGGATATGGGCATCACAGAAGCATGCATCCTCCAGCTGACGGCTGTGACCGGTCAGGATAAAGTCAAACTTGTCCCGAAGCCCCTGTACCTTTTTCAAAGATTTCAGAAAATCCTTCATAGGAAGAGACTCCGGCAGCTGCATCCATGTATGTACATTAATGCTGTCCCCGGTAAAAAGGATTCTGTCCTGCCGGTCCAAAAGAGAGATTCCCCCTGGTGTATGTCCCGGAAGCTCGTACACGTCCAGAATGATTCCGCCCAGGTCAAAGCTCATCCCCTCCGCCACCGGAAGAAATTGCGCAGGCTTTAATCCTTCCTTCAGGATATCCTTTTTAAACCATTCCTCTTCATAAAAATGCTCCGCAACCGGCAGATCCGCCGGATGAAGATATGCCTTCTCAAAATAAATATTCCCAAATATATGATCCGGGTGCCCATGGGTATTGACCACTGTAAGCGGCAGATCGGTAAGAGTCTCTGCCAGCTCCTTCACATTCTCATAACCATTCATTGTGTCAATAATAAGTCCCCTCTCTTTTCCCGTCACAAGGTATCCCGTACCTTCATCATTATCATTCATCAGCCAGATATGATCGTTTACCCTGGATACTTTTATTCTTTTAAACATCCCATTTCCCTCTCTGTTACTTTTGTCCTGTTCGTCCCTCTGAACCGCTCAATTTTACAGGTATGCTTTCCCGTCTTTTCGCTGTAATTAATGCCGACCAGTAAAAGCTCCCCTGTATAATCAAATTTTTTCAAAACCTCATTGTACTGTTTCTCATGAATCTGTCCTATTGCCTTGTCTGCACTTTTATTCCATTTCAGCTCAATCAAAAGCGCAGGCTTTGATGAATTTTTTCTGGGAAGAAACAGGATATCTGAGAATCCCCGTCCTCCGGCAAGTTCTTCAAAGCGCAGATAATGATCCATACAGCTTAAATAAGCCATGAGTACCACGTACCGAAGCGCCTGCTCATTATTATAATTTTGGAGAGTGATTTCTTCCATGTGTACTGTACCAATTAGCTCTGCCACCAGTTCTTCATCCATTTGAATCGTAGCATTCAGCAATTTGTCTGAAATCCTTACAGCCCTGGCAAGCTCCGCTCGCCTTCCCCCTCTGATTGCCCGTATGAATTCTCCCCGGACTTCTTCATTGGGAATGAAAACTTCCTTTTTCTTGAAATCGTAGGCAAGATAGCCTAAATGTACCAGTAAAGTAAAAATATCATCCCGACCAGAGATAGAAGTAAGATCATTCTGAAAGGTTCCAATATCAATTCTGCAGGATTGGCCCCCCAGCATATCTACAATCCCATCCCTTAAACCATCCAGATTCAAGTCAATATAATCCCTCAAAGATTCATAGGTTTCTGTCTCAGTCCAATAGCTGTCAAAATTCCTGGTTATAACCAGCTCCATGATAGAATTGGGACAATAGATATGTCCCACGCCATCAAATCGGTATCCATCATACCATTTACGTGTTTCGTCAAAATCAAGGTCATATTTTTTACAAAGATCAGCTACTTCCGCCTCCGTAAAGCCAATAAAGGGAGCCAGCACGCCTGGTTTCAGCATAGTAAACTCTCTAAAATCAGTTAACGCAGACTGGGAGCCATACTTTTTTATGGGTAAAATCCCTGTCATATATCCGCCAACCAATATTTGCGATGTCTGATTGCTTTTAAACAAGCTGCGAAGAAGATTAATGTACTCTTTTTGTACATCTTTATCATCCTTTGATTCTCTGAACACCATATCCCACTCATCAATGATAATAAAAAACTTTCTTCCTGTTTTTTGATGGATCCGGATAAGAGCTTTATACAAATTCTCTGTACCTTCCTGAATACAGTCCGGATATTCCTCCCTCAGCTCTTCAATCACAGCCTTCTGCATATCACTGACAATCTCTGATGGTTTTGCCGCCAAGGCAACAAAGGGTGTCATATCCAAAGAAATCACATCCTGCTTATTCATATATTTCTCAAAAAAGATATCCTCTCCCTGTTCTGTCTTCCCATCTAATCTGGCAATCCTCAGATTTTCAAAGATAGACCTGGCATCAGCACCTTTAGAATAATAAGCTGTCAGCATTTTTACCGCAAATGATTTGCCGAAACGGCGCGGACGGGTAGAACAAGTCAGCATACGGTCTGTTCCAAGCACATAGTTGGTATAAGCGATCAGTTCTGACTTGTCAATATAACTATTTCTTTTCAGAATCGCCTCAAAGCCGTCTGCTGGCGGATTTACATAAATCCCCATAGATTTTCTCCCCCTTCTTCATGCCTCCTGCCCGAAATGATTAAGATCCGTATTTCTCTTATTATTCATTATAATAGATTCATAATTCTATTTCAATAAAATAAATCTAAATTTGATAAAACATATAGCCTAATACGCCTGTTAGAGCTTGGCAATAACGGTAATAGAAAAGCCGCCCAATTTTCATGGACGGCTCTATACATCTCGTAAAGTTCAGTCCTTCCCAACAAATTTGCAACCACAATGGTACTATGACCTCTGCTGACTTCTCGCCATTCAATGTTACTGCAAGATTTTCTATGCATTTGTTGATGCAATTCCATCCGATGACGAGACCTCCCCAGGTAAAAACGCAATCTTTCACTCCATGTACCTGCCACATTTACCACAGTTAGTTCCGGATAGTTATTGGACTTCGGCTTGTTCTGCAGCCTTGTCCCTGGCTGCAGGGCAGTGATAACAGCCAGAAGCATCAGAAGCACCATAGACAATGCGCTGGCGTATCCAAACCGGAATTTCTGGAAGGCCTCCTCATAGATGTACTGAACGGCAAACTTGGTGGCGCCCACCGGCCCTCCGTTTGTCATTGTGACTACCAGGCCATACTGCTTAAACAGATCGATAAATCCCAAAATCAGCACCAAAAACAAGGTTGGCTTCAGCAGCGGCACCGTAATGGAGTAAAACATCCTCCATTTATCCGCTTCGTCCACCATGTAAAAGCCGGATCAGGACCAGACGGAGGCTGCGATTACAACCGCCATAGCCGTGTGACTCCTGGTAAACCAGCTGATCCCTTCCGCCCCCGCAAGTCCAAGGAGATAATTTACACCCCCTGTACTCTCTCCGAAAATAAACTGAAATAACAGCCCCACAACAATATGGGAAATCATGGAGGGCCAGTAAAATACAGCTCTCAGAAATGATTTTCCATGGATTTCCAATGCCAGCAGGACCGCCAGAAAAGAGGTATGCCTACAATCAGAGGCAGGCTGCACAGCGTATAAATAACCGTCTGCCGGATGGAAATCCAGAATCTTCCGGTCAAAAACAAAATAAAGCAGAGGCGGCTCATGATTCAGATATGTCGAAAAGATAAAGCAAAGGTCTACGAAGATAACAAAGACATCAAAAAGGGATATCAAAGAATTATTTTCCCTTGATATCCCTTTTTTACAACATTTCTTAACTATCAGATTTTGTCAAAAGCCTATTATTTATAGTTCACAATCTTCCCAAAATCCGGCTTCAAGGAAGCGCCACCTACCAGACCGCCGTCGATATTTGGCTTTGCAAACAACTCGGCCGCGTTTGCGCCGTTTACGGAACCGCCGTACTGAATACGAATCGCTTCTGCCGTAGCTTCATCATAAATCTCACCAATACATGCACGAATGGCTGCGCATACTTCCTCCGCCTGGTCGGAAGTAGCGGTCTTGCCGGTACCGATTGCCCAGATCGGCTCATATGCGATCACAGCAGCCTTTGCCTTGTCAGCTGTTACGTTTAAGAAGGCAATCTTGATCTGCTGACGAATCCAGTCAATGGTGATTCCCTGCTCTCTCTGGGTCAGGGACTCGCCGCAGCAGATAATAGGGGTCAGGCCATGCTCAAATGCCTTCAGAACTTTCTTGTTCACCGTCTCATCTGTCTCTGCAAAATATTCTCTTCTCTCGGAATGACCGATAATCACATACTTCACGCCTGCGTCAACCAGCATCTTTGGAGAAATCTCGCCGGTATAGGCTCCTTTCTCCTCAAAATACATGTTCTCAGCACCGATATGAATATTGGTTCCCTTGGCTGCTTCCATAGCCGGAATAATATCAATGGCAGGTACACAGAACACGACATCTGCCTCATCGTTTACTACCAATGGTTTTAATTCATCAATCAAAGCAACTGCCTCTGTTGGAGTCATATTCATCTTCCAGTTGCCTGCAATAATCTTTCTTCTTGCCATGATCTTATTCTCCTCTATTTATCATCAGCTGCCACAACCCCCGGAAGCTCCTTGCCCTCCAAAAATTCCAGAGAAGCGCCGCCGCCTGTGGAAATATGGCTCATCTTGTCTGCAAATCCCAGCTGGTTCACTGCTGCTGCGGAATCGCCGCCGCCGATGATAGTAGTTGCATCGGTCTCAGCCAAAGCCTTTGCCACAGCGATGGTACCTGCTGCCAGTGTTGGGTTCTCAAATACGCCCATAGGTCCGTTCCATACAACGGTCTTGGCGGATTTCACAGCCTCTGCGTAAAGCTCTGCAGTCTTCGGTCCGATATCCAGTCCTTCCATATCAGCCGGAATAGCGTCAGAGGAAACAACGCTTACTTCGATAGGTCCGTCGATCGGATCCGGGAATGCTGCCGCGATGGTGGTATCAACCGGAAGAAGCAGCTTCTTGCCCAGCTTCTCGGCCTTCTCCATCATCTCCTTGCAGTAATCAATCTTGGTATCGTCAACCAGGGAGTTACCTACGCCCTTGCCCTGAGCCTTTAAGAAGGTAAACGCCATGCCGCCGCCGATGATTAAAGTATCGCACTTCTCCAACAGGTTGGAGATAACGTTCAGCTTATCGGCAACCTTTGCGCCGCCTAAGATAGCTACGAAAGGTCTTACCGGATTCTCCACCGCATTCCCGAGGAAATCAATCTCTTTCTGCATTAAGTAACCAACTGCGTTGGTACCGCCCTTTGCACTGATAAACTTTGTCACGCCCTCTACGGAAGCATGTGCTCTGTGGGAGGAACCGAATGCGTCGCATACGTAGTCGTCAGCCAGGTCAGCCAGTTCTTTGCTGAACTCTTCGCCGTTCTTCGTCTCTTCTTTGCCGCGGAAACGGGTATTCTGAAGCAGCACCACATCGCCTTCGCCCATCTCTGCCACAGCTTTGGAAGCAGCTTCGCCAGTTACATTGTAATCAGATACAAAGTTTACTTCCTTACCCAGCTTCTCAGACAGCCTCTTAGCAACCGGAGCCAGGGACTCGCCCTCGTTGGGGCCGTTCTTTACTTTTCCTAAATGGGAGCAGAGAATCACCTTTGCTCCTTCGCCAATCAGTTTATTGATTGTAGGAAGGGCAGCCACGATACGGGTCTCGTCCGTAATGGCACCGCTCTTTAACGGTACATTGAAATCGCAGCGAACCAGCACTTTTTTACCTTTTAAATCTTTCAGATCATCAACTGTTTTCTTATTTAGCATAGTTGTCTTGTCCTTTCCTTTTTCTATTTAACCGCCGCAGAACGGCCTGCCGTCCCCGGCCTTTCAGAACGTGTCTGAAAATTGCTTTCTGTCAGGTGTGCCTTTATACCATAAAAGGGTCCGGCCCTAATGACCGGACCCGAATGGATCGCCTATAAAACTTGTCCTGTCTCTAAGATTATGCTAACTCAGCGAAGTACTTAATGGTTCTTACCATCTGGCTGGTATAGGAGTTCTCGTTGTCATACCATGAAACAACCTGAACCTCATACAGATCATCAGCAATCTTAGCTACCATAGTCTGAGTTGCATCAAACAGGGAACCGTATCTCATACCGATAACGTCAGAAGAAACAATCGGATCCTCGTTGTAGCCGTAGGACTCGGAAGCAGCAGCCTTCATAGCTGCATTGATGCCCTCTTTTGTAACGTCCGTACCCTTAACAACAGCTGTTAAGATTGTGGTGGAACCTGTCGGTACCGGAACACGCTGTGCAGAGCCGATCAATTTGCCGTTTAACTCCGGAATAACCAGGCCGATTGCTTTAGCAGCACCTGTGGAGTTAGGAACGATGTTGGCAGCGCCTGCTCTTGCTCTTCTTAAATCGCCTTTTCTGTGCGGTCCGTCAAGAATCATCTGATCGCCGGTGTAAGCATGAATGGTGCTCATGATACCGGACTGAATCGGAGCATAGTCGTTCAGTGCCTTTGCCATAGGAGCCAGGCAGTTGGTCGTACAGGAAGCAGCAGAAATGATGGTATCCTCTGCAGTCAATGTATTCTCATTTACGCTGAATACGATGGTTGGAAGGTCATTGCCAGCCGGTGCGGAAATAACAACTTTCTTGGCACCTGCATCAATGTGTGCCTGAGATTTTGCCTTGGAGGTGTAGAAACCGGTACACTCCAGAACAACGTCAACACCAATCTCGCCCCAAGGAAGATCAGCAGCATTCTTCTCTGCATAAATCTTGATGGTCTTGCCGTCAACAGTGATGGAATCCTCACCAGCCTCAACGGTGTGCAGATTCTCACCGATTCTTCCGGTATATCCACCCTGAGCGGTATCATACTTTAATAAATGAGCCAGCATCTTCGGATCTGTCAGATCGTTGATTGCTACAATCTCGTATCCTTCTGCTCCGAACATCTGTCTGAATGCCAGACGTCCAATACGTCCAAAACCATTGATTGCTACTTTTACTGCCATAACTTCATTCCTCCTAAAGAATAAATTAAGTTGCTGATCGTTAAAATATAATCAACCTATTAATTATTTTACCTAACTTTTCTGGAAATATCAAGCATTTTTTAGATTTTTGTGGCTCTTCCTATTGGAACCTGGACAGAGAAAAAAAATTGTGCAAAATGTACTCCTATACTTTCTATACCGAGACATTTTGCACAATTTTTTACATAACAGGTTGTGCGAAAAGCACACAACTATATTTCATTTTTCATATATCCGGCCAGATTGTAGGCATGGTCGGATATCCTTTCCAAATTCGTCAGTATATCCAAAAATACCACACCAGCGGAAGGAACACAGCCACCGTTGGAAAGTCTCTCGATATGCTTCTCCCGGAGTTCCTCCTCCAGACTGTCCACCTCGTCCTCATACTGGCTGACCTTTCGGACAAAGTCCATGCTTCCGGTTCTGCGGGCCTCAATAGCATTCTCAAAGGACTTAAACACACTTTTGCTTATCTCTCTTAAATCCTCTATGCCAGTCTCCGAAAATTCCAGGTGGTGCTCCACCATATAAGCCGCACACTCCGCCAGGTTCTCCGCATGGTCTCCCACCCTCTCGATGTCGCTGGCACTGTAGAACAAGTCATTGACCACTCGTTTCTGATGCTCTGTCAGAGACAGATTGTCAATCTTGATTAAATACTCTGTCAGACGATTCTCCATCCGGTCAATCATTTTTTCCGTCTCATAGACCTCTTGTGTTTCCTCCAGACTGCCGTCTAAGATAGCTTCAATCCCCCGTTTTACATTTTTCATGGTAACCTGCCCCATGTGTACCACTTCCATTGCCGCTACCTCGATGGCAAAGGCCGGAGACTCAAAAATACGCTCATCCAGATGCTTGATACTGGTCTTCTCCTCACCCTCTTCGCTCTCTGCATCCCCCGTCTTCTCCCCCGGGCCTTCCTTCACAATCACGCCGGATAAATCCACCAGCCGATTGGCAAAAGGGAACAGAAGCGTCGTATTGACAAGATTAAAAATAGTATGGAAAATGGATATCTCAACCGCCGAAATCCCTCTGGACGCCAGTGCAGGCCACAGAGCAAACAGAAGAAAGCTGCCGACTCCGAACAAAATGGCCCCCAGTATATTGAAGCTTAAATGCATAACCGCCGCCCGCTTTGCCGTCCTGGAACCGCCCATACTGGACAAAATAGCTGTGACACAAGAACCGATATTCTGTCCTAAGGTAATATAAATCGCCGCATTGGTGGTCACCACACCGTTCAGGGCCAGCGTCTGCAGGATACCTACGGAAGCCGAAGAGCTTTGGAGCAATGCCGTAACCAGGGCTCCGATTATCATGCCGAGAAGGGGATTTCCTCCCAGAACTTCAAATGCCTTTGAAAAAATCTCTGCATCCGTATAAGGAGAGATGGAGTCTGACATGAATTCCAGTCCCATAAACAAAAGTCCCAGGCCTACCAGAATCTCACCGACAGTCCGCAGCTTCTGCTTTTTGGAAAACAAGATCAGCAGCGCTCCTATGCCAAGGAGAAGAGGCGCATAGAATACCGGTTTCATCACCTCCATAGCGCTTCCCAGCTGGCTTAAAGATACAATCCATGCGGTGATGGTAGTACCGATATTGGCTCCCATGATGACGCCTACAGCCTGGGTCAGATTCAGGACGCCGGCACTTACAAAGCCTACTACCATAACCGTAGTGGCGCCGCTGCTCTGAATAATAGCCGTAATCAATGCACCCAGACAGACCGCCATGAGGCGGTTGTTGGTCAGCATTCCCAGGAAATGGTTCATTTTGCTTCCCGCCGATTTCTGCATTCCATCTGCCATGATATTCATCCCGTACAGGAACATTCCCAGTCCGCCGAAAAAGCCAAACAGGTTTGAAACATCATTTATTGTCATGAAATTTCCTCCGTATATTTCGTGCGGCTCCTGAATAAATGGAAATAACCATTCGGAGCACATTGTGTTGGGGTGTAAATAGACGAAACAACGTCATAATACCATAAGATGGATGTATTTGCCAAGGATGTTCTCAAAAAAACACAACTATATTTCATGAATCTCTTGAAGGTTTTTACAGTCAATGGTATAATAGGAAAAGAAATGGAGACATAGCTCAGCTGGGAGAGCATCTGCTTGACGTGTAGAGGGTCGCAGGTTCGAGTCCTGTTGTCTCCATTTTATTTATGCGAAGGAGCCAAAAAAGGTTTTTTCGCATTTTTATATGGAGGTATGAAATGAACAGTAAAGTTCCCGATTTACAATGGCTGGAGAAACCCCAGATATATGAAGTAAACCGGATTCCGGCTCATTCCGATCACTACTTTTATGAAAGTGTAACGGATATGGAAAAAGAATATTTTGACAATCAACGGGCCAAAAAGCAGGGAAACTATGCACACGGGATGGGGCTGCGCCAATATCTCAATGGCACATGGCGTTTTTCCTATGCTCAATCACCATCTCAGCGCAGAGAAGATTTTTACAAAGAAAATTATGACCTCTCAAGTTTTGATCGGATTCAGGTACCTGGGCATATTCAGACACAGGGATACGACAAAGAGCATTATATCAATACCATGTATCCCTGGGATGGCCACAGCGAGTTAAGACCGCCAAAGATTGATTGGGAGTATAACCCGGTGGGAAGTTATGTGAAGGAATTTGATTTAAAGGAAGAATTAAAAGGAAAAAGAGTCTTTCTGTCCTTTCAGGGAGTGGAAACTGCGTTTTATGTATGGGTAAACGGAAACTTTGTGGGATACGGCGAGGACAGCTTTACACCTTCCGAATTTGAGATAACTGCCGTTTTAAAAGACCGTGGGAACCGTCTGGCTGTAGAGGTCTACAAACGCAGCAGCGCCAGCTGGATTGAGGATCAGGACTTTTTCAGATTCTCCGGAATTTTCCGGGATGTATATTTATACGGAATTCCCAAAGTACATGTCCGTGATTTATTTGTAAAATCGTCGCTGGAACATGAATACCAGGATGGGAAACTTCAGATAGATTTGGAGTTGATACGCAAAAACACTTCAAAAAAAGAAGACCATTGTTATCAGATACATACTGTCTTAAAGGACCAGGACGAAAAACTTATCTGGCAGCAAAAGCAAAAGACAGAGTTTTTAAACAGTCAGGAGAATTCTTTCATAACAGTCAAGGCCCCAATCCTTTCTATCCGCCCCTGGTCTGCAGAGCAGCCATACTGCTACATGCTTTTTATTTTCATAGAGGATATGGAGGGGAATGTTATTGAGGCAATCCCTCAGACCGTGGGATTCCGCAGCTTTGAGATGCTGGCCGGAATCATGTGCCTCAACGGAAAGCGCCTGATATTCAAGGGCATAAACCGCCATGAATTTAATGTTCACAGAGGACGGTCTATAACCGCAGAAGATATGATATGGGATATCCGTTTTATGAAGCAGCATAATATCAATGCAGTCCGCACCTGTCACTATCCCAATCAGACGCTCTGGTATGAACTTTGTGACCGTTACGGAATCTATCTGATTGATGAGGCCAATTTAGAGAGTCACGGTTCCTGGCAGAAGATGGGGGAATGCGAACCTTCCTGGAATGTGCCGGGAAGTCTGCCGGAATGGAGAGACTGTGTGGTAGATCGGGCCAAATCCATGCTGGAAAGAGATAAAAACCATCCGTCCATAGTCATATGGTCCTGCGGAAATGAGTCTTATGCAGGAGAAGATATCCTTGCAATGAGCCGTTTCTTCAAAGAGAGGGATTCCTCCCGCCTGGTACACTACGAAGGAGTATTCTGGAACCGGGAATTTAATCAGATCAGTGATATGGAAAGCCGAATGTATGCGAAACCGGACGAGGTGGAAGATTATCTGAAAAATGATCCCCAAAAGCCATTTATTCTCTGTGAATACATGCATGCCATGGGAAATTCTTTGGGAGGCATGAAACACTATACGGATCTGGCAGACCGTTATCCAAAGTATCAGGGCGGATTTATATGGGATTACATCGACCAGGCACTGGTACGCCGGGACTTAAACGGAAAAGAAGTCTTAGCTTACGGCGGAGATTTTACAGACCGCCCTACGGATTATAACTTCTGCGGAAACGGAATCGCATACGGGACAAGACAGCCGTCTCCCAAAGCCAGGGAAGTAAAAGCCCTGTATCAAAATCTGATACTTATACCGGATAGAGAAGCTATCCATATCCATAACCGCAATCTGTTTGCAGACACATCGGAATATATATTTATATACCAAATTTTGTTGGATGGGGAGGTAATTTACAAAGCATCCTTTTCACCTGACATTCCCATAGCACCGGGCCAATGCAAAAAATTACGCCTGAAGGATATAAACTGGCTGGAAATCATGGTAAAATCCTCAGCCTGTGAAAAAGACCTTCCAGGAGAATATGTTTTCCAGACATCTGCTGTTCTGAAAAACGATACTCTGTGGGCAGAAAAAGGATTTGAAATCTCTTTTGGAGAAACTGTTGCTCTTAAATCCGGCAGAGACCGAATATGCCAGAGGCTGCAAAATTCTTTCCGCATCATCCACGGAGATGTCAATTTAGGTGTAAAAGGTTCT
Source organism: uncultured Hungatella sp. (assembly GCA_910588325.1). Taxonomy (GTDB): domain Bacteria; phylum Bacillota; class Clostridia; order Lachnospirales; family Lachnospiraceae; genus UBA3402. The sequence goes on from CAJUPP010000024.1 coordinate 19,240, forward strand.
GACTTTTCCGTACTGTTTTCAAAAGTTGACGGAGGAATCGTCTCTCTCTGCTATGATGGAAAAGAATGGATTACCAGACCGCCTATGCCTACTTACTGGCGGGCTGCTACAGACAATGACAGGGGAAACGGTTTTAGCCTTGCCAGTTCCATGTGGCTGGCAGCGGATCAATTCTGGCAGTACAACAACAGCCAGATAGAGATTAAAGAAGATCCAGAAAAGGTAACTGTCTCCTACACCTATGGGGTACCTGTAAATCCTGCCACCAAAACCACAGTCACTTATGCCGTACATCCAGATGGAAAAATACAAGTGACAGCTCACCTCCTGGGTCAAAAGGGACTTCCCCAGCTTCCGCTGTTTGGAATGCGCTGGAAGATGACCTCTAAAGTCAACCAGTTCCGGTATTATGGTTATGGTCCAGAAGAAAATTACAGTGACCGGGTAAACGGAGCAAGATTAGGCATCTTTGAGGGCACACCTGCCGAAAATCTGTCTCATTATTTAAAGCCGCAGGAATGCGGAGGACGGGAAGGCGTCCGATGGCTGATTCTGACAGATGAAAATGGACATAAACTGAAAGTATCTGCAGCAAATACCCCCTTCTCCATGAATATCCTTCCCTATACGGCAGAAGAACTGGAAAATGCCATGCATGAAGAAGAGCTTCCGACGCCGTCTCACTATACAATAATCAGTATCCTGGGAGCACAGCGGGGAGTAGGGGGAGACGACAGCTGGGGGGCTCCAGTGCATTCCCAGTACTGCCTAAACGGAGAAGATAACCATACGGTAGAGTTTTTCATTGACAGGGTTTAGCTCCAATCAATCACATTGACACTGCATAAGCCGGAATTTCCGCCATATTACAATGGCAGAAATTCCGGCTTTCTCTGATGATAAACCGCATAATACCGAAAACCGCAGGCTTCCAGCAGTTTTGCTGTCCTCTCAAACTCATATCCGACATAATCCGGAGAATGAGCATCTGAGCCAATTGTCACAAGCTCCCCTCCAAGGTGATGATAACGGCATAAAATCTCTTCACAGGGATTGGGGTGGCCCAGCCTGTAGCGAAAACCGCCGGTATTGCATTCCAGCCCCTTCCCCTTTTCGATCAGTGTCTTTAATATAGGGTCAATATATTGCAGATAATCCTCTGCTCTGTACTCCCGATTCTGGTTTGGCCCATAGCGCACTACATAATCCAGGTGTCCGTATGAATCAAAACAGTCCATGATTCGGATTCTTTCCAAACTCACCTGAAAAAAACGTTCGTAAGATTCCCTTTCACTGCGGGTCTCAAAGAAGGCTGGAAAATAAGGGTCCATGCCATCAATAAAATGGCTGGAACCGATGATAAAATCAAATGGGTACTCTTCACTTACCTTCTGCAAATATCCTTTTATATGTTCCTGAAGGCCCAGCTCGATTCCAATTTCAATCCGAATTCTATCCTTATATTGTTCCCGCAGCCTTTCCATAGCAGAGAAATACGAGGGCAGATCCAATTCAAAATCACAGTCGCTTACAACATCATAATCGTGATGGTCAGTAATACAGATTCTCTTCATTCCAAGGGACAGGGCTTTTTCAATCTGTACCTCCGGCTTCACGTCACAGTCTCCTGAAAAATTAGTGTGGAGATGAAAATCATTGAGCATAGAATGTCTCCTCCAATTCATAAACTTTTCAAAAAAAGTATAGCATGAATGGGAAAATCCTGTAAAGTATCTTTTCCAATGATATCCAAGCCTTTCATAGACCTATGGGATTTATTGTCTGTGTTTGTATTGCCGGTGTCAAGAGCCGCTTCTTTTATCTGCGGTTATAAAAAGAAAAAGGAATGCAGATAATCCCAAAAGCCAGGGGCTTCCGGATTACCTGCAGTGTTCTTAATCATGATCCAGCATATTCTCAATAAAAATCCCATACCCCCTGGTACTGTCCTGCACAAATACATGAGTCACAGCTCCGACCAATTTTCCATTCTGTATAATGGGGCTTCCGCTCATTCCCTGTACAATTCCGCCTGTCAACTCCAAAAGTTCCGGGTCTGTAACCTGAATTACCAGGCTCTTATTGGTATGGGAGGTGGAATGGTCGATCTTCAGTATCTCAATCTCATAATCCTTAATCTCTCCTGACACCCCGCTCCGCAGATAAGCCTTCCCCTTTTCCACTTCCTGCCTGAATCCAATCTGCATGGGTTCCCCAGAAATATTTTTCATAAAGCGCTCATTCACAGTTCCAAAAATTCCTTCTCCTGTGTTGGCGCCTATCTCTCCCAAAAGAGAACCAGGCCCATAGTAAATTACTCCTGACATGACTCCTGGATTTCCGGCGCTTCCCCGCTCAATTCCGACAATTTCCGTATCATACAGATTTCCTTCGGAAATCTCCACAATTTCTCCTGTATCACTGTCGCTGATTCCGTGTCCCAGAGCTCCGAATCTTCCATTTAAATCCAGGTATGTCATAGTACCGATTCCTTGAGTGTCACTGCGGACCCACACTCCCAGTTTGCTTTCTCCATCCTGGGTAATGGTAGGCTGAATGGCCACCTCCATCTGACTGTCACCTCTTCGTATGGTCAGAACCGCTTCCTCATTTCCCAGCGCTCCCACAGCCTGGGCCAATTCCTCCTTTGTCTCCAAAGGCTGTCCGTTAATAGTCTCAATATAATCGCCGGATTTTAAAATCCCTGCCGCCGGTTCCACAGGCATTCCGTCCTGCCCCACCAGTTCACCGGTACCAATAACCATAATCCCGTCTGATTTTAAGTAAATGCCCACCGGTGCGCCGCAAGGAATGGCATAAGTGGTATCCACCACATCCACCTGTATTTCCTTCAATCGGAAAATACCAAATAAATCCAGTCCTATCTGATAACTCCCCTGTGATTTTCCGTAAAGGCTGAAGGTCTGATTCTGCAATATGGTAATCTGATCTGCCGGAATGTCAGAACCATTTCCCAGAACCACTTCCTCACTTTCACTTTGGAGAGTCACACGGACAGGCAGCGAAAGGTTCAGAGTCTCCTCCTGCTCCAGCACGATGCTCAATTTGTCCGGTATCTCTCTCTCCATACAATAATAAGTAAACCCTATTGTAAACAAAATACCAATCCAAAAGACCCACATCAGGCCTCTTCGGTATCCACGCTTTTTTACCATGACACACCTCCTGATTCTTTGAAAACTCCTTTTATAGTATGTGCCGTGATTTTAAAAACACTCTGTTATTTTTTAGTTGTTAACTTTTTCTTGTTATGCTAAACTTGGTATATCAAAACTGTTGCTGAACAATATAAAGGATAACCAATATTATGAGAAATAAAAATTTTTGGATTTTATTATTGTTGTTACTAACTGGCATTGTCCTGGGCGGCTTTTTCGGCAATATGGCAGCCGGCATTCCCTGGCTTTCCTGGCTGAATTTCGGCCAGTCCTTCGGCCTGGACAGCCCGCTTATTCTGAATTTGGGGATTCTGGTGATTACCTTCGGACTTTCCATAAAAATAACCATGGCCAGCATCATCGGAGTCGCCATCGCAATTATTATTTACCGTTGCCTGTAAAATCTCCACTTACGGTTTTACCGTCAGGTTCACTTTTCCCGCAATCCCAAAATTGCCGCCTTTTTACATGAGTATAATTATGTACAGGAATTTGGGGAAGGTGTCGACCGGATGTACCGGGAGATGGAAAAGGCAGGGCTGCCGGCGCCATAAAATTGTCCTCTATAGAACAGGCAATATTAAACCATTTGCAGCTTTCGGTCAAAGAGCTTGCCTCTCTGCTCCACAAAACTTCCAGAACCATTCAACGCAATATTAATACGTTAAAAGAAAAGGGGGTTCTTAAAAGGGAAGGTTCAGACCGGAAAAACAATCCCAAAACAATTTTTTGAAATATTGACAAGACGGCCAATTAATTGTACAATTTATAGCACATTATCAAAGGCTATGAAGAGAAAAGTAGGTAATTAGATATGTCACAGAGAGTCTGAGCAGGTGAGAGCAGACACAGAAGGAATTACTGAAAATGGTCTCGGAGCCGCGTACCGAAGCTGTTATGCCAAGGCTACGACGGGTGCACCCGTTACAGTGATAGACTATCGATGAATCATTTCTCATCTGTAGTTGATAAGGTCTGTATCGCGAGGTACAGGTGAATTTAGGGTGGTAACACGAAGCAGCAGCTCTCGTCCCTGAAAAAGAAATTTTTCAGAGAGGAGGGTTTTTTATTGGAAAAAACAGAATAGCCATGAAACAATAATTAAATTTCACCACTTCGTATTTTCATCCTAATATTAGAAATGAGGTAAATGCTATGAAAAATATTTTAATCGGCGGGGCATGGCCATATGCAAACGGTTCCCTGCACATAGGCCATATTGCCGGATTGCTGCCGGGCGACGTACTGGCCCGGTATCACAGAGCCATCGGGGATCATGTATACTATGTATCAGGAAGCGATTGTCACGGAACTCCTGTGGCAATCCGGGCTAAGAAAGAAAACAGAACGCCCCGGGAAGTCAGCGATTTTTACCATGAGGAATTTACAGAATGTTTTAAAAAGCTGGGCTTTTCCTATGATGTCTATACAAAGACATCCTCCGAAGAGCATAAAGCTTTTGTAAGAGAATTTCACCGAAAATTATACCAAAGTCCCTATGTCTACGAAAAAGAAGCCCCCCAGGCATACTGCGAAAGCTGCCACACCTTCCTGGCCGACCGTTTTGTGACAGGAAAATGTCCAAAATGCGGAAACGATACCCGTGGTGACCAATGCGATGCCTGCGGCATAATACTGGAACCGGAGAATCTCACAGAGCCGGTCTGTGCAATATGCAAAAAGCCTGTAAGCTTTAAAAACTCAAAGCATTTATATATCGCTGTTACCAAATTAGAAAAAGAACTGAGGGCGCTGGTTGACAATCATCCGGAATGGCGGAAAAATGCTGTTGCATTTACAAAAAAATATCTGAACGAGGGGCTGAGAGACCGTGCCCTGACAAGAGATTTGGAGTGGGGAATAGACGTTCCCAAAGCCGGCTATGAAAACAAAACCATCTATATCTGGGCAGAAAACGTGCTGGGATATCTGTCTGCAAGCAAAGAAGCTGCCAGGTCAAGGGGCGCTGATTTTAATGAGATTTGGAGCAGTGGCGCAAAACATTACTACGTCCACGGGAAAGACAACATTTCCTTTCACACAATCATTTTGCCTTCCCTTCTGCTGGCCAATGAGGGAAACTGGCATCTGCCGGATCAGATTGTATCCAGCGAATACCTGACCATAGAAGGGAAAAAAATATCCACCAGCCAGAATTATGCCATCTGGGTCAAGGATCTTCTGGAAAAATATGAAGCAGATTCTATCCGTTACTTTTTCTTATCCAACGGCCCTGAAAAGAAAGACGCCGATTTTTCCTGGAGGGAATATGTCCACAGCCACAACGGCGAGCTCCTCGGCACATATGGAAATTTTGTAAACCGCTCCTTAGCTTTCATTGCAAAATATTGTGATGGAATTGTACCATCCGGAACTCCTGCCCCGGATATCAGCAAAAAAACAGACCAGTTGTTTGTTTCTGTGGGTAAACAGATTGAAAGCGGCGCTTTCAAAGACGCCATCAATGAAATATTTGATTTCGCAAGAAGCGCAAACAGATTTTTCGACGCAGAAAAGCCCTGGATCACACGAAACACAGATAAAAACGCATGCGACAATACACTGTATCAATGCGTCCTCATGATTGCCAATCTGGCAGTCCTGCTGTGGCCGTTTTTACCATTTTCATCCGAAAAAGTATGTAAATGGCTGGGCATCAAACATAACTGGGCAAAGCAATCGGTTCCAGCCGGCTACCACCTTCCCCAGACAGAAATCCTGTTCCAAAGAATCGATAAAAAAGTAATAGAAATAGAAACTGAAAAATTGAAATTACTATAAAGTCCGCTGCCGGGCGCATGCAGGTTTACTTTAAAAGATATGCATCCCCCCGGACAGGGCTGTCAGAGAACGCTGTATTTGCGTTCTGATTGCCTTGCGGAAACAGTGAATTCCGTATTCACCGGATTTTCCGCAAGGCAATACAAACCAGAGATTTTCACACAGCCCGGCCCGGCAAAATCAGCTTCCCGGCTGTTCCTTTCCCCAATGTTCCTTCCCCTGCCGTGCCAGCTCCTTCATCTCCCTGGCATTATCCAACACCGCATCCGTAATCCTGGCTCCGCCCAAAAGCCTTGCCAATTCCTTCACCATCTCCTCATCCCCCAGCTTCCGGATCGTGGTAGTGGTATTCCCTCCCGCCGCCGCCTTGGCAATCTCAAAATGTGCATCCGCCATGGCGGCGATCTGAGGCAGATGGGTAATGCAGATCACCTGATGGTTCCTGGCTATATAAGCCATCTTCTCCGAAACCTTCTGAGCCGTCCGCCCGCTGATTCCCGTATCAATCTCATCAAAAATTAAAGACGGGATGTCATCCGTATCTGCCAGAACCGCCTTGATAGCCAGCATGATTCTGGACAGTTCTCCGCCGGAAGCCACATCTCCCAGAGGCCGCACAGGAAGCCCCGGATTAGTGGAAATCAGAAATTCCGCCTCATCATATCCTCCTGCCGTATACTGCTTAAGCCTCCGAAACTCCATTTCAAACTGAACATCAATAAAATTCAAGTCCTCCAGCCCCCGGCGTATTTCCTTTGTCAAAGCCCTGGCTGCCTTCTTCCTCACCTTGGACAACTGTCCGCACAAATCCTCCAGTTCATTCCTGGTTACCTCAAACTCCTTCTCCAGCTTTTGCTTTACCAGATCAAAATTATCCAGCTCTTCTAAACGTTTTCTTTTTTTCTCCAGCTGTTCCTTTATCTCCCCCACCGAATTTCCATATTTGGCCTGCAGATTGTGGATAAAATCCAGCCTTTTCTCCACCTGTTCAAACTGCTCCTCATCAAAGGAAAACTCATCCATATATCCGGTAATATCATGGGCCACATCACTTAAAATAGCCTCCGCATCAAACAGCTGATCCCGGATTCCCGCCAAAGACTCATCATACTCCGCAGCCTGGGCCACCTGTTTTAAAGCCATCCCAATCTGTTCCCCATCAATAGCCTGATAAGCCGCAGACAAACCTTCCATAATCTTCCGGGCATTTACCATCTTTCGGAAAGAAGCGGTCAGTTCCTCCTCCTCCCCCTCCTTCAGTTTTGCATTGTCCAGCTCCTCAATCTCATACCGCAAAAAATCCGCCTCCCTAAGCCGGCTTTCCTGGTCCATATTCATATCATCCAATTTTCCTGAAAGCTCCTGGTATCTGTGATACATTTGGGAAACCTTGTCTTTTAACAGTGCGCTTTGGGATTTTACATAACTGTCCAGAATCTGAAGATGCTTTGACTTATACAGCAGAGACTGATGCTCGTGCTGACCATGAATATCAATTAAAAGGCTGGTAATCTCTTTCAGCCGTCCAGCCGTCACCGTTTCATCGTTTACCTTGCTGACACTGCGGGAGGGCATAATCTTCTTGGAAATAATCAGCGTCCCGTCCTCCGAAAGCTCTACGTCCAGTTCTTTAAGCCTCTCCCGCTTCTCCTCCTCATCCACGGAAAAAACCAGTTCCACCAAAGCATAATCCGCTCCCTGACGTATCATGTCCTTAGACGCTTTTCCCCCTAAAGCCATATTCACCGAACCGATAATAATCGATTTTCCCGCACCGGTCTCCCCTGTCAGAATATTCAGTCCCTCCGAAAATGAAACTGCCGCCTTCTCAATCAAAGCCAGGTTCTTCACCTGCAAATCCAAAAGCATCCAAATACCTCCCTTCTCATCTTGCGCCGTACGCCACAGGCCGCTTTTTCAGCTGTATTGTAACAATTCAATCGTTGTTGTTCACTCCTCTTCTAACAGCTTTCGAATCTTGTCCATCACCAGAATCGTGTCATCCACGCTTCGTGCCGCACACATAATGGTATCATCCCCGGCAATGCATCCTACAATCTCATGGAAATGAATGGCGTCCAGCGCCGCCGCCACTGCCATCGCCATGCCGGTTCCCGTCTTAATCACCAGAATATTCTGTGCCATATCCATAGACACAAACCCGTCCTTCAGCACCCGAATATATTTATCACTAAAGGATTTAGAACTCTGAACCACCACATAACGCTGTTTCCCGTTTTCCGATGGAACCTTTGACAGCCGCAGTTCCCGTATATCCCTGGAAACCGTAGCCTGGGTCACCCGGTAACCTGCCTTATTTAAGTAATCTGCCAGTTCCTCCTGAGTCTCAATCTCATATTTTCCAATCAGTTCTACAATCTTGCTGTGCCGTTCAACTTTCACTGTCTATAACCTCATTTCTCCCGCCAGGCCCCGCTTTCAGTTACCCGGTCTTTATTCCATCTTGCGCAGGCTGTATGCCGCTCTATATCCCCGCCAGCTTACTGCGAAGATTATCCAAAAATGACCCTGCCCTCAGCTTCACCAGAACCGTCTCCGTCTCCGACCGCTCAATCCTTAAGCAGTCCCCCACATTCAGGTGAACAAACGTATCCCCGTCAAACACCGCCGCCTGTCCCTCATCCTCACTTCCAAGAACCTCTATCTCAATCAAATCCTCCGACGACAGCACAATGCTCCTGCCATTCAGCGCATGAGAGCAAATCGGCGTCAAAATCGTCATCCTGGCCGTAGGCTCCACAATCGGCCCGCCTGCCGACAAATTATACGCCGTAGAACCTGTAGGCGTCGCCACAATCATCCCGTCCGCCTGATACTGATGCAGCGCCTCCCCATTCACGAACACCCGCAGCTTCAAAAGCCTGAGCATCTCTCTCCTGGCAATCACCACCTCATTCAGCGCCAGATCCTCTTTCACGGTCTCTCCATGCCTCAGCACGGTCCCTTTCAGCATCATCCTTTTCTCCAACCGAAACTGCCCGCCAATCAAATCATCCAAAAGCCCCTCCATTTCCTCCTGCTGTCCCACCTGAGTCAAATATCCCAGATTCCCCAGATTCACCCCCAGCATAGGAATTCGTCTCCCCGCCAGATCCCTGGCCGCCTGAATCAAAGTCCCGTCTCCCCCCAGTGTAATCACACACTGCGTTTCCTCCGGAACCCGGCAGGCATCCGTATACCGAAACCTCCCTTTCTCCCCTGACTCTCCAATCTCTCCCCCGGCACTCTCACACTGTTTCTTTCCCCAACCTCCCTCTATCTCCTCCCCCTGAATCAGGCACCGGCACCCCTGCCCCTGAAGATAGTCCCGAATCTTCCCCGCCATCTCCAAAGCCCCATCCTTCTGAGGATTCAAAATCAGATAAAATCTCTCCATCCCTGTCATCTCTCACCCCTTATGTACTACGCCTGTCACTCCCCATATGCTATCCTATCTGCTATCTTAAGATTTCTGACTCCGAACCCCGTAAACCCGCAGGAATTCTTTCCGGAGCATACCTCCCGCCCCATCCCTTTGTACTTCCTCCTACCTCAACATCTCATGGGCCTTATCCACCACACCCTTCACATCCACCCACATCTGCGTCTGTTCCTCGGATGGACAATTCTGCAGATACAGCAGATACTCAATATTCCCCTCAGGTCCCTTAACAGGGGAAAACTCCAGATTCAGCACCCCAAATCCAATCTCCCTCCCATAGGAAATCACTGCCTCTATCACTTCCGCGTGGGTGCTCTTCTCCCGAACCACCCCTTTCTTCCCAACCTTTTCTCTTCCGGCTTCAAACTGAGGCTTAATCAGGCATACAACTTGTCCGTCCTCTGTCAGAAGCTTCTTAACCGGCTCTAAAACCTTAGTCAGAGAAATAAACGACACATCAATCGAAGCAAACTGAATCCTGTCCTGCACATCCGCCTCTGTCACATACCGGATATTGGTCTTCTCCATACAGACCACCCTCTCATCGTTCCTCAGCTTCCACGCCAGCTGTCCATGCCCCACATCCACGGCATAGACCTTCACCGCCCCGTTCTGCAGCATACAATCCGTAAATCCCCCGGTAGAAGCTCCCACGTCCATACAGACCGTCCCGTCCAGAGACAATCCAAAACAGGTCACAGCCTTTTCCAGTTTCAGCCCTCCCCGGCTGACATAGGGAAGCGTATTCCCTTTCACCTCAACAGAGACCGTGTCCTCAAACATTGTCCCTGCCTTATCCTCCTTCTGTCCGTCCACATACACCACTCCGGCCATAATAACCGCCTTAGCTTTCTCCCTGGACTGTGCCAGATTCCGCTTCACCAAAAGTACATCCAGTCGTTCTTTCATCAGGCCCCTCTTTCCCGTCCCCGTTATCCGCAAACCCGTTCTCCCTCATCTTACGGATAATGGAATCGCTGTCTATTCCCAATGTCTCCCGCAGCAAAGATACATTGCCATGCTCCACATAAGCATCCGGCAGTGCAATATTCAGCACTTTTACCTGGGGATAGTGCTCATGCACATAAGTCAAAACCTGCAGCCCAAAACCGCCCTGGAGAACATTCTCCTCCAGAGTCACCAGATACTCATGAGTCTTTGCCAGACAATCCACCAGTTCAAAATCCACAGGCTTGATAAAACGCCCGTTAGCCAGAGTCACATCCATTCCCTCTGCGTTCAGCTTGTCCCGGATATGCTCAGCCGTGCTGACCATACTCCCTACGGCCAGCAGCGCAAGGCCCTTTCCCTGATACAGAATCTCACCTTTTCCGTACTCAATGGGCGCACGAAACTCTTTAAGCCCCCGATAAGCCGTTCCCCTGGGATACCGGATGGCAATAGGCCCGTCATAACGAACGGCAAACTCCATCTCCTGACGCAGTTCCCACAGATTTTTGGGAGCCAGAACACTCATATTGGGAATCGACGTTAAGTACGAAAGGTCAAAGATTCCCTGGTGAGTCTCCCCGTCGCTTCCCACAAGTCCCGCCCGGTCAACTGCAAACACTACCGGAAGATTCTGGAGGCAGACATCATGGACAATCTGGTCATAGCCTCTCTGAAGAAACGACGAATACACTGCCACCACAGGCTTTAACCCAGCCGCAGCCATCCCCGCCGCGCTGGTTACCCCGTGCTGTTCCGCAATTCCCACATCAAAAAAACGCTGGGGAAACATTTTCTGAAACCGTTTCAGGCCGGTCCCGTCAGGCATGGCCGCCGTAACCGCCACTATCCTTTCATCTTTCTCAGCCAGATGACACAGTTCTTTCGAAAAAATCTCCGTATAAGAAGGATATACCTTCTCACTCTTCGGTTTCCCTGTTTTCACATTAAAAGGCTCCACTCCATGAAACCGTTCCGGATATTTCTCCGCCGGGGCATACCCCTTTCCCTTCTTCGTCAGCACATGCACCAGCACCGCATGGTTCAGCTTTCTCGCCTCTTTTAAAACCCTGCACAACTGCTTCAAGTCATGGCCGTCCACAGGTCCCAGATAGGTGATTCCCATATTTTCAAACAACATTCCCGGAATCAAAAGCTGCTTAATTCCCTGTTTTGTCCGGCTGATTTTATCGATTATCTTTGGTCCGGCCACAGGAATCCTCTCCAGCATGTTGGTTACATTCTTTTTAAAGTCATTGTATCCGTCTCCGGTACGGATACTGCTTAAATACCTGGACATTCCTCCTACATTCTCGGAGATGGACATCTCATTATCATTTAATATGATGATAAAATTCCGTTCTATTCTGGCCGCATTGTTCAGTGCCTCATAAGCCATGCCTCCAGTCAGTGCTCCGTCTCCGATAATCGATACCACACGGTAGTCTTCCCCTCTCAAATCCCTGGCAAGGGCCATCCCAAGGCCTGCCGAGATGGACGTGGAACTGTGCCCGGTGTTAAATGCATCGCAGGGACTTTCCTTTGTCTTTGGAAATCCGCTGATACCGCCGAACTGACGCAGCTCATCAAAGGAATCTTTTCTTCCGCTTAATATTTTGTGAGTATAAGCCTGATGTCCCACATCCCAGATAATCTTATCCTTCGGAAGATCAAAGATCCGGTAAATCGCCATGGTCAGCTCTACGACACCCAGGTTTGATGCCAGATGTCCCCCTGTAGTACTGATTTTCTCAATCAGAAAATCTCTGATTTCCTGTGCCAGCTGTGCCAGTTCTTCCTCATTTAAGGCCTTGATATCCTGAGGCCCGTTTATCCTCTCTAACATAGCGTTTATTCCTATCTGCCTTAAGTTTTTACAGCTGTCTGCTCCAATCACAGCTGCCATTTTTCTACTTTTCCCTGTTCACCAGCATCATAATCAAAGCTCGCAAAAATCCGTGTTCTCCCGGAAGACCCTCCAGCCCTTCCACTGCCTCCCTTGACAGGCTGTCCACTGCCTTCCTGGCATCCTCCATTCCATACAGTGTGACATACGTTGTCTTATGGTTTTTTTCGTCACTGAGCACCGGTTTCCCCAGCACTTCCTGGCTGCTGGTTACGTCCAGAATGTCATCCTGAATCTGAAATGCCTTTCCCACACAGGAAGCAATTCGTTCCACAGTCTTAACCTGTTTCTCATCTGCACCTGCCAAAATCGCTCCAATCATCATGGATGCTTCCAGCAGCGCTCCTGTTTTTAAGCGGTAGACAAAGTCCAGCTGCTCCTTTGTCATAGGTTTTCCAGTCAGTTCCACATCTGTGGTCTCTCCTCCGATCATGCCGTAGATGCCTGATTTTTCCGCCAAAATCCCCATACACCTTCCTACTGCCCTGGCATCTTTTGTAAATGCCAGCGCTTTGGCGGCAGTCTCAAAGGCATACCCGTATAGACCGTCCCCTGCCAACACTGCCATATCATAGCCAAATTTTACCCAGGTCGTATCCCGCCCTCTGCGGAGCCTGTCGTTGTCAATACAGGGCAGGTCATCATGAACCAGGGAAAAGGTGTGAATCATCTCTATGGCTGCCATAAAGGGCTCCACTTCCCGGCCGCGTCCTCCAAGCATCCGATAAACTTCTCTCATAAACAGAGGCCTTAAACGCTTTCCCCCTGCCTTCATGCTATAATTCATGGCCGCCGTCAGACTTTTGGACTGCCCTTCCTCATCAGGCAGGTAACCGGTTATCACCTGCTCCACCTCGTTTGTATATTGTATCAGAAGTTCTTTAGAATTGTCCACTCTGCCCTTCCTCCGACAAAATCTCTATTTTCTTTTCCACCTTTTCAATCTTCTCACTGCACGTCTTTACCATCTTCATGCCTGCCTCAAACAGAGCAAAGGTGTCCTCCAGGGAACTGTCCCTGTCCTCCATCTTCTCTATGATGACTTCCAGTTCTTTCAATGTCTCCTCTATGGACAGGCTTTTCTCTTCCAAAACCTGCTGCTTAGTCTCCGCAGAATCGCCGCCATTATATTCCAACTCTTTGTTATCATCCCTCACGTTCATTCTCACCCTGCCTTAAGTAATGGTTACTATCTGGGTTTTCACTTTTCCATCCCTTAAACGGACATCCAGGTGCCGACCCACTTCCAGTCCCTTTACGGACTCCACTCTGGTACCTGCCTCATCTGTCACAAATCCAAATCCCCGGCTCAGCTTTTCAAGCGGGGACAATCCGTGAAGCCTTCCGCCAAGCAGAGCCAGCTGATGCTTCCTGTCCAGCAGACGCCTGTCCACAATTGCCTTCATCTGCTCTTCCATATCCGTCACACGCTGCCGGTACTCATTCATCTGCCGCTCCGGATGGTGCATCAAAAGCCTCATCCTGCACTGCTCTATCTGATATTTCTTTCTCTCCAGGCTTCTTGCCATCCCTCTGGTAAGGGCCTCACGAATCACCTGAAGCTGTCCTTCAAACTGTCTGTAATCGAATACTGCCAATTCTGCCGCCGCCGATGGCGTAGGCGCCCGCAAATCCGCCACATAATCCGCAATGGTCACATCCGTCTCATGTCCCACCGCAGAAATCACCGGTGTCTGGCAATCGAAAATAGCCCTTGCCACAATCTCTTCATTAAATGCCCACAAGTCCTCAATGGAACCGCCGCCTCTCCCTACAATCATCACGTCCAGCCCCATGGCATCTAAGGTCTCGATTCCTTTTACAATGCTTAATTTGGCATTCTCCCCCTGTACCAGCGCCGGATAGAGAATCAGCTGTACATATGGATTTCGCCGCTTTGATATGTTTATAATATCCTGTATGGCGGCTCCGGTGCTGGCCGTCACAATTCCTACGGTTTTTGCGTATTTGGGAATGGGCTGCTTATACTCTGCCGCAAACATCCCCATATCTTCCAGTTCATTCCTAAGCTTCTGGAAACGCTCAAACAAATCTCCTACGCCGTCCCGCTTAATCTCCTTTGCATACAGCTGGTATTTGCCGTCCCTCTCATAGACATCAATGGTTCCTGACACCACCACCTGCTGTCCTTCCCGAAGCTGAAAATCAAGCCCTTTTCTCTGGCCTGCAAACATCACGGCAGATAAGGTTCCTGACTTGTCCTTAAGTGTAAAATAAATATGTCCCGACGTATGGTATTTGCAGTTGGATACCTCCCCCCGCACACTGATGCGGTTTAAAAGAAAATCCTGGACAAACATATTCTTAATATATGAATTTACCTGGGTAACCGAATACACATTTGCCATAATCAGCCTGTCTCCTGGCCGGAGACCAACTTTGCAAGGACTCCGTTAATGAATGCAGGAGACTCCTTCTGTCCAAACTTCTTGGCAAGCTCCACCGCTTCGTTAATAGCCACCTTCTCTGGTATCTCCTGATCATAAAGCATCTCAAACAGTGCCAGACGAAGAATTGTCAAATCCACTTTCCCCATCCGCTTCGTCTTCCAGCCCTGTGCCACCTCATTGATTCTGCCGTCCAGCTCCGAAAGTTTCCCTATCACTGCCTCCGATTTCTGAAGCAGATACTGGTGGTCTTTCTCATCGAACTCTGCCTGATGAAGAATATTTAAGACTCCCTCCGGCGTTGTCTCATCCTCCTGGGGCAATTCAAAATAGCAACCTAACTGTTCTTTCGTCTCCTCCGCCGGATAAAAGTCTGCGCAGAACAGCATCTTAAAACAGTGCTCGCGCAATTCTCTTCTGGTCATACTCTGCCCTCCTTTTGAATCGGCGTGCGCCGCTTCGCGTCACCCGCCATGTCGTCGGAACGTTTCTCCTCATATGGCAAAAGCGCAGCCGCTTGAGGCAGCTGCGTCTTTTGGCCTTCCTGGCATTATTCCTCTTCCATCGTCACACTTGCAATCTTGATGTTTACATCCAGAACATTCAGTCCTGTCATATTCTCAATCGCGCTTTTTACCTTTTCCTGAACTTTCTCGGATACATCCGGTATATTGTAGCCATACTTCATATTCAGGGATAAATCCACGGAAACGTGCTCCTCTGTCACATCTACCTTAACTCCTTTGGACAGATTCTTCATCCCCAGCTTGCCAACCAGCTCATTGGTAATATTCCCGGCCATGGAATCCACGCCTTCCACCTCCGTCGCTGCCAGTCCTGCGATAATGGCTACCACCTCGTCTGCAATCTGTACTTCCCCGATTTTATCTTTTTCATATACTTTATGAGTATTTCTGCTTTCCATCTCTTCCACAACAAATACCTCCTCACATATCTATAATAGCCCTATTATAGCAAAAATACTCCTGTTTGCAAAGGTATTTTTGTAACTCCTATTCATCCAAATTCAGAAGTGTAATAATAATGCTTTCCGCTCCCACCTCTGCTTTCCGTTTCACCACATCTTCAATCTGGGCTCTCTGGGCGTCAGTGATAGCCGAGGCATTAACTACCACGTCCACTTTATCGGAAGAAATGCTTACCACAGGGTCCGAAAACCCTTTTGCCATCAGCAGAGTCTCCGCCGCATTTTCCTTTTCCGCAATCTCCGTAAGCTCAATCATATCCTGGATGGCCTGCTGCTTGGCTTCCTCCGCAATATTGGAATTATTGATAATATTTAAAAGAGTATCCTTATTTTTAGCCCGTACCTGCTCCCTGCTTAACTGAACGCTGGCTATGTAATCAGATACTTTCATTCCGCTGGTAAGAATCGCTTCTCCCGGATTCTCCAGCCCCGCCTCCATGCCTGCCTGCTCTGCCACTGTCTCCGCCTGAGCATACTGCTGCCCGGTACTGTCCGTAACAGACGCAAGTTCTTCAGAGGAAACCGACTCCGCCTCCTCAATCTGGCTCAAATCCTGGTCCAGACTCATAATCTCCTCATAGGTTCCCTGACTATCCAGAAGTTTCTGGTTCTCCGCTAAAATATCCTCATCCGATATGTCCGTAAGTCCTGCCTCATATGCCGTATTTCCTGCTTCCAGTTCCTGTTTTCCTGTGTAGTTTAAATAACCTGCCGCCGCAATCATAACCGCCAGTGTGGTGACAATAATCTGGTTTCTGCGGAACAGTTTTTTCATATTGACGCTTTTTAAGTCCTTCCTGAACTTCATGCACGACACTCCTTTTATTCTACCCGCTTTAATACTTTTATTTTATGTGAGGGAATACCAAATAATGCTTCCACCGCACCAGAAATTTCTGCCTGAATCTGCGGACTACCTCCGCCTTCTGCACTGACGATAACTCCGCTTATTTCCGGCTTCAATTCCTTCTCCAGAATCGGCCCCTGCTGCCCTGTCTGTCCGAAAAGAATCGTGTCCTCCGCCACATCCTGGCTTTCCACCCGTCTGCTTCCTCCATTCTGATCGTTTTCCTGTGTAACCGAATAGGAAGTATCCCTGTCCACCCTCCATACTTTTTCCTCAGAAGACTTTAAGACAATCATCACCTCCACGCTCCCCACCCCGTCCACATGACTCAAAACCTCCTCCAGTCTCTGCTCCAGCTGTTGTTCATAAGTCAAAGAAGCACTTCCTGATACCTGAATTTCTTCCGAAGCATCCCCCTCTTTGCTTCCTATTCCATCTTCTCTTCCCTCCTCCTGCCCAATAATGCCGCCTGTCGCCTGCCCTGCACTCTTTCCCTCCTCTGTTCGGGAGTCCTTCTCCCCCTGACCCTTTCCAACCGGAAAAGCCAAAATCAAAAGGATCAGTCCCAATGCCAGCATCACAAGCCACTTATCCCTGCCTGCCCTTAAATTCAATTTCCACTTCCCGACTTTCCAGTCCATAATACCGTTCCACCTTTCTGCGCAGCTGTTCTACCTCCTGCCTGTCCCCTTCACCAGTCTTTTCCGCGCTCTTCCTCACGCCTTCCTGCTGCCCATCCTCTTTCCCCCCGCTTATCTTACCTCCTGCCTCCACCGGCTCAATTTCTATGGTGCCAATCTGAATCTTCTCCCACTCTGCCTCTCCCTCCTCATCCCATCCATCCTTCTCATCTGTTTCCCTTCTCACCACCATAAAAACATGACTTACCGCCCCATAATTCTCTCTCTCCTGTTCACTCTCAATCGCCACTTCCACCCTCTCCACAAAAAATCCCAAATCCTCTGCCATTCCCTTCACATCCCTCTCCACAGCCCCCTCATACTCCTTAACCACCCTTTCAAGCCTCTGCTCCTCAATCCCCAGTATTTCCCTCTTCAAATCCTCTGACTCCCTCTGAAAACTAATGGCCTCAAAATAATACGCAAGCCTGTCCCCCAGCTCAAATCCTTCCGTTATGGGCTGAACCACCACCAAAATCAGAATCATTCCTGTAAAAAGACGGATATATTTCTCATACTTTCCCGAAGGCAGTACTGCCCTGATGGCACTGATCAAAATCAGATAACACAAAATACTCCCCACCCACTGATACAGTCCCCCCATATCATCCTCCTTGCTATCCCCCAAAATATGTGGCATTGGTCCCCGCACATACTACCGCTACTGTAATCACTAGAAGAGCCGCCGCAGTAAACACAATCTGCAACAGTATTCTGTTCCCTTTCGCCACAGCCGCAACGCATTTCACCAGCCTCTTATCACAAATCGGCTCCATCAGCGCTGCCAGACATTTATAAAGCAGCATCAGCACCGCCAGTTTCATCACAGGAACCGCCGTTATCACTACAAGTATCACCACTGCTGCCATACCCATGGTATTCTTAATTAATACCCCGGAACCAAGAATCATCTGGGTCACCGCCGCCGCCCCCTGACCCACTCCCGGAATCATTCCCACCAGCTTCTGAACCGACCCGTTTTTCAGTGAATCCACATAGGGAAGCACCATTCCCTGTATCAGGTGAACCCCCAAAACCACTCCCAAAAGGGTTTTCATCCCCCACTGAGCTGCCTGCTCTGTCAGTTCCGTCAGACGCGACAGCCATTCCTCCTTTGCCATATGATTTGCAAAGACGAAAAGCAGGTAAACCCTGGCAGCCGGAATCAGCACTTCCCCCAAAAGCCACTGTCCCGCCGAAATAATGAGCAGTGTAAATTCATACATGGCCGCTGCCGACACGCTTCCTCCTGCAAATGCCACCACCAGAAAATAGGAGGGCATCAGCACTTTCATAAATGTCAGGATCTCATCCACCGTATCCGCCGCCACCTGGATGCTCTGGCTGATTCCGGCCATCAGCATAGTAAACAATAGCAGATAAGTCACATAAAATCCTGTCTCCGAAATCTGGCTTCCATTAAATACATTGGAGAAATTGGTAAAAACTGCCCCCAGAATCCCCAGTGCCAGTATCTGCCCCATAAGCCTGCCGCCAACAGAGATTTCCGAAAACAGTTCCTCCTTCAAGGCCCCTGCAATCCTGCCCCACAGTGTTTTAAAGTCCCCGGCCATGAGAAGTTCCATACTCTCTTTAAACCCCAAGCCCTGCCCTGCCCTTCTCCCCTGGACAAATTCCTCAATCCCGCTGAAATCAAATTCCTCCATGAAATCACCGGAAACAGCAAGTTCCTGCAAAACCTCCGCCCCAAAACTGATAAACATCCACCCACTGCTTAAAAGCACCATCACACCGATAAACAAAATCCATTTACGCCTCATGATACGATTTCCTGTACCATTTCCATCAATGCCAGAAGGATTGGCATACTGACCGCAAGAATCGACAATTTTCCAAAAATCTCTATCTGATTGCCCAGAGAACCATAGCCGGCATCCTTACAGATTCCGGAAGAAAATTCCGAAATATATGTGATCCCAATCATTTTCATCAAGGTATTGATATACACATGGTTAACTTTGATATAAGCTTGTACCTGTTTTATTGCATCAAGAATCGTCTCCAGCTTTGAAATTCCATAAAAAAATATAACCAGTCCTGCCGCTGCTGCCAGATATACGCCGTACTCTCCCTTTACCCCTTTTAACTGTACCGCCAAAATCACAGCCGTCAGCCCCAGAACCGCTATAGACATTACTGTCATACCATCACCTTTATAATTCAAACAGATTTTTAATGGTTTCAAATAATTCGTAAATATAAGGCACCATCCAGAACAACACCAGTATCAGTCCTGCCAGGCTGGTTAAAAACGCCTGCTCGTCCCTGCCGCTGTGTTTCAAAATCTGGCAGATGACAGAGACCAAAATTCCCACTGCCGCGATTCTAAAAATCAGATTGACCCCCATGCCGTCCTCCCTAACACATTATAATTGCAAGAAACAGACCTCCCATAAATCCCAGACTGGTACACAGTTTTGTCCTTTCCCGCTCATGTTCCCGGTAAAAATCAACAGACAGCTGCAGCTGCTCCAGATACAGTTCCATGGTCCTCTCCTGCATTCCCAGATCCAGATATCCCAGATGCTCCCCGAATGCCTGAAACTCCTGACACTCCTTTTCTGTCAGCAAAAGCTCCTTTCTACAGCATTCGATAGCCTCTTTCCACAGCTCATAAAACACTTCCCCGTCCTGCTGCCCAATCCGCTCTGCCACCTGGCAGAACAGCTTTGCCGGTACTCCCTCCGATTTCTTTCCCACATGTTCCAGGGCTTCCCCTAAAGGAGCATGGGCATACAGGATTTCTCCCTTTAAAAGCAGTATCATTTTCCGAATCTGTTCCAGTATTTTCCTGTGCTCTTTCCACTGCCCTGCTCTCCACATGCCAAGGGCGCTGCAGGAGACAATCACCAGAATACTTCCCAGTAGTTTCATCCACATAATCTTACACTCCCTGCTTTCCTCATACTATTACTGTTTAGGCGGCATGAATTCAGGTATGCCCAATGCGCCCGCCTGACTTTCATGGGTGGTGGTGCACCCCGCCCGCCGGGCGCATGGAGGTTTACTGTGAATTCCTTCATAATATAAACTGCTTCCTCCCGAATCAAAAACGCCTCCTACATGTCCCACATTTCCACAGTTGTCCAGGACAATATACCGCTCAAACATTCTCTCCAGAACCAGCTTCCGAAGGATTGGCTTCTGCCGTATATCCTCCACAGAATTTCCATGAACCGTGGCAACCAGTTTGCATCCGCAGTTCATCACATACTCCATGGCCTCCAGATCCTCCCTGCTGCCAATCTCGTCGACTGCAATGACTGCGGGAGACATGGTGCGGATCATCATCATCATCCCTTTTGCCTTCGGACAGCAATCCAAAATATCCGTTCGAATCCCCATATGATTCTGAGGTTCCCCCTGATAACAGGCCCCTATTTCCGAGCGCTCATCCACCACTCCCACTGTAACGCCTTTTTTTCCTCCGTTACCGTCCGAGAACTGGCGGATAATGTCTCTGAGCAGCGTAGTCTTCCCGCATCTGGGCGGAGAGATAATCAGAGTATGCAGAACCTGTCCGTTTTCATACAGGTAAGGCATAATCCTGTCCGCACATCCCAGCACCTGATGAGCCAGACGAACATTTAAAAATGATATGTATTTTATTGTCCGTATGCCGCTGTCATCCAACACAGTCCTCCCTGCAATTCCAATTCGATGCCCGCCCTGTATCGTCAAAAAACCCTGTTTCAGTTCTTCCTCAAAAGCATAGAGAGAATGACAGCTTATGTGCTCTATGGTTTCCTTTATTTCCTCTCTGCCAACTATATGGGCATCTTCCCTTCTGACACTTAAGTCCCCCTCTTTTGTCATATAATATTCCTGGTTGTCCACAATCAGTATAAGAGGCATCCGCACCCGCAGGCGTATCTCCTGGACAGCTTCAAAATTTACGGAAGACTTAGAAAGAATGTCACGGATTGTCCTGGAAAATATTTTTATCAGCTGATCCTTTTTCTCCATATAATTCCCTCCTTTTCTCCCAATATATGTACAAGGGGATAAGAAACATTCCTGTTGTTTTGAAACGTTTTCTGTCTTTACATAATTTTCATAAATCCGGCCAACCTATCCCATAATAGCTGGTTTTTGAGAACTTCAAGGAGGTACTATTTATGTGGGGCATTTTAATTGCATTGATATCCGGTGCTCTTATGAGCATACAGGGTGTGTTTAACACAGAAGTAACCAAACAGACCAGTATCTGGGTCTCTTCCGGATGGGTACAGCTGACAGCTTTTTTAACCTGCCTGATTATGTGGCTTTTTACAGGAAGACAGGAGGTAGGCGGCCTGTGGCAGGTACAGCCCTGGTACATGCTGGCCGGCGGTGTACTTGGCGCGCTGATTACGTATACGGTAATCAAAAGTGTAGGAAGCCTGGGTCCGGCCCATTCCGCCCTTTTAATTGTAGTTTCACAGATTATTGTGGCTTATGGAATCGAGGTTTTCGGACTCTTTGGCGTTGAGAAAACCGGCTGGGAATGGAAAAAAGCACTAGGCGCATTGATTGCTATTATCGGGATTGTAATGTTTAAAAAATAGTACTTGTATTTGCCGATTTATTTAGGTAGAATAGATACAGTACAAGGAAACTATTGTACCAGGCGGAAGATGGTACTCCTTCTATAAAGAAATTTCAAATAAGGAGGAATACCATGAAGAAACAAACATTCAAATTGCTGTTAACAATCATATGTGTGTTGGCTGCAGGCATATGTTACAGTTGCAGCAGGCAGACGGACCGGGTATCGGACAGCAAACAGGTACTGGAATTTTCAGGAGAAGGCACTTCTTCTGAAACACAATCAGATACAGGCTGGGAATACAATGATGCGGCAGATTCGCAACTGGAAACGGGTGGGAAGCCTGCCGTCTCTTTTACAGAGGAAGCTGTCTGTTATGTACATGTCTGCGGAGAGGTAAACAACCCGGGAGTCTATGAGATGAAGCCTGGCAGCCGTACCTTTCAGGCAGTGGAGCAGGCAGGCGGATTCACAGAAACAGCGGCAAAAGGATATCTGAATCTTGCCCAGGAGGTGGAGGACGGCATGAAGATTGTCGTACCGTCTCAGGATTGGGTCGATTCAAATATGCAGGAAACTTCTGATGGATTGGATTCTTTAAACGCAAGTCAGGGAAACAAGGTAAACTTAAATAACGCCACAAAAGAGGATTTGATGACCTTAAAAGGCATTGGACCGGCCAGAGCGGATGATATTATAACATATCGAACAGATCATGGAGCGTTTCAATCCATTGAGGAAATCATGAATGTACCCGGCATTAAAAATAATGCCTTCGAAAAGATAAAAGATGACATCACAGTGTAGGTAAAGAAGAGGTGTGGAATGGCTAAGGTTTTGGTAGTGGATGACGAGAAATTAATTGTCAAGGGGATTCGTTTCAGCCTGGAGCAGGATGGAATGACGGTAGATTGTGCCTACGATGGCGAAGAGGCGATTAACTGTGCAAAAGAGAAGGAATACGATATTATTTTGCTGGATGTCATGCTGCCTAAGGCAGACGGCCTTACGGTATGTCAGACAATACGGGAATTCTCCGAAGTTCCCATTATCATGCTGACTGCCAAAGGCGACGATATGGACAAGATTCTGGGGTTGGAGTATGGGGCTGATGATTATATTACCAAGCCATTTAACATTCTGGAGGTAAAAGCCAGAATCAAGGCCATCCTCCGCAGAAATTCCAAACAGAGCAAAAAGCCGCAGGAACCGGAAAAACGTATGGTTACAGCCGGCAGCCTGCGTCTGGACCGTGACGGACGGAGAGTTTTTGTCGGTACGAAAGAGATTAATCTGACGGCCAAGGAGTTTGACCTTTTAGAACTTCTGGCCTGCAATCCCAACAAAGTATACAGCCGGGAGGCCCTCTTAGGATATGTATGGGGCAATAAGGCTGACTCCGGAGACGTGCGCACCGTGGATGTCCATGTTCGGAGACTAAGAGAAAAAATTGAGCCAAGTCCCAGCGCTCCCCAGTTTGTACATACCAAGTGGGGCGTAGGATACTATTTCCGTGCCCAGGGATAAAGGCAGCGCTATGAAGATAACCCTTGTGACAGTAGGAAAACTAAAAGAACGGTACTGGACAGACGCCGTCTTGGAATATTCCAAGCGGCTGAGCCGCTACTGCCGTCTGGAGATTCTGCAGGTGGCAGATGAAAAGACGCCGGATCATGCCAGCGAGGCACTGGAAGAACAGATAAAAGAAAAAGAAGGAAAGCGGATTCTCTCCCTGCTTCCGGATGATGCCTATGTGATTGCGCTGGCTGTCGAAGGAACTATGATGGACTCCGAGAAGCTGTCAGCCATGATCGGACGGCTGGGTGTAAACGGCACCAGCCAGATTGTGTTTGTCATAGGCGGTTCTCTGGGCTTATCAGGCCAAGTCCTGGAGCGGGCCGATTTTCAATTAAGTTTTTCTAAAATGACATTCCCTCATCAATTGATGAGGATAATTTTGTTGGAGCAAATCTATCGAAGTTATCGGATTTTGAATCATCAGCCGTACCATAAGTAAGGGCGAAGTTTTCAGGAAGGCCAGAAAGTGCAGGAAAGCTAAGATTTAGGCGGAAAATAGAGGGTTGT
>CAJUPP010000025.1 GCA_910588325.1 uncultured Hungatella sp.
CAATCAAAAAGTCAAAAAGTGGTCAATTTCCTGCTTTTCAGAGCGTTCTCAACCACTTTTTTATGACAGTGCTTGAATTTGTTGCGCCTGATATTGCGTCTGCATCTATTTTCTGTTCATCAACTATACTGTCAGTGATAACTTCTGCGGTCTTTTCCACGTTCATGCCTGCGCTCCAAAATGTTAATATTTGTGATTTCTCCATTTTGTACGGTAACTTCCACTTTTGATATATAGTCACGAAACCTGCCGAATGGTTTAAACGGCAGGTTTCTGATTTCATTATTTCAAGTAATTCACTGTCAGGATGACTACTCCCAGAACAACAAGCACAATGCCAGTTGCACGTTTTAATGTGGCTGCACTGGTTTCTTTTGTCATCATAACAGGCTTTACGATAAATTTGATTCCAAGGATCAGTGTCATGAATACGGAGAAACTGCCCATAGTGGTATTTGGAACACGGCTTGCGGCAAAGCTCCCCACCAATGTAAAAATCAGAATGGTTACAATCATTACAAGGCCAAGGTATTCCAGAAAATCTCCCTTATAGGAGAACATTGCCCCATCATACATTGCAGAGTCACCGGAGCTTAATATCATGGCTGCTTTCTTCAGATTCCGGGGCTTTCTCAGATAGGCGGAAGAATAGAAGCGGTCAAGGGCACACTTTAACAGCCCTGCGAATTCCACGCCATCCCGGAACGCCCGCATCGTTCTTTTTCAATGAACTTTCGCAATTTCTTGCGATTGTTTCTCAAATCAATATCTCTCAAATCATTAACCCTGCCAGCTATTCCTATTTTGTTCGAACCTCTTCTCTCGCATCCCATTCCCATGAATCGGCTCAAACACTTCATACCGTCTTTGCTGATCTGTCATCATAATGGGATTGTTTTAGTTGACGGCTGACAGCCAATTCCTAAAATCCGCTCTGCATTTTTGTGGAAGATAAGCTCCCGTTCCTCTTCCCGGATGTGTTCAAAACGTACTGCCTCCACGTACATGCCGGGATTGGTAATGGGATAATCCGTGCCGAACAGCAGTCGCCCGGCGCCTGCCTGCAGGATTCCGAACCGCAGCATTCCGTAGCGGAACATGCCAGTTCCCGACAAATCCAGATACGCATTGTCATACTTTTTCATTCTTTCCAGGTGAAGCAGATATCCTTCCCGCTCTCCAGGGTGGGCCGCCACAAAAGTTACCATGGGATTGGCTGCGATCATAGCCTCCATCTGATCCTGCTGCTCTGGCATGGTGTGATAGCTGACGATCATATGATATTCTCCTGCCAGCTTAAGAATCTCTGAAAGCTCCTTGCATCCGTACCCCATTCCATACTCCTGCCATCCGTGCATGTAGGGCACCAGTTCCCCGATAAGCCGGTATCCGTTCTGGTGCATAAATTCTATGGTTTCCAGGGACTCCCGCACAAAGGCAGGGTGTATATGAAACCCCGGTATGTAAAAGCTGCCGAAACGCTCCTTCAGCCTCAGCGCCGAGTCATTTAATTCCTTAATCTGAGAAAATCCCAGTTTCCTGTCAAATTTGCTGCGCGGCCGGATGACAGACCCGCTTATGCGCCCTATGCCTGCCCGAAGCAGATCCTCCTTCGCCTCCTCCGGTTCCAGAGAAAACCCTTCCCGGTACATACAGGAGTTTTCCTCCTGTGTCAGATAGGGGTGGGTGTGAAAATCTATAATATCCATATATTAAATTCCTCCTTTCTCTTCTGAATCGGCACGCGACGCTTCGCGTCACCTGCCAAGTCGTCAGAACGCATTCCAGTTGTGAAACTATTTCACAGGAGTTCCTCCTCGTATATACTTCTTATATTCTGTCGGAGTGTAGCCGGTGTATTTTTTAAAGGTGATGCTGAAATACTGGGGATTATCCCCGAACCCTGTTTCCTGGGCTACGTTCTGAACCAGGGCATCAGGATCATTGGCAAGCATCCGCATAGCGAGAAACATCCTGCGTTCTAAAAGATACAGGGTAAACTTTTGCTTCACCTCTTTCTGGAACAATTTGCTCAGATAGTTCTCATTCAGAAACAGCTTATTGGCTGAGATCCACTTAAGAGACAGCTCCTGATTGGCTATTTCCGCATCCACAACATCCATAATCTTCATGATGGTCTGGGAGTAGCAGTTTTTTGACGGATCCCCGGGACTCTTCCCGGCAAATGCAGGGGTGCGGTGAATCTCGTCCATAAAAGTCTTATTTTTCTTTTCCTGGGCACATTTTAAAACAATGCTTACCAGGGTTTCTTCATCCAGAGGCTTCAGAAGATAATCCCTGGCCCCGTAGCGCAGCGCCTCCTGGGCATAGGAAAATTCCGCATAGCCGCTTAAGATAATAAATTCCGTCTCCGGCCTGCATGTCCTTACCCGTCTGATCAGCTGGATCCCGTCCATCACAGGCATCTTTATATCTGTCAGCACCAAATCCACCTCATGTTCTTCTATATATTCCAGTGCCTCGATGGCATTGGACGCTGCTTTCACCACAGATACCGGGTATTCCTTCCAGACCCCCGGGCTGGCAATCGCATCCCGCACAATCCGCTCATCATCTACAATCATGATCCTGTAGTCTTTGTCCACTTTGTCCACCTTCTTCATACTCCTTTATGGTAATACGTTTCATCCTGATCTGGGCTACCGTCTCTTCTCCCTCCCTGAAAAGCTCCAGCCCGTATTCCTCTCCAAACAGATATTTTACCCGCTGCTCAATGTTTAAAATCCCGATCCCATTGCCTTTTGTCTTCAGCTTTTTCTCCCGCAGCCGTTCCATCAGATCTTTCTCCGGCTGAGGCCCGTTGTTGCGCACCTGGCAGATACAATCGTCTCCCTCCGGAAAAATACGGATCCTTATGGTACAGGGAATCAGGATACACTCCAGCCCATAGGCAATGGCATTTTCCGCCAGGGCCTGGATTGCAAATTTAGGGATAATGGAATCGCTGCACAAATCTGAAACGTCAAACTCCAGGTTCAGCCGCTCCTCATACCGATGCTTTTGAATCACAAAATAGTGGCACACAATATCCAGTTCCTTGTCAATTGGGATTGCCAGCTCCTCCTTGTCAACCGCTTCCCGCAGCAAAATCCCAAGGCTCTTAATCATTTCCGCAGCGGCAGTCATACCGGCGGTCTGGGCCATCCAGTAGACGGAATTCAGCGTATTGTACAGAAAATGAGGATTCATCTGGGCCTGCAGCGCCTGCACCTGTGTCTCTTTTATCAAAAGCTGTTTCGTATAATTGTCCTTTATCAGATCGTTGATACGCTCCGACATGGCATTAAAGGCAGTCTGCAGTGCATACACATCCTTGTCCCGGATCGTTTCCTCCATGCAGGAAGAAAGCTGCAGGGAGTCTTTTGAGGGCTGCTTACTGATATAACGGATAAACAGCCGGATATCCTTCATCACCCCCCCGGTGAAGAAAACTGCCAGGAACATCACCGCTGTGCTGCACAGAAGAAACATACACACATAGAAGCCAAAGGTTTTCTCAATACCACCAAACAATGCCTCATAGGCCACCAGGGCCATATAGGAAAAGCATCTGCCTGTTTTGTGCAGCCTGACCACAAAATACCGCTGATCCCCGATTTCACAGGAGGTATAGCTTTTCCCCTGCAGATCCGGTATCTTATAGGTTTCAAGAAGCCCTTCCTCGTCATTGAGAACAAACTGAAGCCTGCCGTCACTGCTTTGCAGGACGAAGATCCCGTCATGAGAATCTGTCAGAAGCCGTCCCATCTGCTCCAAGTCCGCAAACAGCACCACCACGCCCATATGTCTCAGAGATAAATCCTTCTTTTCCCGCACCTCCTTTGCCAGAACCAGAAGATTCTCTCCTGCCCCGGCTTCCAGACCGTTTAAAAGGACGGTCTCTCCTCTGGCGGCCACAGCCCTGTCATAGACCATCTGTGCCGCCTCCTCTGACAGTTCAAAGTAGCGGGTAGCCGCAATAGTCCGCACCGTCCTGGTGTCATCCAGGAAATGAGCGCATACGATGGAATGGTTAGCGCTGATTCCCTTTTGGATCCGATCTATGATGGCATTCATGCCAACAACCCGCTCCATAGTGGAGCGGGTTCCCTGATCTTTATCCGCAAGAAGCATACTGCCTGCTTCCTGAATCTCATCTGATACAATGATATCATAAAGGATATTCTGAATATTGTAAAGCTGCTGCTCCATCTCCGTGACGGAAGCATTCATCAGCTCCTCTGACAGCTGATAGATGTAATTGGTATTGGACTGCATCAGCCTGTACAGCGCAAAGCATCCAACAAGAAAATTCAGAAGAAGTGTCCCGATGATAATTACGATCACTCTCTGCATCATACTGCGCCGTCTTCTCTTCATAAACACTTCCTCCTGCTTTATTTTACCCTTTCAGCCCTGACATGGCGATTCCTTCCACAATATACCGCTGTGTAAACAAAAACAGCACAATAACCGGAAGCAGGGACAGGACACACATGGCAAACATGGCGCCATAATCCGATATGGTAGTGGGATCGCAAAACAGCTTCAGGGCAATAGATACCGTATAGTTTTCAGGTGTATTTAAGTACAGGAGGGATCCCATAAAATCATCCCATTTCCAGTAAAAAGCAAAGATCGCCGAGGTGGCAAGGGCAGGCTTAATCAGCGGAAGCATGATTCTTTTAAACAGCTGTACCTTCCCGCAGCCGTCAATTTCCGCCGCCTCGTCTAATTCCCTTGGAATCCCTGAAATAAACTGCATAATCAGAAAGATGAAAAATGCCCTGCCTCCCCATTCCGGAACCGTCAGGGGAAGGAAGCTGTTAACCCAGCCCAGCTTGTTGAAAATAATATACTGAGGCACTACCAGAACCTGGCTGGGAATCATCAGCGTAATCATCATACATATGAAGAAAAAATTTCTCCCTTTAAAAGGAATCCTGGCAAACCCAAAGGCTGCCATGGCTGAGGCGATTACATTTCCCAGAACCGAAATGCAGGTAACCACAATAGAATTCTTAAAAAAGGTTTTAAAGGTCGTCCCTCCGAATCCGGCCCATCCGTTTGCATAGTTTTCAAATCTCCACGCCTCTGGCAGCAGATGATCCACAGTTGTAAGTACAAGACTGCTTTCCTTAAAAGAGCTGAAGCACATCCAAATCAGAGGATATATCATGATAAAACCGATTCCGCAGATTATCAAATGAAACAAAACCGTGTGAAGAAACGTTTTATGTGCCCGGGTCATTTGGTCTTCCTCCCCCTTTTCTTTTTCTTCCCTTCATACAATTCATTTTCATAAAACACCCATGTGTCAGAAAATTTGAAGATGAGAAGGGTCAAAAAACCTACAATCACCAGAAGCACCCAGGCCATGGCACAGCCATATCCCATCTTATAATACGTAAAGCTCTGCCGGTACAGGTAGAGGGCATACACCAGCGTCCTGTTCATGGGGCCTCCGTCCGTAATGATCATAGCCTGAGAAAACACCATAAACCCGCCGATAAGCTGCATCACCAGATTAAAAAAGATAATGGGGCTTAAAAGAGGCAGGGTGATCCGGATAAATTTTTTAACCGGGCCTGCGCCGTCTACCACTGCGGCCTCATAATAACTCTGGGGAATCTGCTTAAGTCCTGACAGGAATATAAGCATAGGGGATCCAAACTGCCACACAAACAAGAGGATAATGCTCCACAGTGCCGTATTCTTGTTGGACACCCAGCTGATATCACAGGGAATGCCTATGGATGTAAGAAACGTATTCAACACCCCGGTCTGGGAGAAACAATATTTCCACATAACCGATACGGCCACGCTTCCTCCCAGAATAGAAGGCAGATAATAGACAACCCTGTATAAGGGAATGGCCCTGGAATCACGGTTTAAAATCATGGCAACTGCCAGGGCGAATAAAAGCCTGAGAGGAATGGCAATAAACACAAACTTAAATGTTACCCCCAAAGCTGCTGTAAACAATGTGTCCTGGGTAAACATCCGTATATAATTCTGAAATCCTACAAATTCAGGCTGGGACAACATATTGTATTCCGTAAAAGACAAAACAAAGGATGCCACAAAGGGTATGGCCGTAAATGCCAGAAAACACAACAGCCACGGTCCGATAAACAGATATCCTGCTATATCTTTTTTTGACACGAAAGCTCTCATAGACTTATTTCCTTTCCCCATACAGACCTTACCGGGGCAGAATCGCACCTGCCTGGGCAATAAAGTCAGCGACACAGTCCTCCGGTGTCATCTCCCCGTACATCACCGTAGTATAATTGGTTTTCAATGTGCTGATGGCTTCTGCGGAGTTAACCGGGTCTGCCGGATTGGTGGCCCCTACTACCTGGGACACTTTGCCCACATAATCCATGGTGTTTTTTGAATACACGTTCATGTCGGCAGAGGACGACAGAGCCTCCCGGATTTTTGAAGACAGGGAGATTCCTCTGTCCGCACCCAGAACCTGGTTGGCCGCCTCATCATTGATCAGATAATTCAGCACGCCGGCGGCAGCCCCAGGATCCTTGCAGTTTGCGGAAATACACCAGTACATGTTGGAATTTAAGTACATGCCGGTCTGGCTTCCTCCGTCCAGCTTAGGGATCATGACCATTCCCAGTTCTTTTCCCAGAAGAGAGCTGTAGGATGCGTAGGCATTGCTCAGCGTGTAGGACATGGACGATTTCCCCTTGGAGATGTAAAAGTCTTCCGGTGTGGACCATGCAACCTGCACCTCCGGATCCACCAGGTATCCTTCCTTAACCCCGTCATACACATCCTTTATCATCCCGGTCAATGCCGACACCACCTTTTCATCTTCTGCCCACGGAAGAGAATTCCCATCCTCAGAGAAGAAATCATAGCCGTAACTGCGGATCATGGCCTCGATCACCCACCTTGGCTCATTTAAGAAGGGAATCTCTGCCTGGATTCCCGTCGCGTCGTAGACTGCCTTTGCCGTATCCAGATACTCACTCCAGGTCCAGTCATCTGACGGATATTCCACCTTTGCCTCATCGAAAATCTCCTTGTTGTAGGCTACCGCCACCGTGTTGACTCCGGTAATAAATCCGGTCTGCTTTCCGTCTACCTTGCCTCCGTCCAGGCTTCCCTTGTCGATATAGGAGGTATCAATGGTTCCATCGTCAATATATGGCTGCAGATCGATAACCTGTCCGTTTCTTGAATAATTAATAATGTCTGTAGTAGACATCTGGATAATATCCGGAAGATTGCTGCCCACTGCCTGGGTCGCAAGATTCTCAAAATAACTGTTCCAGCTTGTATATTCATAAGAGAAGGGAATGCCTGTCTCTTGTGTATACTGATCCAACACCTCAATGGTCATGTTGTGCCTATCCTGGTTGCCCCACCATGCAATCCGTATGGAATCCTTGCCGTCCTGTGCTGCCCCTGCGCCCTGCCCCTGTGTCTGCGCCTCTGTCGCTGCCGCCGATGTAGTCTGGCCGGTTTCCGCCCCGGAATCCTTCTGGCCGTTTCCTCCGCTTCCGTTTCCCCCGCATGCGGTTAATGCCGCACATAAAGCGGTAACCCATAGTACTGTCTTGCTTTTCCTTTTCATCATCGCTCCTCCTAGTATAATATGAATCGGCACGCAACCCTTCGCGTCGCCTGCCAGGTCGTGAGAATGCATTCTCCTTTGCCATTGCACGCGCTTATTTATCGATAGGTCTATTATAATTTTTTTAATGGCTGTCAGCAATGAAGAAAAGTGTTTAAAATGTTTAAAAAACTGTCAGAAGTTCTGCAAAAAAGGCCAGCGTCATCCCCTGCCCCCATCCCTGGATCCATTTCCTGGAAATCCCCCGGTATCCGTCCCGGTCCTGCATAACAGCAGTTCCTGCCGATACATTTCTCACCCGTCCGTCCCGGGTAACATTTGCCAGAATCCCTTCTATGGCCGGATTGATATATTTAAAATACAGAGGGTTTTTGCTTGCCAGGAAGGCAGCGGCGATTGCGGCCGAGGCAGAAACCTCCTCATAGGATTCAGCATCGTCCAGAAGTGTCCGCCACAGCCCCTGTTCCGTCTGATAATATTTGAGTGCGGACAGCTGCTCACTCAGGCTGCCTGCAATTTCCAGATACTCCGGATACAGATAACACTCCGGAAGGATACGGGCCACCTGGGACATGGTATAGGCTGCCCAGCCATTGGCTCTGCCCCAGTAAAACCCGCTCATATTATCCTTTGTAATATGGCTGTATCCATGGTACCACAGCCCGTTCTCCTTATCCTGAAGATACTGAATATGCCAATACCACTGCTTAAGCCCGTCATCCACCAGCTCCGGACGCTTAAGCTGCACCCCCGCCCGCAGGAGAAAAAATGCAGCCATAAACAGCGTATCCGCCCAGCACTGCTCTGGAAAATCATTGTCAGCCGAAACCGTATGCTGCAGTACATGTTCTCCAAAACGCAGGGCTTTATTCTCCAGATAATCCACCTTTTTCTCCAGTATCTCCAGGTACATCTTTTCACTGGTAGTCTCATAAAGGCTTAACAGCACATGCCCCATTGCACAGGTATTTACGGTAAATACCGGAAGGCCCAGATCTATCAGCTCATCCACCCGTTCCTTCAGCAGGTCCATATATTTCTGCTTCCCAGTCGCTTCAAAAGCCGCCGCGATACCGTAATAGGCCACACCGCAGGGCCAGTCCCAGGTCAGATCCATTCCCATGGTTCTCTCTACGATCCGGTCTGCTGCCTGCTCAATCTGCTCTCTGTCAAAAATCAGTTTCCCCAAGTGTCCAATCCTCCCTATCTTTTTTCCATTTATTATAAAGCATTCCTTCAGAAGACGACAGCAAGAAATCTAATCTACTTTTTCAAAAAACCAACTATTTTTTCTGCCATAGCCAGGCTAAAAAAACGGCCCTGAAACCAAGAACCATAAATATCTTCTTTTTTTCAAAAAGGCTTAAAACCCCAAGTCAAGCCTGTTTCCCAGAGTTTTAAGCCTTTTGTCTTTTATTTCTAATATTCCTATGCTCTCAGTTCAATTCCCATACCCTTCAGTCCATGGAGAATCTTCTCCATCACCGCATTGACTTCCTTATCCTCCAGGGTATGATCCTTTGCCCGGAATGTAATGGAGTAGGCCACCGATTTGTAACCTGCCAGAATCTGTGCTCCCTCATAAATATCAAACAGATGATAGCTTTCCAGAATCTTTCCACCTCGCTGCGCGATCATATCCTCAATCTGCCCTACTAAAATATTCTTTGGAACCACCATGCTGATATCTCTGGACACTGCCGGATATCTGGCGATTCCCTCATACTTCCTGTCAAAGGTAGTATAATCCATCAAAGACGGCATATCCAGCACTGCAATATAAGCGCTGTCTCCAATCTTATAATTATCAGCAACATCCGGATGCACCTGGCCCAGATATCCGATCACTGTGCCATCGTAAATGATATTTGCCTGACGTCCCGGATGAAGATAGGTTTTCCCTGCCTGCGGGTCATAATGAACCTTCTTATTCATACCTGCCTTGTCAAAAAATTCTTCCACAACACCTTTCATCACAAAGAAATCCATATCTCCGTATGCCCCAAGAACAAACTGCATCCGCTCATCCGGCAGCTCTGTGAGAGGAAGGCTCTTGGGAAGATAAATATTTGCCATCTCATACAGACGTACATTTTTATTTCTCCGGTTGTAGTTGGTAGACAGCGATGACAGCATACCATGTAATGGAGTGGTCCTCATAATGCTGAAATCCTCACCTAAAGGATTGGAAATCTCCACTGCCTGGCGAAGCGGGGAATCCGCCGAAATCAGCAATCGGTCAAACACCTTAGGGCTCTCAAAAGAGTAAGTCATACTCTGGCTGAATCCGGAAAATTGTGCGATTTCTCCTGCCATAGCTTCCACTTTCAATTTATAGGGAAGGCCTCCCATAGTAGCCTCTCCGGAAGGAAGTGTAGTCGGAATCTTATCATATCCAAAGAATCTTGCCACTTCCTCTGCGATATCTGCCGGCCGCTCCAGATCCTGACGGAAGGTAGGAACCACCACTTCCTGTGTTTTCTCATCAAAGCCCAAATCCAGTTTTTCAAAATATCGAAGCATCTCCGCTTCCGAAATATCAGTGCCTAAAAGCCTGTTGATATTCTCCGCATCAAAAGGAATTCTCCTTTCCCCTCTCTTTTCCGGATAAATATCAATAATTCCGCCCACCACTTCTCCGGCTCCCAGCTCTTCCACCAGCTGGCAGGCACGGTTAATGGCAAATTCCGCATTGTTGGGATCCAGCCCCTTCTCAAACTTTCCGGAAGCATCGGTTCTCAATCCCACTCTCTTGGCTGCCAGACGGATATTGGTTCCGTCGAAGCAGGCTGCCTCAAAAACCATGGTCTTTACGTCATCTGTAATCTTGGAGTTTTCACCGCCCATAATCCCGGCAAGCCCCACTTCTTTCTCACCGTCATTGATCATCAGGACTTCTTTATCCAGCTTTCTGTCCTGACCATCCAGAGTCCGGAACACATCCCCATCTTTAGCCCTCTTTACAATAATCTCATGACCCGCAATCAGATCATAGTCATAGGCATGCATGGGCTGCCCATATTCTTCCATCACGTAATTGGTAATATCTACAATATTGTTAATAGGCCGGATTCCGCTGGCTGCCAGTCTCCTCTGCATCCACTCTGGCGATGGTCCCAGCTTAATATTCTTTACGATGCGGGCGCAGTACCGCAGGCACAGATCTGTATCCTCCACAGTAGCTTTCAGGTAGTCGTGAATATCCTCCGAATTTCCTGTCTCAGACACCCTGGGCACCACAAACTTTTTGTCAAATGTGGCTGCTGCTTCCCGTGCAATTCCCAACACACTGTAGCAGTCAACCCGGTTGGAGGTAATCTCATACTCAAACACCACATCATGGAGTCCCAGCGCTTCCACAGCGTCAGCGCCTACCTGGGCATCTTCCCGCAGAATATAAATCCCCTCCTCCGGTGCCTCCGGATACATTTCCCTGGAAGACCCCAGCTCTTCAATAGAACACATCATCCCATCCGAAGAAACTCCTCTCAGTTTCCCTTTCTTAATCTTAATACCATCCTCCGGCAAAGGCCCCCCATCATGGCCTCCCGCCACCTTGCCGCCATCCAGCACCACCGGAACCTTCTGCCCTTCTTTCACGTTAGGCGCCCCGGTAACAATCTGAATCACTCTGCTTCCAATATTCACCTGGCAGACTACCAGCTTATCTGCATCCGGATGCTTCTCAATCTTTTCAATCTGCCCCACCACAATCTTTTCCAGATTCTTATCCAAACACTCATAACCTTCTACCTTTGTTCCTGTAAGCGTCATGGCATCCGTATATTCCTGCGGTGTCACGTCAAGTTCCGGAACATATGCCTTAATCCACGATAATGCCGTATTCATAATCTGTTTTCGTCTCCTTACTTAATCTTATCTACATTTTCCTTCATGAGAATCAACCTGTATTTACTTTCTCTAGCCAGCGAAAACATGCCCTATCCTGGCGCACCCCGCCACTAAAACTGCCTTAAAAACCTCACATCATTCTCATACAGCAGCCTCATATCATCAATCTCATACTTTAAAAGAGCAATTCTCTCCAACCCGACTCCAAAGGCAAATCCCGTATACGTTTCCGTGTCCACTCCACACATCTCAAACACATGAGGATGCACCATTCCGCACCCCAATATCTCAATCCATCCCGTTCCCTTGCAGAACCGGCATCCCTTACCGCCGCACTTAAAGCAGCTTACATCCATCTCTGCACTTGGCTCCGTAAAAGGGAAATGATGGGGCCTGAACTTTACCCTGGTTTCTTCCCCAAACAACTCTTTGGCAAACTCCGCCAGCGTCCCTTTTAAATCTGCAAACGTAATATTCTTATCAATCACCAGTCCCTCCACCTGATGGAACGACGGAGAATGGGTGGCATCCACCTCGTCTGACCGAAACACCCGTCCCGGAGAAATCATCCTGATAGGCAGTTTCCCCTTCTCCATGGTACGGGCCTGTACCGGTGAAGTCTGGGTTCTCAGCACAATATCCTTATTAATATAAAACGTATCCTGCTCATCCTTGGCCGGGTGGTTGGGCGGAATATTCAGTTTCGTAAAATTATACTCATCATACTCAATCTCCGGACCTTCCACCACCTCATAACCCATGCCCACAAAGATCCTTTCCACTTCCTCCAAAGCAATGGCATTGGGATGGCTGTGCCCCACATTACTCTTCTTTGCCGGAAGGGTCACATCAATGACCTCTGCCTTCATCTGTTCCTCCCGAACCCTTCTGGCCAAAGCATGTTTCGTCTCTTCCAGCTTCGCCTCAATAACCGCCCTGGCATCATTCACCATCTGCCCTACCTTTGGCCGTTCCTCCGGCGACACATCCTTCATGCTCTTTAGAACACTGGTCAGCTCACCTTTCTTTCCCAAATACGCTACCCGGATTTCATTTAACCGGTCTAAGGCATCAGAACTTTCAATCTGTTTCAATGCCTCTTCCTTGATTTTTTCCAGTTTCTCTCTCATCTTAAATCTCCTTTTCTTTTTCATGCACTCTAAAAGTTTCAATGCACATTGGCCCGCTTTAAGGATTCCTTCTCCTGCAAAATAAAAACGCCCCTTCTATCACAAAGGGACGAATATTCTCGCGGTACCACCCTGATTCCTGCAAATAACTCAGGCTCTCAATACGCGTAACGTGCGCTGACGTCACAGCCTACTTTCTGCCCCTGTTACCAGAAACCGTTTCAGCCATGCTGCTCAGGTGTGAATTTCGAATACTTACAGGAACTGAAAGGAACTTGCAGCCGATGATTCCTTCTCTCTGTCAGAATGATAAGTCTCTACTAACGCCTTCATCGCTTTTCTTATAAAACATGGTATTGATTTTACCATATCTCCCAAAAAAGTCAAGTATTAAGTGAGATTGACATTTTTTCTTTTTTCTCTATAAAATAGCACCACCCCTGATACTCCTTCTGTTCATACAACCTGGCCACTATGCGGCACATCCTCTGATCCAGTCTGTGATAAACCATCCGTCTCTCCCACGGCAGTCCAAGGATATAGTCTCGCTGCGGCTTTTCCAAAACTTCCAAGGCCTGCATAAATCGCTCTGGTTCCCGCCTGCTTCGCAGGCCAAAATCACAGGAAACGTAAGCAAAATTCCTTTGAACATCCAGTTCACAGTGTTTTAACAGGTAAGCCAAAAGGGGGGTCTCCTTTTCTTCACGAAAAAACGTTTCCTTCCATTGAATCGGTTCTCCCCCAAAATCCTGAACGGTTACCCTTCGGAAAGTTTTCCTTCCATAGTTGTCATATTCCGCTACAAACTCATAAGCTTCCTGCTTCTTTCCCATTCCAGGCTCATCCAAAAGCAGGATTCCTTTATCAAGAAAATGCTTCCATACGGTGTCCTGGATCCGTTCCAGAGGTGTAGGAAAATCCAGCCTTTCCAAAATCTCCCCTACCGTATAGCCGTGATCCGCCAGATGGCGGATAGCCCCGCCGCTGGCTGTCTCAAACATAAAATTGGACAATGCCTGTATGAAATATTTCTGATCCGCCATGGTTCTTTCTGCCTCCACACTGCTATTCTTTTTTCACGATGTTTCTTTTTTCCCACAGGACTCACATTTCGTATATAAAAAATATACGCTCCATTGTCAACCAAAAACTCCGGTAATAAATATCTCCAGTCCGATTGCAATCAATATTACTCCACCAACCATAGTCGCCTTATTGGAAAATTTCGTTCCGAACGTTTTGCCGATTATCAGCCCCGAAATACAGATTACAAAGGTCACCCCGGCAATGATGAATGCACATGCCAAGGCCATAAGGAAACCATATTCCGCAATTGTAAATCCCACGGATAATGCATCTATGGAAGTCGCCACCCCCTGTACCAGAAGTGCGGTTAAACCAACCTTTGATTTTTCCATCTCATCGCGGTTACTTTTGATTCCCTCCGTCAGCATCTTTCCTCCTATAAACAGAAGCAAAATCAATGCAATCCAGGGGATCAATTTTTCAAATACTTTGAAATACCGGATGATCGTGTGCACACATATCCAACCTGTCATAGGCATCACTGCCTGAAACAATGCAAATATTCCCGCAATGCCGCACATCTTCTTCTTTTTCATCTCCGGTTCATTCAAACCATTTGCAAGGGATACGGAAAAAGCATCCATAGCCAAACCGCCCCCCAGCAACGCACTGTTAATGAAAAACAGCAGGTTCCATTTCATCTTTCGTTCCTCCTGGAATGTGAAATAAATTTCCCCATGCACCCCTGCTCATAAAAAAACCAGGTACAGTTTTTAAAACTATACCTGGATATATGTTTAAGAATATAGGCCTCACGTATAGTTTTATCTATACATGAGTCTCGCAATTTAAAACAAGCCAGACCAAAAGGCCAGTATGTTGACTTGCTACGATATACGCTTGCTACTCCCTCATGGGAATACTATTGACAATAATTTATCATTAATCATCCCATTTGTCAAATACTTTTTTACTGTGCCTTATAAGATTTTTCCAAAATCAGACCACCGTCAGAATCCAGATACCGTACAGTAACCGCACTTGCACCATCTGCACCGATTACCTCGTCAAAACTCTGTGCCTGTGCTTCGAATACAGAAGCATTGCTCTCAAGCGCCGTCTCAAGCTGATCTTTTACATCGTCCGGCAAGGTAATATCAGGATCATACTGATAGATCATTGTAAAATCATTTTCCTTCACTTCGATACTAATGGACATTCCCTGGCCTGCTGCAGCTTCCATCTGCTGATCCAAAATTGCTTTGACTTCAGGATCATTGTAATAATCCTCGACGGTCTTATAATCACCTGCTTCTGCTGCAGGTTCTGTCTCAGTTTCTGCTTCCGTCTCTGTCTGGCTTTCAGCTTCTGTTGCTGTTACTGTAGTCTCCTCCGCCGTGCTGGCTTCTGTCGGCGTATCTGCTTCCTTCGATCCGCATGCGCTTACAGACAATACCATAACCATAGCTGCTGTCAGTACAATTGATTTTAATGTTTTCTTTTTCATAATAAATTCCTCCTAATAAAATTTACCCTTGTTCAATTTGAACCTGCGGGTCTCTTACAAAAAGAAATTTTACACAGACTTCTGTCCATTGTCAATATCTAAATTATATAAAATTATATGAAAAACCTCCGATTCCCTCGGCAATCCCATCATAGTCATTTTCTTGTTTTGTAATATAATTGGCGATATCCTCCGGTAAACAGACGGCCGCCCTGTTTTTTCACAGTGGATGAAAATTTTTTACTTGATTTTTGAAAAGAAAGTGCTATTCTTTATTGGGTAGAAAATATGAATCAAAGACTGGGACTGATCGGAACTGCCTTAAGCATATCCGGCTTCCGATCCGGAACAGCCATTGGGAAAGGTGGATTATTATGCAAAATCTTCTTCTTTGTATTTCTCTTGCGTTGATTAGCGGGCTTCTTATGTCACGGCTGGCCAAAAAAGTAGGGCTGCCTGCCGTTACTGCCTATCTGCTTACCGGACTTTTACTTGGTCCGTACTGCATTGGACGGCTGAGTCTTTCCGGAATCGGTTTTCATACCATGGAGGAAGTCAGCTCCTTAAGCATTATCTCGGATGCGGCTCTGGGTTTTATCGCATTCACCATTGGCAATGAATTCCGTCTGAACGACTTAAAAAGCATGGGACAAAAGGCAATCACTGTAGGTATCTTTCAGGCTGTGATCACTACCGCTTTGGTAGATGTGGTTTTAATACTTTTTCATCTGTGTTTTCCTTCGGCACTTTCTCTGTCCGCCGCCATTACGTTGGGAGCCATTGCCTCCGCTACCGCCCCTGCCGCCACTCTTATGGTGGTAAAGCAGTATCAGGCAGATGGACCTCTCACCAGACTTTTACTGATGGTAGTTGCGATCGATGATGCGGTGGGACTGATTTTGTTTGCCGCTTCCTTCGGTATTGCAAGCGTGATCGAACAGGGCACAATCAACCTGGTTACCATTGTGGTAGAGCCGCTTTTGGAAATCCTGCTGTCCCTTCTTCTGGGAACCATTACCGGATTTTTGCTGGATTGGAGCGAACGTTATTTCCATTCCCGCGCAAACCGAGTGTCAGTATCTGTGGCTTTCGTTCTTCTGACTGTGGGACTTTCCAAATCAGAATTTTATCTTGGGCCAGTACACTGCAGTTTTTCTCTTCTTCTGGTATGTATGATGACAGGCACTATTTTCTGCAACATCTGCAAAACCTCCGGCGCTCTTATGGAACGTCTGGACCGATGGACCACGCCTCTGGCCGTCCTGTTTTTTGTTCTCTCCGGAGCCGAGCTGGATCTTAAGATTCTTGCCAATCCGGCAGCGCTTCTCATCGGTGCTCTGTTTATCATATCCCGTTCTGCCGGAAAGATTTTTGGCGCTTACGGAAGCTGTGCCCTCAGCGGTTATGATGAAAAAATCAAAAAGTATCTTGGGATCACTCTTTTGCCCCAGGCCGGAGTTGCGCTGGGAATGACCCTCACCGCCGCTTCCTTATCTGACGGCAGCATGGTCCGCAACGTGGTTCTCTTTTCCGTACTTATCTATGAGCTGGTAGGTCCGACTCTGACCAAAAAATCGCTTCTTGCTGCCGGGGAGATTGCTGCATCGGCAGTATCCGAAAAAGCCGGCTGAGTTTCTTTCGCAAAAAATCCCTGCTTCAAACCAGGAGAAGAGAATCTCCTGGTTGTCAGCAAGGATTTTTTTGTCTTGGAAGCCAAAGTCCGGCGTCATAACCGCCCCCTGACCTCCTTATAAACTCCAGCTTTCCCCCATGAGCCCTGGCAATCTGCTCTGTCAGGCGAAGCCCCATAATGTGTATGGGGCTCTCCGGATTTGCCATGTTGTCTACCACTTTTTCCGGGATTCCGCTTCCTGTATCTTCTACCAGGAAAACCAGAAAATCACTCTGCCGTTTAAGGCTGATTGTCACCTGGCATCCTTTCGGATTGTGGCGGATACTGTTTCCTAAAAGATTCCTTAAGGCGCGCATAACCAGCCCTTCATCCGCCTCTATCTGAATCTGTTCCATCTCATCATCCGTTATAATTTCGAATTCATATTCCCCGTCTTTTCCCGTCTCCAGGCCTTCGTTGTAAAAATCGCTTACACAGCTCCGAACCAGACAAGCCGGCAAAAATCTGCTTTTTTTCAGAGGCTGGGCCTGGTAGGCAAGTTTGGAAGTCAGATTCAGATCTGCAATCAGCTGCCGGATAATCAGGCTCTGCCTGCGGATATTTT
This sequence comes from uncultured Hungatella sp., assembly GCA_910588325.1. Taxonomy (GTDB): domain Bacteria; phylum Bacillota; class Clostridia; order Lachnospirales; family Lachnospiraceae; genus UBA3402. The sequence goes on from CAJUPP010000025.1 coordinate 17,353, forward strand.
CTGCAAGCATACGATTTTCCACAGTCAATGATTCATCTTTCGCCAATCTGTCCGAATGCCCTACAATCAGGGAAAGCGGCGTTCGGATGTCATGGGAGACCCCTGCGATCCACTCCGTCCTGGCAAAATCTCTTCTGGCCAGGGCCTCATTCTGAGACAAAAGAAGTCTGGAGGTCTCATTCAGTTTTCCGGCAAGCTCCCCGATGGTCCCCTTCTCTTTCAAATACACCGGCTTCTGGGCTGCCAAATCTTCAATTCCCTGTGCAATGGGCCCCATAGAACCGTAAAACCGGTACCCAAAAAACAGAATAAACAGAATGATTACCAGCAGGTTAATCAGAACTACAATTTTTCCATAGGCCGGAACATGCTTCACAAAGCCGGAAGAAATAAACAGGCTAAAACGGCTGATCAAGTTGGGGTCGCACCCAAATACCAAAAGCAAATCACTGCTTATCAGTACCTTCACAGGATAGCCCTGTAGATACCATCTGGTGAACTTTGCCACATCCTGGATGGTGTACTGTTTTGGAATTTCCGGAGGAAGATTCCACTGCCAGACAGTTTCTCCTTCCTGATTCAGCGCCATAGCCCAGACAAACTCCGATGTTTCCAGAGTTTGGTACCCCTTTTCAGACAGAACATACAGTTCTTGGGATATCGTCTTCCCATCTTTTGTCTCAATGCCTCCTGCCTTTGTTTTCCCAAGTTCTTCTCCGATTTGTTCCATCATCTCCAGAGACATTCTGGAATACCGTTTTACTCCTTCCTGCCCGGCAGTAAAATACAGAATCCCGGCAAGCAGGCAGCCATTGCTTACCAGAATAATCAAAATTATCAACCCCACCGTCAGAGAATACCGGCGGATAATCCGAAACAAACTTCTCATAATCTTTACTCCTTTGCCAGCCGATATCCCATTCCTCTTGCCGTCAAAAGCCATCTTGGATGGGACGGATCCTCTTCTATCTTTTCCCGCAGATGCCGGATGTGTACCATCAGCGTATTTTCATATCCATAATAGGAATCTCCCCAGACGGTACTGCACAGGGCGTCAAAGGTCACGATCCTGCCCCGGTTCTGATACAGCTTATTAAGCAGCATCAGCTCCTTGGCCGTCATGGGAATTTCTTTTGTCCCCCACCTTACCACTGCCCTTTCAGGCATAATTTCCCTCTCACCTATCCGGTAACTGGTCTCCCGCTCTGCCTCTTCCTCTGTTGTATGATACGTTCTTTTTAAGATGGCCCTGATGCGAAGCACCAGCTCCTCCGGAAGAAACGGTTTTGTCATATAATCATCCGCTCCCAGCCCAAGACCGAACAGCCGGTCCTCATCCTCGTCCTTTGCAGACAGGAAGAGAATCGGCACATTGGCTTTCTTTCGGATTCTTTGAAACAGGGAAAATCCGTCCTCCCCCGGAAGCATAATATCCAGAATTATCAAGTCCGGCTGTTCTTTAAGAAATAGTTTCATTGCCTGCCCAGCATGCTCTGCCAAAATAATGTGGGAATAACCGCTGTCTGTTAAAATACCCTCTATCAGGTTTAAGATTTCCTTATTGTCATCTACTGCCATGATTTTCCGCTCATATACTTCCATCCTGTGGCCTCCCCAATCTCTTACTTTTCTACTACTTAAACAGTATAATCTTATCTTCCCCATTTTCCCAGCCCAAATGGCAAAATTTAAGCTAAAAATAAGGTAAGCTTAAGCCTGATATAAGCCTGGGTATTTACAATAACAGACAAAATTCATTCCACCAGGAGGTATTTTTATGAAACCTGTGATTACTACAAACAATCTTACCAAACGATTTGGCTCAAAGACCATTGTAGACCGGCTGGATTTGTCGGTTCCAGACGGCAGCATTTACGGCTTTTTAGGCCCCAACGGTGCCGGAAAATCCACCACCATCAAACTTCTTCTGGGACTGGTAAAGCCTACAGGGGGAACCATGAGACTGCTGGACAAAGAAATGAACGAGAAAAACCGGCTTGCGGTTCTGTCCCAGACCGGCTCTCTCATCGAGGCGCCGGCTTATTACGGGCACTTAAGCGGCCAGGAAAATCTTAAAATAATCTGCACCCTAAAAAATGTTCCGGATTCAGAGATTGACCGGGTGCTTGCTATCGTGCGGATGGAAGGCCAGAAACATAAAAAAGTCCGCCATTATTCTCTGGGCATGAAGCAGCGCCTCGGACTGGCCGCCGCATTGATTGGCAATCCAAGGCTCCTTCTTTTAGATGAACCTACCAACGGCCTTGACCCTGCCGGTATTCAGGAAATGAGAGAGCTTATCTGCTCTCTTCCAACTCAGTACGGAATCACGGTCCTGGTCTCCAGCCATCTCCTAAGTGAGATAGACCAGATGGCGACTCATGTGGGAATTATTGACAAGGGACAGCTTATCTTCCAGGATACTCTCTCTCGTCTCCATGAACACAGTAGGTCCAGACTTTTGCTCTCCACGGACAATGACGAACAGGCCATAAAAGTATTGAAAGAACAAGGGATTCCCTGGGAGTTTAATAAAGGAAAACTATTTCTGCCGTTTCGGGAAGATACCATGGTAATAAATGCCGTATCTTCCCTGGTAAACTCCGGTATCGGTATACTGCGTTTAAATGAACAGCAGATGAGTCTGGAAGATATCTTTCTTCATCTGACAGGAAAGAAGGTGAGTCTATGATTTCCCTGTTCTCATTTGCCAGGCAATTACAGGCAGAGCGCAGGAAAGGGTGCAGACGCCATCTCATACTGCTTCCCCTGCTGTTCCTTTCCTTCCAGATTCTCTGGGGGTTCTGGCAGTTATCACATGCCTCAGAGGAAGAACTGCGCACCGGCTATGTCCTTCTGTTCCATCATCTTCCCATCATGAACACCCTTCTTCTGCCTATGATGGTTTCCGTGACAGCAAGCAGGCTCTGCGATATGGAAATCAAGGGAGATACCTTAAAACTTCTGTATACCATGGAGAAACCGGCCACATTTTTTGACTGTAAATATCTGGCAGGGCTTTGGTATCTTTTGCTTTTCACTCTGGGTCAGGGGCTTATGATTCTGGCCTTTGGACAGATCTGTCACTTTGAGGATGCGCTAAAATGGCCAATGCTTTTTTGGCATCTGGCTGTAACCATATCCGTAAGTTCTGTGCTGCTTTCCTTTCAGCAGACACTTTCCCTGCTGTCAGCCAGCCAGCTTTTTCCCCTTTTTACAGGGCTTGCCGGATGCTTTTTAGGACTGTTCTCCCTGTTCTTTCCCCAAAAAATTGCCAGATTCTTTATCTGGGGATATTATTCGGCTTTTCCCGTTGCCTCCATGGACTGGGATGCCTCTACCCGGATTTCACATTACTATGAGGTTCCTTTTCCTTTGACGGATTTTCTTTTGTTCCTCATAGCCGCAGCCGCTGTCTATCAGCTGTGCAAATCTATTATCGTAAGAAAGGAAGTGTGACCATGATGCTGCTTCGCTGTATCAAATCGGAAAACTTAAAACTTCGGCATTCTCTCATCTTTCCTGCCTGCATTGTTATCCCCATCATTCCTGCCATTATGGGAACCTTTAATTATCTGCAGAACACAGGGATTTTAACGCAGCAGTGGTACTCCCTCTGGACTCAGCACACCCTGTTTTATGCCTGTTTCTTCTATGCCCCGCTGATTGCCCTCTACTGTTCTTATCTCTGGAGGCTGGAACACAGGAATAACAACTGGAATGTGATTATGACCGCCCCGGTCTCCATCCCCTGCCTTTATCTGGGGAAGCTTGCAGTCATTATCCAGGTAACATTTATCACTCAGATGTGGGTGGGCATTCTGTATGTCATCTGCGGCAGGCTTATTGGGCTTTCTGGTTTTTGTCCTGTGGAAATCTTCTTCTGGCTTCTTCGCGGGACCATCGCCTCTATGGCAATCGGAGCCCTGCAGCTTCTTTTATCTATGGTGATTCGAAGCTTCTCCGTTCCCATTGGAATCGCCCTCATGGGAGGTGTTCTTGGAATGCTGCTTTTCAATAAAGGAATCGGATTTTACTGGCCCTACAGCCTGATGATTATGGGCATGAATTCTTCCAGGACTGAAGATGTCATAGCCGGAAATACCCTTCCTTTTCTTCTGTCCACATTGGTTTTCTTCTTCATCTTCTGCCTGACTGCCATACAGGTGTTGAAGGCCAGAGATGTTCATACGTGAATGGTTTGCCTGCATAAAAGAATGGGACTGTTGAACAATCACATTCAACAGTCCCCAAATAGCCTCCCTGTATATTTGTCCTCCCTATACGGAAACCGAAAACTCCCCGCCCTGTTCCATCATGACTGTTTCACCTGTTTTGGTATAGGTTACAGGCTGAGAACCTGTATGTTCCAAACCTGCACTGTCTTTTAACAATGCCTTACCTTCCTCACTGATTTCCACAGTATCTGTATCCGTATCCGCATCTTCATTTCTGCTTTCATCAATCCCCTCTTTTGGCTTCTCCTGGGCTTCCTTAGCTTCCCTAACAGCCTTTTCATGTGTTTCGGCGGCGTCTATTTTCATTCCTTCATCGGCTTTTTCCTTATATTCCTCTGCCTTGTCCGCACATTCGCCGGCATAACCCATTGCCCTCTTCATGGTTTCCGTATCGCCTCTGCCGCTGGCCTCCTGAAACACCCGCATGGGAGTATTCATCAGGCTTACGCTTGTGCTTGCTCCCATGAGACCTTCCATTGTCACTGCATTCATGATTTTGCCTCCTTTTTATTTGCTTTCAATTGTTCTTTCGGCAAGATAAATACAGGAATTAGCTTCTTGTTTCAAACAGACTGTTTGGTGTCATGTACGGTATTAAAACCGAAATCTCAAAGATGCCGTTATTCATTTCAATATTCAATGTTCCCTGATAATTATGTATTACATCATTGACATTCAGCAGACCGATGCCGTGTTCCCGGGGGATCCCCTTTTTCGTAAAGTTGTTTTTTAAGCTGTTTTTCCATTCCTCCCCTGGATTCATACTGTTTTTTATTTCAAGAAGAAAACACTTCTTTACTGCCTTTGCCTTAATACTGACAAAACAATCGCTGCCCTCTTCCATTCTTCCACAGGCTTCTAACGCATTATCCAGCAAATTACCAAACAATATACACAATTCAAACTCATGGATACCCCACATTTTTGGTATCTGCACATCACATTCCCACTTAATATGTTCCCTTTCCGCTTGTTTTTTCTTCTGGTACAACAGTGCATCCACTGCCTTATTTCCGGTTATATCCCCGTTTGTCACCCAAAGCGTATCCTCCATATGCTCAAGATAGCTTTCTACCTTCTCCCACTCTTTCCCCCGGGCCAGCCCTGTCAGAGCAATCACATGATTTTTCATGTCATGTCTTAACCGCTCCGACTGTCTGTAGTGTTCCTCCAGCATTTTATAGATTGCAATCTGCCAATGATACCGGCTGTTCCTTTCCTGTTCCAGATAAATCCGATCCATTCCAAACACATAGACTCCTGCCGCGAACATGGATAACCCCGTCAGCACACAGCTTCCCATGTAGCTGAAGATCTGGTCGTAGTATAGCCCCATATCACTCCTGCCCTTAACCATAATCCCGTTGCTTGCACCCCAGCCGGCCACATCAATCAGCGCAATAAGCACAAACAGCGGAACTGCCAAAATCACATACCATCTCCCGGGCTTTCCATAAAAAACGGATGTCAGATGCTTTGACAGCCAATATACAGCCACTGTCACCGCTGCAAGACTGAAGCAGGAAATCATACCAGCTTCCCATTCACTGACCAGAGGCTGGGAACTCTTTTTTATTGTATGCTGAACAATCAGGGTAATACATGCCAGAAACGCCCAGCAGAAATTTTCTGTCAAGGTTAAAACAGCAGTCAGTACAGAAGCCGCCAGAATTTTCTTCTCCCTGTCTGCCTGAAACAAAAGCAACACCAGGCCTATAAAGAATGAATGGTTTAGTATAAGAAAGAACATATAGGAAAAAGAATACCGCCTGTTTGCAACATTTAAAATCAGCCAGACGGTAAAAGAAAATATTGCAAACAGGTTTTTATTTTTCCCCGGAGATTCTAAACATGTTTCACAAACCCCACCTGCCACCCATAAGTATACTGCATAGAACGGCGCTGTTATGAAAATATCCATGCAGTCCGAAAGCAGCCTCATAGAATCCCTCCGGTTTTTTGCATAAATTTAAGAATCTCCTGACAAAATTTCTCATATCTTCTTTTGGCTACTATTATATTTTCTCCATTTTCCAGAAAGATTTCCTGCCGGTTGTATCCGTCAACGTATTTCAAATTGATAAGGTAGCTTTTATGACACCGGAAAAACCCTTTATCCTGCAGCTGAGCCTCCAACTCTCCAATCTGTTCATAGTACGAAAAAATCCCCTCTGTTCCATGAACGTCAACCATTCTTCCATTGATCTCAAAATAATAGATATCATCCAGAAACAGCTTTCTCTTTTGCCGCTCCCTGTTTAAAAGAATAAACTCCCGGGAGTAACTTTCCGTTTTCAAAATGGCCTTATGCAGGACATTTTTCAGTTTTTTGTCATCAACCGGTTTCAATAGATATTGGAAGGCCTCTACATCATAGGCATCAAACACATATTCTCTGCTGGAAGACATGAAAATAAGAATCTTGTCAGGTGCCTTCCTGTGTAAAATCTGTGCCGTCTTCATTCCGTCCGGATCGCTCATCATAATATCGAGAAAAATAATATCAAAACTTTCCGATGCCTGAAGAAGTTCCCGGCCGCTTTGAAACTGGCGGAGGATGCAGGAACGTTTCATCTCTTCCAGAATCTCTTTGATTTTCCCCGCTATACGAAAACATGCCAGAACCTCATCATCACACACTGCTATGGAAAGCATTTTCATCACCTGCCTTACTTTAAATATATCGGCAGAAATGTCCCATATATATTGCTAATGATATGAACGGATGATTTTGTGTCATGAACGTCTACTGTATCACCACTTCCGAAAGTACATGTTCCAATACCTTCTCCCTGTCATTGCCAAACTCCCACAGATTCAGCCACCGGACATCCCTCTCCCGTTTGAACCAGGTAAGCTGCCGTTTGGCAAAATGCCTGGTATCTCTCTTCATAATATAAATGGCTTCCTCCAGGCTGTAAGTCCCTTCCAGATAATCTAAAATTTCTTTGTATCCCAGGCCCTGCATGGATACCATATTCCTGGTACACCCCATAGCAGCCAGCTTTTTCACTTCCTCCACCAGACCATCCTCTATCATCTGGTCTACCCGTTTGTCAATCCTCTCGTAGAGAAGTTGTCTGTCCATATTTAAGACATAATAGAACAGATCATAAGGCGACTGTTTCTGCCGTTGTGCCTGGTTATGCTCTGAAATCCTGGTTCCTGTCTGTCTGTAAAATTCAATGGCGCGGATGACTCTCTTTTGGTTGTTGGCATGAATCTGCTCTGCAGAAACCGGATCCACTTCTTTAAGCATCTGATGAAGATATTCCACTCCCTTCTCTTTAGCTGTCTGTTCCAGTTCTCTGCGCAAAGAACTATCATCTTCACTTTCCGTAAAATCAATATCATAGGCCAAAGCCTGAATATAAAATCCGGTGCCTCCCACCACAATGGGAACACGCCCCCGTTCATAGATTCCCTCCAGCGCTTCTTTTGCCATCTTCTGGAAGATTACCACATGAAACTCCTTTGTAGGTTCCAGCACATCAATCAAATGATGAGGAATACCAGCCATCTCTTCCTTTGTTATCTTGGCAGAGCCGATATCCATGTGACGATAAACCTGCATGGAATCCGCACTGATAATCTCTCCATTTAGTGCTTTGGCAAGCCGGATAGAAAGGCCGGTTTTTCCTGCTGCCGTAGGTCCGGTCAACACGATAAGGGGGTGAGACATGTCAGACCTCCTCCTACCAATAGCTCCCGCCCCAGCTGCAAAGACAGGGGCCCCCATTTCTCCAGATATTTTTCGCGAAGCTGTCTCTGCATCTTCTGCATAGTATCAAAATCAAAGGTTCCCATTCCGTTTTTCTTCCTTTCATCACACAATCCGCTTAAACTTCTTTTCCAGTTCATATTTGCTCATGGATATGATCGTCGGACGGCCATGAGGACAGGCATAAGGATTCTCAAGCTCCAGAAGCTGGTCAATGAGATGGTTGGCCTCTGCGTCGGACATTTTATGATTTCCCTTCACCGCCGCCTTGCAGGACATGCTGGCTACCTTTTCATAGATCATATCCGGACTTCCCTTTAAAATATCATCCGACAGATTATCCAGCATTTCCATGAGAAGATCCTTTTTCGCTATGGAAAACAGATTGTCCGGAACAGCCCGGACAGCATAATCTCTGCCGCCGAAGGACTCAATTTCGAACCCTATCTCCGTAAAATAGTTCTTATATTTTTCCAAAAGGATCTGTTCCTCGCTGCTTAATGTCAGAATAATGGGAGGGCTTACGATCTGGGAAGTAAATTCCCTGGTCTTTAAAGAAGCCATGGTCTTTTCATATAAAACTTTTTCGTGGGCGGCATGCTGGTCGATAATATACAGATGATTGTCAAACTCCACCAGCCAGTACGTATCAAACAGCTGTCCAATCAGCTTGTGGCGAAGACGGCTCCCAGGTTCCAAAAGCTTCTCTTCAAACAAATCCAGCTGCTTTGGCTTTTCCTCTTTTTTTTCTGCCTGTTCCAGTTCTTTTAAAAAATCAACCTTTTCCGTTATTCTCTGCTCTCCAAAACTTCCAGGCTTCTCTTCTCTTTTTATTCCCTCCGGCTTTTGATTCTCTGCCTTTCGTACATTGTCTGTCTTCTCTCTTTCCTTCCGTTCAGCAGCTCTTGCCTCTTCTCCCCAGGAATTTCTGCTCTCCGCAATCATTCCATAAATCGGCCTCATCCCATAGCCGGATTGTTCTTCACCACTGGCATCTGGCTGACCGCTAACCTTCTGCTGACCTCCATCTCTTTCCTGATTTTCTGGTTTCCGGCATATTTCCTGAACCGTCTGCTTCTCTCCCCACCCCTCATGTTTCTTTTTTCCTTCATACTCCTGTCTTCGCTTTACTTCAAAGGGCTCCGGATGGGGAGCCTGACTCTCCTCTCTCCGTTCCCTCAGCAAATCCTCCTTTTCTTCCAAGCTGACCTGCACAATCAGCTCCTTCTCTGCCAAAGCATCGCTTACTGCATGATAAATCATCCGGTAGATCCGTTCCTCATCCCGAAATCTTAATTCCATCTTCGTGGGATGCACATTGACATCCAGATACTCCGGCTCCACCGTCAGATGCAAAAGCACAAAAGGATATTTATGCTGCATCATATAAGGCCTGTACGCCTCCTCAATAGCCTTAGCCACCAGCCCGCTGCGAACATATCTTCCATTGATATAATAGTTCTCAAAATTCCGGTTGCTCCTTGCTATGACCGGCTTTCCTGCAAATCCCCGAATCTGCAGAATCTCCTCTTCACACTCCACAGGAAGCAAGTTGGCCGCAATCTCCCTGCCAAACACCGTATAAATAATATCCTTCAGATTATGATTTCCCGAGGTATGCAGCTTATTCTGATTATTCTGAATAAACCGAATCGAAATATCCGGATGGGACATGGCGATTTTCTCCACCAAAGCCGCCACATGGGCCCCTTCCGTCTGAGCCGTCTTCAAAAACTTCTGTCTGACCGGCGTATTATAAAACAGATTTCTCACCAGAAATGTAGTCCCGTCCGGCGCCCCGATCTCTTCCATAGACCGTTCCTTCCCACCCTCGATCTGATATCTGACTCCCGAAATCTGTTCCGACGTCTTGGTAATCAATTCCACCTGCGCCACCGCCGCAATACTGGACAGTGCCTCCCCCCTAAACCCCAGAGAAGCCACCGTAAACAGATCCTCCGCCGAAGAAATCTTACTGGTAGAATGACGCAGAAAAGCCGTAGGAACCTCCTCCTTAGCAATCCCCCCGCCGTTGTCCGTCACCCTGATAAAAGAAATCCCTCCATCCCGAATCTCCACCGTCACCGCCGTCGCCCTGGCATCAATGGCATTCTCCAGCAATTCCTTCACCACAGAAGCCGGCCTCTCAATCACTTCCCCGGCTGCAATCTTATTGATGGTATTCTGATCCAAAACCGTAATATGTGCCATTCTTTCCCCCTGCAGTTCTTATCCTCTCTCACATAAGCATCTTCCATTTTTCACCCATAGCGACAACATAGCTTCCGGTAAGACCCCAAAACCTGCAAGCTTACAAACAGTCTCACCACCGATTCTTCAACTTACTCTGCAGCCTGCTTAAAATATTCAGCGCCTCCACCGGCGTAATCTCATTAACCTGAACCTCTTCTAGCTCCTTGATAATATCCTCATTCCTTACCGTATCAAAAATCGTCATCTGATTCAAATCCACCTCATCCGGCTTTGTCACCGTCCTCCTCTGTGTCACATTGGAAGAAGCCTCCGCAATCTCCCTGGCCCTGGCAGTAATATCCGCACTGCTTAACTCCTCCACCAGCTCTTTCGCCCTTACAATCACCGGTTCCGGCACCCCCGCCAGTTTGGCAACCTGAATCCCATAACTTTTATCCGCTCCGCCCTTCACGATTTTCCTCAGGAACACAATATCATCGCCCTGCTCCTTCACCGCAATACAGTAGTTGGTAACCCCGCTCATGGTCCCTTCCAGTTCTGTCAGCTCATGATAATGGGTGGCAAACAATGTCTTAGCCCCCAAAACTTTTGTATTGCTGATATACTCCGCCACCGCCCAGGCAATACTGAGCCCGTCAAAAGTACTGGTCCCCCGGCCAATTTCATCCAAAATAATCAGACTGCTTCTGGTGGCATTGCGAAGAATATTGGCCACCTCCGTCATCTCCACCATAAAAGTACTCTGACCGGACGCCAGATCGTCAGAAGCCCCTACCCTGGTAAAAATCCGATCGCACACACCGATATCTGCCTCATCCGCAGGCACAAAGCTTCCCACCTGGGCCATCAAAACAATCAGCGCCGTCTGCCGCATATAAGTAGACTTTCCCGCCATGTTCGGACCGGTAATTATGGAAATCCGGTTTTTATTATTGTCCAAAACCGTGTCATTGGCCACAAACAGATCATCCCTCAGCATCAGTTCCACCACCGGATGACGTCCGTTTTTAATATGGATACTCCCTTTCTCGTTGATCTTAGGCTTTACATAATTATTTCTGGTAGCCACCAAAGACAGGGCACAGAACACATCCAGACCCGCAATGGCCTTGGCCGTAGTCTGAATCCTTCCGACCTCCGCCCCGATCCGGTCCCTCACCTGACAGAACAGCTCATATTCCAGGGAAAACAGCTTGTCCTCCGCGCCTAAGATCACATCCTCCAATTCCTTTAATTCCGGCGTGGTATAGCGCTCCGCATTGGCCAAAGTCTGTTTCCTGACAAAATAATCCGGCACCAGATCCTTAAAGGAATTGGTTACCTCCAGATAATACCCAAATACCTTGTTAAATTTAATCTTTAAATTCTTAATCCCTGTCTTATCCCGCTCCCTGGCCTCCAGTTCTGCCAGCCAGGTAGTTCCTTCCGTCTTGGCATGGCGCAGTTTGTCCGTCTCTTCGTGATATCCGTCTTTAATCATACCGCCCTCTCTGGTAAGGACAGGCGGATCATCCACAATGGCATCCTCAATCAGCTGCCACAGATCCTCAAGAGGGTCTAAGTCCTCCCAAATTCCTTTCAACAGAGGGCTGTTAAATTCCTCCAGAACCTGTTTGATATGCGGCAGCATTTCCAGAGAATTGCGGAATGCAATTAAGTCTCTGGGATTGGCGGATCGATAACTGATACGCCCGATCAGCCGCTCCAGATCATACACCGGATTCAGATACTCCCTCAGCTCTTCTCTGGATATGTAACTCATATTCAGTTCTTCTATCGCATTTTGTCTGGCTAAAATCTCTCCTTTGTGGATCAGCGGCTGCTCAATAAAATTTCTCATGAGCCTGGCGCCCATGGCCGTTTTCGTTTTGTCCAGCACCCATAAAAGAGAACCTCTTCTCTGCTTCTCCCTGAGGGTTTCCACCAGCTCCAGATTCTTTCTGGTTGAGGTATCAATCACCATAAACTGCCCGGTCGTATATGGTGTGATGGTGACAATGTGAGACAGGGAATTTTTCTGAGTCTGGTACAGATATTCCATCACCGCCCCCGAGGCAATCACACCGGCATCGTAATCGCCCAACCCCAGCCCGTCTAAACTGTTTACTTTGAAATGCTCCTTCAGCACTTTTCTGCAGGAATCATCGGAAAAATAATGATTGTCCAGAGAAGAAATGGCCACATGGTAACGGTTTTTCAAATCCTCCAGATCCACGTTGGACATATAAAAGGCCTCATTGCAGATAATCTCCGACGGTGTAAACTTAAAAATCTCATCCAGAAGACTTCTTTCGCCTTCCACCTCTGTCACCAGGTAGTCGCCTGTGGTAATATCACAGATAGAAACGCCAAAGATGTCCCCTATGTACACGATTCCCATAAGGAAATTATTCTTCTTCTCATCCAGTGCCTGGCTGCTGGTGATCGTTCCCGGCGTCACCACCCGGATGACCTCCCGTTTCACCAGCCCCTTGGCCAGCTTCGGATCCTCCATCTGCTCGGCGATGGCAACTTTGTATCCCTTCTGCACCAGTTTGTACAGGTAGGAATCCACAGCATGATAAGGGACTCCGCACATGGGAGCCCGTTCTTCCAGCCCGCATTCCTTCCCGGTCAGCGTAATCTCCAATTCCCTGGATGCCGTCAACGCATCCTCAAAAAACATCTCATAAAAATCTCCAAGCCTGTAAAACAAAATACAGTCCGGATACTGCTTTTTCGTCTCCAGATAGTGGGTCATCATCGGTGATAATCCTGTTGCCACATTGGTAACCTCTCTTTTCCTCGTATGTTAAATGAGGGGACTAACATTCCAGCCGTCCCATATAGTAAAATCCCTTTGATTCTTCCAGATACACATCCACAATCTTCCCCACGAGAGAAGGATCTCCTGGAAAATGAACGATGGTATTATTACCCAGTCGTCCAGTCAGATATCCTTCTGCATGGTCATCCGGTTCCTCCACCAGCACTTTCTGGGTCGTGTGAAGATGACGCCCGCATACTTTCGCGGAAATTCTCTGAACCTCTGCCAAAAGCCGGTCAAACCGGTCCTTTACAATATCCTCCGGCACCTGATTCTCCATCTTGGCAGCCAGGGTTCCCGTTCTCCTGGAATAAATAAAGGTAAATGCACTGTCAAATCCCACTGTTTGCACGACATCCAACGTCTCCTGAAAGTCCTCTTCCGTCTCTCCTGGAAACCCTACGATAATATCCGTAGTCAAAGAAATATCCGGTACGGCACAGCGTATTTTTTCCACCAGCTCTAAATACTGTTCCTTTGTGTATCTGCGGTTCATCTCTCTCAAAATTCTGGTGCTCCCTGACTGAAGGGGCAGATGCAGATGAGGACAAACTTTCGGCAGCGTCCTCATTGCCTCTATCAGTTCCTCTGACAAATCCTTGGGGTGGGAGGTCATAAATCGAATTCTCTCAATCCCCTCAATCTTTGAAACCTGCTTAAGCAGCTGGGCAAAAGAGACAGGATTCTTAAGATTCTTTCCATAGGAATTCACATTTTGCCCAAGAAGCATAATCTCCACCACACCATCATCCGCAAGCCTTCGGACTTCTTCTAAAATGTCCTTTGGACTGCGGCTCCGCTCCCGCCCTCGCACATAGGGAACAATACAATAACTGCAGAAATTGTTGCAGCCAAACATGATATTTACCCCTGATTTAAAAGGATATTTCCGTTCCGAAGGCAGTTCTTCCACAATTCGGTCCGTGCCCTCCCATACGTCCACCACCATCTTCTGCTGTTCAAACCTTTTGACAATCAGCTCCGCCAGCTTAAAAATGTTATGAGTGCCAAAAATAATGTCTACAAAGCGGTAACTTTTCTTCAGTTTCTCAACCACTTCCTGTTCCTGCATCATGCATCCGCACAGGGCGATCAGCATATCAGGATTCTTCTTTTTTATGGTATTCAGATATCCAAGCCGGCCATATACCCTTAAATTGGCATTTTCCCGAACCGTACATGTATTATAAAGGACAAAATCTGCATGCTCGTCCTCTGTTTCTTCATACCCTATCTGCTCTAAAATCCCCAGCAGCTTCTCTGAATCCCTGGCATTCATCTGACAGCCGAAGGATGTCAAGCTAAACGTCAGCGGACGCCCCATTTCTTCGGACTTCTTCTTCACGATCTCCTGGCATTTCTTCATAAAATAATATTGTCTTTCCGGTTCTTCTGTGGGCGGCTGCTTTGTTAAGTCCTGCGCTTCCATTCTTAATCTATATTCGTCGTTCATAAAACGATTAAATTCCTTTCTTTGTAAAAATCCATAACGAAATATATTATACACGAAATCATCAATTTTTGAAAGATAAATATCTGGCTTTTGGTAACAACTTTTTATCATTGGAAGCCAGACAATCGGCCTACCCTCAAATTTCTATCCTTGAAGACTGTATGGCATAATCCTATCCGTATAAGTCATAAATGTCATAAAAACTTCTATGGCTCCACCCACTCCATCTCTATCACAATTGACGTATCCAGGGAATTCGTTTTCTCTTTCCCCTCCCGCACCACAATCTTTATGATTCTATCCTTTGCCTCCGTCCCAATTACCTCTCCGTCTGCATCAATTTCATTGTACCCGTCAAACTCCATCCCGCCGTCGATACTTTCCGTTCCCTGTCCATATGCCGGAAGTGCATCCGCCACATCTTCCACCAAGATTCCTTCTGACGCATTGTAATAATACGGCCCTGCACTTCCCTCTCCGTCTAAAGAAATGTTTCCGTCCAGATACTCCATAATCGCCGCAGACTTGGCCGCTCTCATATTGGAGATGTCAGCGGCCTCTCTGGCCTCCTCTATTTTGCCTGTAAACATTGGAATCGGTATGGCAACCAAAATCGCTATAATAGCCACCACGACCAGTATTTCAGCCAGTGTAAACCCCTGATTGTTTCTCTTTTTGTTTTTGGCATTTCTTCTGTCACCCAATGCGCTTTCCCCTCCATTTACATATCCGCTTTTCTCTTTTCCAATTAGTCCCGTCTGCAATCTGCAAGCAGGCACACAAAACTCTTCTCATTTTTACATCAAACTATACATGGTAAACAGCGGCAGATAGATAGAGATAACAATAAAACCTGTCAGAACCGCCAATGCCGTTAAAAGAGCCGGTTCCAGTCTGGACATCATTCTCTTTTCCGCATAGTCGGCCTGACTGTCAAAATATTTTCCGATAGAATAAAGCATCTCCTCCAACTCGCCTGTCTCTTCCCCAAGAGCACATACTTCCTTCAAAGTATCCGGATAACTGTTTTTCTCCCTCATACAGTCCCCTAAAGAATATCCCTCCCACACCTTCTGTGCCATCCATACCATCTCTTTGGCCAGCATATAGTTCTCCAATGTCTTTGCCGTCACCTCCAGAGCCTGAGGAAGGGACAGTCCGGATGACAGCATGGTAGACATGGTATAGGCAAAATGTCCAGAAATTCTGAGTATCCTGATTTTTCCAAAAACAGGACTTTTCAGCTTCATCCGGTTCCATAAAAGCCGTCCTCTCTCTGTTCTGATGCAGCACAAAGACAAAACCATCGCTGCCAGGGCCGCGATGATTCCGTGAAACAGATGGTTTCGGAAGAAATCCGAGATGCCAATCAATATTTTTGTCGAAAAAGGAAGTTCCCCATCCAATTCTGCAAATACGCTGGTTAAGGTGGGAATCACCTTTACCATAACAATCATAACCACAGTGACCGCTGTGGCCAACACAAAAGACGGATAAGTCATAACCGCGGCAATCTTCTGTTTCATCTCATACTGTTTCTCATAATAGACAGCCAGATTTCCGAAAGCCAGCTCCAAAGTCCCGGAGCGTTCTCCCGCTCGGATCGTCTCGAGAAACACTGACGGAAATGCTTCCGAATCGGCTTCTTTAAGGCTGTCAGCAAGAGTCCATCCTGCAATCACGCGGCTTTCCGCCTCCTTCAATATTTTTCTCATATTCCTGTTTTCAATCTGTTCCCCGATCAGTCTCACACATTTTGCCAGAGGAATTCCGGATCGCAGGACGAAAGAAAACTGAGAGGCCAACATGGACAATTCCTGAAAATTCACCTGCCTTGGTCCGATCTCCATAGACAGAATGGCAGACAGCTTTCTTACGGGAGTAATCTTCGTCACGACCCGGCAGCTCTGCCTGATCTGAACGAGCGCTTCGTATTCGTCAGCCGCCTCCACGGTTCCTTCTACCGAAAGCCCCTCCTGGGAAATACCTTTATATTTGTACTGCCTATTTCCCATAGCTTCTTTCCTCCGATCTATCCCTCTGCCTTTCCCTCCTCATTTTAACATGTATCGGAAAGCATGGCAAGCGTCAGCGGAATTTCTCTCAAGCTCCATTTTTTCCTTTCATCTACTACAAAATCAAAATCAACGCCCCCGTAATCACCACAATACTGATTACGATTGTCAAAGAATTAATGGCACTTGACAATTCCACATCCCCGCCGATCTTTCCGGTAAATGCAGGGCTGACAGAAGAAACCGGCGCCAGCACCACAATGGCCAGTGCCTGCCGAACCTCCAGCGGAAACGGAAGCAGAAAGAAAAATCCCAAAGAAAATGCAAGTGCTGTTCCATAACGGATAACAAGAATCTTCAGAATCTCCGCTATCTTTTCCTTATCCATGTGGATTTCGAATCCGATTCCAATCATCAAAAGTGCCAGAAATGCATTGGCGCCTCCTGCTGTCTCCGCAAACAGAATCACCACATCAGGAAGTTTCAGACGAAGGACTGTCAAAAGCGTCATAATCACATAGGTATCAAAGGGAACCGAAGACACTAATGTTTTGAGAACTGTCCTGAAAGAACCGGGACCGTTTCCGCTTCCATTGCTGACCGTACTTGCCAGGCTGAAGGTAACTCCGGTACACATGACAGAATTTCCTGCATCAAACAGGCTGGTAGCAGCAAAACCCACAGGTCCCAGAAAACTCTGAACGAAAGGCATGGTAAAATTGCCAATGTTGTATCCGGTCATATTTAACATGTCAAAGGCCTTCTGCTTTCCGGATTTCGTCAGGTTTATGCAGTAGGCAATTATCAGCAGTACTCCATTGCAAATCAGGCCGAACACACACAGAATCAGCATAGAACTCTCCATGCTGATTTTACTGAAGTTGGCTACAATGGCCGCCGGCAATGTAATCTTTATTACGATTTTCGATAAAAGGTAAAAATCTTTGGCATGAAAAAAGCCTGTCCGTTTCAGTCCATATCCCATGGCAATAATGGCTACAAAGGCCAGCGCTTTCATCAAAACCTCTGTTATTCCTGTCACAATTTCCTCCCTCTCGTACAAGTAGGGAAGATATACCCGTGAGTATAACTCTTCCCTACCTGATGACATTTCGTCCCTATTTCACTTCCACACTCCAACCCTTTGGTCCTTCAATCTTTCCTAACTGAATCCCGGTAATGGTATCGTACAGTTTTTGGGTCAGTTCCCCAATCCCGCCGCCGCCGATTGCCATTCTCTCTTCCTCATACCGCAGTTCTCCCACAGGAGAGATAACCGCGGCCGTACCGGTGCCAAAACACTCTTCCATGGCCCCTGACTCTGCCGCTGCAACCACTTCATCCACGGAGATAACCTTCTCCTCCACAGGAACGCCCCATTCCCTGCACAGGGCGATAACGGAGTCTCTGGTTACGCCTGGAAGAATACTGCCGTTTAACTTCGGTGTCACTACGGTGCCGTTAATCTTAAAGAAGATATTCATAGCTCCTACTTCCTCGATATATTTTCGATGAACGCCGTCCAGCCACAATACCTGGGAATATCCCTCATCATGGGCTTTTACCTGGGAAGCAAGGGAAGCCACATAGTTTCCGCCTGTTTTGGCCTCGCCGATACCGCCTTTTACCGCACGGACATACTCATCCTCAATCCAAATCTTAACCGGATCCAGTCCGCTTGCATAATAAGCGCCTACGGGAGACAGAATAATCATAAATTTATACGTATGAGACGGCCTCACTCCCAAAAAGGGGTCTGTGGCAATCACAAAAGGACGGATATACAGGGAGGTTCCCGGCTTCGTAGGAATCCAGTCTTTCTCCACACTTACCACGGTTTTCAGAGCTTCCATGAAGATATCCTCTGAAATATCCGGGATACACAGCCTGCGGTTACTTCTGTTGGCCCTCTCAATATTTTTGTCGGGACGGAACAACAGGACTCTTCCATCATCCGTCTTATAGGCCTTCAGCCCTTCGAACATCTCCTGACCATAATGGAATACCATGCAGGATGGCTCTAACTCTAATTTATGATATGGTACGATTCTGGGATCATACCAGCCTTTTCCTTCTTCATAATCCATCTCAAACATATGATCCGTAAAAATGGTGCCAAATACTAATGGATTATCCTCTCCTGGCTTCTGTTTGGGATTTGCTGTTTTCTCAATTCTGATTGTTTCCATAATTGGTTCTCCTTTTCCTCTGCCAGTGTTTTGCCTCCCTCATACTTTCGTGTACGTTCGAATCCTTCGTATCTGAATTTCAGTAAATAGACGAGACAAGGCACTTATTTTATTTCCATAAATTTATATCCCATTATGTGTCAAAACTTCCCATCTGTCAATCCTTTTTTTGTTGCTTTGAAAGTCGCGAATCCTCGCTGTAGGTCTGCGCACCTGCTGCGCTGACCGTACGGCGCTAAAATGCCATTTTGGGCATTTTGTGTGCATCCCCCGGAGAGTTCACAGGAATCCCTCTTTCATTCATACACGTAAATACGGCACGAGATGCCCGTATTCCAGACACTTCGCGCCGTATAATTTCTGATAATTTTTTTGATTTAGAAATGAGTATCCCAAAGTCCGCAGAAGCTGTCAATGGGATCTTCTCCTACGAAGCTCTCCGCTCCGCTTACCAGCTTCTCGACCACCACGTTCATGGTCTGATCATTGGTATCATAAGCATTGATAAAGGTGCGCACCTGAGGCATATCCACCAGGATCGTAGGATGGCCCATGTTCAGAGCAATAACCGGAACCTCATGGACATACCACGGAATCTCCCCGCCGCCCTTTGTCATGCCCCAACCGGGACGGGCCACTGCCTGAAAACCTCCGGCCACATCACACAGGGTAATGATAAGGTCCTGTCTTGCCGCAAACTCGCTGATGGTATCCTTTCCTGCAAAATACAGGTTGATATCCGGCTTGCCGCCTTCTGCCATCTGTTTCTTCATCTTCTCCAACGGGCTTTCATAGATAAACACTTCAAACCCTTTAGCCTCCAGCTTCTCTTTCAGCCTCTCTGCCGGTGATTTGCCGGAACCGCCTCCATGTATCAGCGCGCCCATTCCGCCTGCTTCCACACCCTTTACATACACAATCATGATTTTCTTATATTTTTCAGGTGTAAGAGGCAGTACATCCTTATCCAGATATTTTACCAGCACCGTACCCTTTTCAGAAATTTCTTTTGCCATATCCTTGTGTTCTTTACAGCCGATAACTTCCTTCAAAAGCTCCTTTGGCGGCATGATCTCTGTCTTTGCCTTCTTGTGAAGTCCCATATGGGCCTTCAGGCCAAGAATCCGGTGAAGGGCGTCTGATAAGCGCTCCTCTGTGATTAACCCGGATTTGTATCCGTTCATCATGGACTCAAAATCCTCGTCCATGTCATTGAAGAACAGGAACATGTCCACACCTGCAGCGATGGCATGGGGAACCACTTCGCTTCTCTTCATGCGGCATGTCAGGCCAACCATGTGACTGGCGTCTGTCAACACCATGCCGTTAAAGCCTAATTTTCCCTTCAACAGTCCCTGAATCAATTCCGGGCTTAAAGTGGCTGGCTGGATGTCCTCATCTTTTATATCCGGGTTAAAATACCGGGTGTATGCCGGCTGCATAATATGGCCTGCCATAATGGCTTCCAAGCCATTCTCAATCAATCGCTCATATACCTTTCCGAAAGTGGCATCCCACTCTTCACAGGAAAAAGTATTGACGCTGTTAGCAATATGCTGGTCGCGGTCATCCAGTCCGTCTCCTGGGAAATGCTTGGCTGCGCAGCAAAAGCCGGGATTCTGGTGTGCTCCCAGCATGTACTGGGTCGCCATCTCTGCTACCTGCTCCGGATCATTGCCGAAGTTGCGCAGACCAATAACCGGATTGTGCCAGTTGTAATAAATATCGGAAAGAGGTGCAAAAGACAGGTTACATCCAATTGCCGCCGCTTCTTTATTGGACATGCGTCCCATCTCATAGGCATACTTTGGATTTCTGGTGGAACCAATTTTCACCGGATGTCCAATGAGGCTGCCGTCCACGCAGGCTCCGTTGCCTCCTGCTTCCGTGTTACAGGCAATAATCAGCGGTATCTTTGAATTTTCCTGTAAAATACGGTTCTGCTCATAGACTGCTTCCGAAGTAGCCGGGTTGTACCGGATTCCTCCGATGTGGTACTTGTTCACCGTCATCTTCAGATAATCCTCTTCCCTACTGGAACCCATGTTAAAGAACAGTTGTCCGATCTTTTCCTCCAGGCTCATACCTGCAATGGTATCCTCCACCCACTTGATGTCCTCATCCGACAGATAGTAGGGCTTGGCTTTCAGATCCACTTTCTTTGCTTCCATAAATGAAATACCTCCTTCTCTTATTGGAACACGTTATCTTTTACCCATCCCGCGCTCACTTGTACTTATTCTTACACAATTTTCCAAAAAATACAAGCATTTCCAACGATTGTACCGTTTTCCACAAATGAAGGAACTGTTAAAAATACAAATTCTATGCTCCCTGCTCTGCCTCGTCCTCTCCTTCCTTATCACTCAAAAGTTCCTTAAGCTGCCCTACGGAAAGATTCTTTTCTTTTAAAAGTCTTGTCACTTCCCGTATCTGCTCATTCTCAATCTCCTCTGACAAAGTCTGCCGCTTCTCCTGCAGCTCCGAGAGGGCCGTCGTGTACTGTGCGATGGTCTCCTCTGTCTTAAGTAACTCTTCCTCAAGCCTTTCCTGTTTTGTTCTTCTTGGTCTTCTATGTTTTTCCAGCTGTTCCATTTCCGATACCTCCTTAATTTTACATTCTTGTCCATATATTACCAGTTTATGTCCAAAAAACAGATTCTATTCATAAAATTAAAAATCCCGGACGCACTTGCTGTTTTCAGGTACTCAGCAAACAGCAAAATGTTGACAGGATACCGTATGATTGATAAAATAGTACCTATATGAAAGAACTATTCCATCATGTACCATTGGAATCTTTTTTTGCAGTATACAAGGGGGAAAGCCAATGTATCAGTGCCATCTTAATTTTTATTTAATCGGACAACAGAGCAGAACGTTTGAAATTATAAAGGAAATGCCTTCTTTTGAACATTTTACCCACAATTTTTGGGAGAGCGATATACCGGATTCGGATATGATAAAACGGGCAGACGTCATTCTGGCCGACCTGCTGACTACCGATGCCCTAAAAGTTCTTGACACAGTATTAACGAACAAACAGGAGAAAACCCAGTGTATTCTCCTTGCATCGAAAGAGCAGATAGGATTATTCACTGACCGCCTGTCTTCTGTTCAGGATATCTGGTCTGTGCCCATGTCCGAAGAAGAGCTTCGTTTCCGCTTTCTCCGTTGGCAACAGGCCTGTAAAATGAGCAAAGATTTGTGGCAGACAAACCACTATCTGGAATCTACTATCAACAGCATCCCAAACCTTATTTGGTACAAGGATAAAAACGGCATTCATGAAAAGGTCAATGACAGTTTCTGCAAAACGGTTAATAAACCTAAAAATATCGTAGAAGGAAAAGGCCATGCTTTCATATGGGACGTAGAGCATGATGATCCTGCCTGTATCGAGTCCGAACTCGAGGTTATGTGTAAGAAAGAAACCTGTGTCTCTGAGGAAACCGTTCAGACCGGAGAAGGCGTAAAACTTTTAACGACTTATAAATCTCCTCTGTACGACCTTGACGGCAGTGTTATGGGTACCGTAGGCGTAGCTATCGATGTGACCCAGGAACGTGCCTATGAACAGGAAATCATCGAGAAGAACCATACCCTGGAGATGATCTTTACTACCATGGACTGCGGTGTTATGTGCCACAGCCTGGATGGCTCCTCTATCCTCAGTATAAACAGAGCCGCTCTGAAAATCCTTGGATATGACTCCATGGAAGAAATTCTGAAAGACGGCTTTGATATGGTGGCCATGTCTGTGGCAGATGAAGACAAGAACCGTCTGCGTGAATGTATTCTGTCGCTGAAAAAACCGGGGGACAGCACGGGGATCGAGTACTGTGTCCGACATAAAAATGGTGAAGAGCTCCATATTATGGGCAATGTGAAACTGGTTCGGGAGGATGGAAAGCTTTTCTATCAGCGTTTTCTTTTAGACTGTACAGAGCAGAAGCTTAAAGAAAAAAAGGAGCGTGTGGAACATGAGCACCACCAGAGAGAGTTATTCCAGGCACTGACCATTGATTATAACCTTGCCTGCTTTTTTGAACTAGATACCGGCAAAGGCTTCCCTCTCCGCCTGGATGAGAACGACAGCAGCATGTTTCATTCCGTCTTTACGGAGGAGATTCCGTTTAAAGACAGCATGGAACTTTACATACAAAAATTTGTTTATAGTGAAGATCAAGAGATGCTGCGGGAGGCATCCTCCCAGGATACTCTTAAGCGGGAACTTTCTGAAAAAAAACTTTATTATGTGAATTATCGTGCCTTTATCGATAGCGAGATCAAATACTACCAGATGAAAGTAGTCCGTGCAGGCACCTGGAAGAGCCGCCGTGGTATTGTTTTGGGTTTCCGCAGTATGGATGAAGAGATCCGCGATGAGATAGAAAAAAGAAGCCTTCTTCAGGATGCACTGCAGCAGGCAGAGCGTGCTAACAAGGCCAAAAGCGTATTTCTCTCCAATATGTCCCATGATATCCGCACTCCCATGAATGCCATCGTAGGCTTTACCTCACTGGCTTTGACTCACATCGATCGGAAAGAGCTGGTAGCGGAATATCTGAAAAAGATTACAACATCCGGCAATCACCTTCTCAGCCTGATCAATGATATTTTAGACATGAGCCGCATTGAAAGCGGAAAAATTCATCTGGATGAGGAGCTGTGCCTTCTGCCTGACATTTTACATGGTCTTCACAGCATCATCCAGGCAGATGTCCACGCGAAACAGCTGGAACTGTATATGGATGCGGTGGATGTGGTAGATGAGGAAATCTACTGTGACAGGCTGAGGCTGAACCAGGTCCTTTTAAACCTTCTCAGCAATTCCATCAAATATACCTGCGCTGGCGGCACGGTCACCGTGCGGATTATAGAAAAAAAGGGGTATTCCTCCGACTATGCCAATTATGAGTTCCATATCAAAGATACCGGTATTGGTATGAGCAAAGAATTTGTATCCCATATTTTTGAGCCTTTTGAGCGGGAACGGAATTCTACTACCAGCGGAATTCAGGGAACCGGCCTGGGGATGGCTATCACGAAGAACATTGTGGATATGATGAACGGTTCCATTGAAGTGAAAAGCGAAAAAGATGTGGGAACCGAATTTATTGTTTCCTTCCCCTTCCGCCTTCACGAGGAATCCAAGGAAATACCGATTATTCCTGAATTAAAGGACTGCCGGGCTTTAATCGTAGATGATGACTTTAACACCTGTGACAGTGTATCCTATATGCTTCAGCAAATCGGAATGCAAGCAGAATGGACATTGTCCGGAAAAGAAGCGATTTTGCGCACCCGCCAGGCAATCACTCGCAAAAACAGCTACCATGTCTACATTATCGACTGGCTGATCCCTGACATGAACGGTGTTGAGGTTGCCCGGAGAATCCGCAGAGAAGCTGGTGAGGAAGTGCCCATTATCATTCTGACTGCCTATGACTGGTCGGATATTGAAGAGGAAGCCCGGGAAGCCGGTGTGACAGGTTTCTGCAGCAAACCACTGTTTTTATCGGAACTTCGAGGCTGTCTGCATTCTATCGTAAATGTAGAAGAAAACAGGCACTTGGACATTGACCAAACGGTTGAAATTCCTCATACCGGACGGATTCTGCTGGCAGAGGATAATGAACTGAATCAGGAGATTGCGGCTGCAATCTTAAATGAAGCAGGATTTTCTACGGAGATTGCAAGTAATGGCCAGATAGCCGTAGACATGCTGAAAAATTCCGAACCCGGATACTACCGCCTGGTACTGATGGATGTTCAGATGCCGGTCATGGGCGGCTATGAGGCCACCAAACTTATCCGCGGGTTAGAGAATAAAAAATTGTCTTCTATCCCGATTCTGGCTATGACTGCCAACGCTTTTGAGGAAGACCGGCAGGAGGCCCTGCGGTGCGGCATGAACGGCCATATTGCAAAACCGATTGACATTGACAAACTGTTTGAAACCTTGAATCAGGCTTTGTCCTAAAATATAAACATGAAAAATGGGGCTGTCAGAAAATAATTTCGTTTTCCGGCACCCCATCTTCTGTCTATTCTCCCATGTCATAATTTGTTAGGCATGTTCCCGCATAACTTCATATGCCTCATACTCATGATCCAAATGATACCCCAGTTTTTCTGCCAGGGCCACTGACCCCAAATTATGTGCATCCCGGCTTGGATACCATCCTCGTTTCAGGCACTCCAGAATCAGCTTTGGAGAAATCAGTTCCTCCTTTGGTATTCCTGCCAAAAAGCAGAAATCTCCCAGCAATGCCGCGACAGCAGCAGGATTCTTTAGAGAGTCTCCATAAATCCTTCCCATGCTCCCTGCAGACATGACCATATCAGGGGTTCCTGCCATCCCTCAAACAGAGCTTTCGCCTCTTTCCTTTGTTTCGACTCAAAAACCACTGTATCCACCTTTTAACTATTATGTACTCTCGGAATCTCTCCTGCACCTGCCTTTGTGGCTGATTTTCCGTCATA
>CAJUPP010000026.1 GCA_910588325.1 uncultured Hungatella sp.
GTCTGCCGGATCTTGCCGAATCGTTCAAGGCGTAGTCAATACCTGCGGCAATATAAAGAGAAAATGTCCGAATCAATGTCCGAATTGGAAAGAGCACCCACTCCAAAGCGGATGCTCCCGAATAGACGATATACCTCTCTGCGGGAGGCGCCTCTCCTGTGGATCAGACAGGAGGGGGATTTTTTCGCCTGTTCTTCCTATCTATGTCGAAAAAGGCAAGCAACGCCACAATCAAGCTTACCCTTTTCGCATCGTTTTCACAATTTTTAGTTGCAAATTAGTTGCAGAATCTGCACTGATAATTTTCTATCGCCTTGATATAATTTACTTTTTATTGTTCACAACGAATGAATCCATGTGATATCCATTATCTTTCTGTCCCGGTGGGTTACCGGCTCTGGGATAAAGAAAAGAGCAAGATTGGCTTTACAAGGCTCTAATAAAAGCCTCAATCCCTTCCTTTGTAGTGGCCCAGGAGGTTACCAACCGGATGCAGCTGTGGGAAGCGTCTATTCGACGATCCATATTAAAACTAAAATCCTTTTTAAGTCTTTCAATCATCTCGTCCGGAAGAATCGGGAAAAGCTGGTTGGTACAGGAGTCGTATGCAAAGGAATAGCCTTTATCTGTGAGAGCCTTTTTTAACCTGGAAGCCATTTCATTGGCATGGGAGGCCATGGTGTAGAACAGATTATTTTGGAATAATTCTTCAAATTGAATCCCCAAAAGCCATCCCTTAGCCAGCATAGCACCCCGCTGTTTAATCATATAGCGGAAGTCCGGCTTTAATTCTTCATTCACAATGACTAAAGCCTCTCCAAATAAAGCACCGTTTTTTGTTCCGCCGATATAGAACACATCAGTCAGTTCTGCGATATCAGGCAGGGTTAAATCATTGACCGGACTAGTCAGTGCGGCTCCCATGCGTGCGCCATCCATAAACAGGTACAGATGATTCCGGCGGCAGATGTGATGAAGCTTTTCCAGTTCTGCTTTGCTATACTGCGTTCCTACTTCCGTCGAATTGGAGATATATACCATCTTCGGCTGTACCATATGTTCGTCTGTGTGGAAATCCAATGCCTGTTGTATCAGGTCAGGGGTCAGCTTGCCATCAGTTGTAGGCATAGCCAGAACCTTGTGGCCTGTAGCCTCTATAGCGCCGGTTTCGTGAACATTGATATGTCCGGTGACAGCAGAAATAACAGCCTGATAAGGGCGGAGGGCAGTGGAAATAGTGATAAGATTCGTCTGGGTGCCGCCGACAATCAGATGAATATCTGCATCCGGGCAATGAATTTCTTCGCAGATAAGTTCTTTGGCATGGTCCGTATGACTGTCCAGACTGTAGCCTGTGTGCTGGATAAGATTGGAATTTATCAGGGCTTTTAAAATCTGTGGATGGGCACTTTCGCTGTAATCGTTGGTAAAGCTGTACATATCTGTTAATCCTCCGTGATTTGTCTTTGTAGTGTATGGCATGTTTTTTATTTACGGAAGATTATACCATAGAAACCTTCCAAAGTCATCTGTCAGTTACCGTTTACTGAGAGCCCCTAACCAATGCCATGTTCTATGGCAAATGAGAATCAACACCATGTTGACCTAAGATTAATTCTTTAGTATAATGACACCGAAATAACCCATGAACATGATGCAAATATGACGCAAACACTAACGAGGAGGCGGTCATCATGACATTAAAAGAGTTGCCTATCGGAAAGACGGCGACTGTTCTGTCGGTAGGCGGGGAAGGTGCGCTGCGGCAGCATTTTCTGGATATGGGTATCATTCCCACAGCAGAGGTTACCATGGTGAAGTATGCACCTATGGGAGATCCGGTGCAGTTAAGAATTCACAGCTATGAGCTGACCCTACGTCTGGCAGACGCAGAGAAGATAGAGATCGGCCAGGTCAGGGACGATGTGAGGCAGGAGAAGAAGGCTGTAAAAAAACGGCAGATTTCTCACCCGGGCCTGGGAGAAGGCGGAAAATATCATGTGAAGGCAGACGAACATCCTCTTCCGGAAAGAGTGACGCTGACCTTTGCCTTGGCAGGGAACCAGAACTGTGGAAAGACTACTCTGTTTAATCAGTTGACCGGTTCCAATCAGCATGTGGGCAATTTTCCAGGAGTGACGGTGGACAGGAAAGACGGCGTGATAAAAGGGCATGACAATACGCTGGTGACAGACCTGCCAGGCATCTATTCCATGTCCCCGTATTCTAATGAGGAGATTGTTACCAGACAGTTTGTGTTGGATGAGAATCCAAGAGGCATTATCAATATTGTGGATGCTACCAATATCGAACGGAATATGTATCTGACCATGCAGCTGATGGAACTGGATATTCCCATGGTTCTGGCCCTTAATATGATGGATGAAGTAAGGGAGAACGGAGGTTCCATAAGGGTCAATGAACTGGAGGAAATGCTGGGGATTCCGGTGGTTCCCATCTCAGCAGCGAAAAATGAAGGAATCCACGAACTGATCGATCATGCCATCCATGTGGCCAAATACCAGGAACGCCCCGGAAGAATGGATTTCTGTGATGCCAATGATCATGGTGGAGCAGTACATAGATGTCTTCATGGAATCATGCACCTGATTGAGGACCATGCAGAGAACGCCCAGATTCCGGTACGGTTTGCCGCCGCCAAACTGGCAGAGGGAGATGCAAGAGTAGAGGCCAGGCTGAACCTGGATCAGAATGAAAAGGAAACTCTGGAGCATATCATCTGTCAGATGGAAGCAGAACGTGGACTGGACAGGGCCGCGGCCATTGCAGATATGAGATTTACCTTTATCAACCGAATCTGCGAAGAGACTGTGTTAAAGCCAAAGGAGAGCAGAGAACATGCCAGAAGTATGGAGATGGACAAGTTTCTTACCGGAAAATACACGGCGATCCCGGCATTTGTAGGAATTATGGGGCTGGTATTCTGGCTGACTTTCGGTGTCATCGGGGCTGGGCTGGCGGAGCTTTTGGATATGGGAATTTCCTGGCTGACAGACATTGTGGAGGCGGCCCTTACAGCGGCAGATGTCAATGAGGTGCTGCATTCTTTGATTATTGACGGGATTTTTAACGGAGTTGGCAGTGTGTTAAGCTTCCTTCCTATTATAGTGACTTTGTTCTTCTTCCTGTCGCTTTTGGAGGACAGCGGATATATGGCCAGAGTTGCGTTTGTAATGGACAAGCTGCTTCGGAAAATCGGATTGTCAGGAAGAAGTATTGTACCTATGCTGGTTGGCTTTGGCTGTACGGTTCCGGGGGTTATGGCAAGCAGAACCCTCTCCTCAGAACGTGACAGAAAGATGACGATTCTTCTGACTCCATTTATGAGTTGTTCCGCTAAAATTTCTATTTATGCGTTTTTTACAGCGGCATTTTTCCCAAGATATGGGGCAATAATTATGATAGCGTTGTATTCTATCGGAATCCTGACAGGAGTTTTGATGGCACTGCTTACAAAGAAGCGCATGTTCCGTGGGGAGGCGGTTCCTTTTGTTATGGAACTTCCAAACTACCGGATGCCGGGGGCTAAAAATGTAGGCCAGCTTCTGTGGGAAAAAGCCAAGGATTTCTTACAAAGGGCATTCACGGTAATTTTCGTGGCAACCATTGTTATCTGGTTTCTGCAGACTTTTGACATCCATTTGAACATTGTGACGGATTCTCAGAACAGTATTCTGGCAGTGATGGCAGGATGGATTGCACCTGTCTTTGCACCTCTGGGGTTTGGAGACTGGAGGACATCCACAGCATTGATTACCGGATTTATGGCAAAGGAAAGTGTGGTTTCCACTTTGTCTGTTCTGTTTGGATCTACGGAAAGTCTGATGGCAGCCATGAGTCCGTTATCGGTTTTAAGCTTGTTGGTGTTCTGCCTTCTGTATACGCCGTGCGTGGCGGCTATTACCGCTGTAAAGAGAGAACTGGGAGGAAAATGGGCGGCAGGCATGGTGGTCGGACAGTGCGTCATCGCCTGGGTGGCAGCATGGATCGTGAGAATGTTTGGGCTGCTTGTTATCGGAGGATCAATATAATTTTCAGGTTTCACAGGCGCTTTTTTAGACTCTGCCAGGTGATTTTATATTGACGAAAATCATAGAATGCTGTAAAGTACAAAGATATATATAAGATATGATTGAAGCAGGGCGTCATACTTGCTGTAAAACTTAGAAAAAGATGCTCAGGATCATAAAGAAACGGACAAGAAGGAGGAGCAGCATGAAACCATTTGCAGAGATGACAAAAGAGGAACTGCAGGCATTAAGAAAAGACTTGGCGGTTAAGTACAGAGAGTATCAGGGCCGCGACTTACGGCTGGATATGTCCAGAGGTAAACCAAGTGTGGCTCAGTTGGATCTGTCTATGGGGATGATGGACGTACTGACCAGTGATATGGACTTGACATGCGACGACGGAACCGACTGCCGGAATTATGGTGTGCTGGACGGCATCAGCGAGGCCAAGGAACTGTTAGGTGATATGATGGAAGTGGCTCCGGACCATATTATTATCTATGGAAACTCCAGCTTAAATGTTATGTATGATACGGTTGCACGTTCCATGACCAATGGCGTTATGGGCAATACCCCATGGTGTAAGCTGGATAAAGTAAAATTCCTGTGTCCGGTTCCCGGATATGACAGACATTTTGCCATAATGGAATATTTTGGTATTGAGATGATCAATGTCCCTATGACGGAAGAGGGGCCGGATATGGATATCGTAGAGGCGTTGGTGGCTTCCGACGATGCCATCAAAGGTATCTGGTGTGTGCCAAAATACTCGAATCCTCAGGGCATTTCTTACTCCGATCAGGTGGTTCGCCGTTTTGCAAGACTGAAACCGGCAGCGGCCGATTTCCGGATTTACTGGGATAATGCGTACACAATTCATCATCTGTATGATCTGGATCAGGATCACCTGATTGAAATCCTGGCAGAGTGCAAGAGGGCTGGAAATCCGGATTTGGTATATAAATTCGCTTCTACCTCCAAGATCAGTTTCCCAGGATCCGGTATTGCGGCGATTGCGGCTTCCCAGAATAACCTGGTGGATATTAAGAATCAGTTAAGGATCCAGACCATTGGACATGACAAAGTAAATCAGCTGCGGCATGTAAGATTCTTTGGGGGGATCCATGGTATGGTTGAGCATATGAGACTCCATGCGGATATTATGAGACCTAAATTTGAGGCGGTAAACCGTATTCTGTCTCAGGAACTGGACGGACTGGGAATCGGAACCTGGACAACTCCAAAGGGAGGATATTTCATGTCCTTTGATTCCATGGATGGCTGTGCCAAGGCCATTGTGGCAAGGTGCAAGAAGGCAGGGCTGGTGATGACAAAGGCCGGAGCCACCTATCCTTATGGAAAAGATCCCCATGACAGCAATATCCGTATCGCGCCGTCCTATCCGCCGTTGGAGGATCTGGAGATGGCTATGGAGTTGTTTGCGCTGTGTGTGAAATTGGTAAGCATTGACAAATTGCTGGCAGGGATGTAAGAAGAATTATGATTTCAAAAATATGGAAAAAGCTTGCTAATCCGGAGTCTGTCAGCTATGTATTTTTTGGCGTGCTGACTACGCTAATCGACTGGGGCAGTTACCGTCTGTTTCGAGTAGTGGGGATAGATTACCGGATGGCTACGGCTCTCAGCTGGGCAGCGGCGGTGTTGTTTGCTTTTGTGACCAATAAACTGATTGTGTTCCGCAGTCTGGAGATGAGGTTGTCTTTATTGTGGAAGGAGTTCGTGTCTTTTGTGACATGCCGCTTAGCCACAGGAGTCCTTACAATGGTGATTATGGTCTTTGTAGTGGACATTCTGCATTGGAATGAGTATGTGGGAAAAGTGCTGGTGTCAATGGTTTCTCTGGTGCTGAACTATATTTTAAGTAAACTGATTATATTTAAGAAGAAAGTGCATGACGGAGCTTAGATTAGATGGAGCATGATGACATAAAAAAAGTAACGAAGGAAATGGAGGAGCTGTTAAGCAAGCTGTCTGCTTCGAAGGCTCCTCTGCCTGAGAGGGAGGAAGAGGAAGAGCCGGTTGGGTCTGATGAAGCAGAGACGAACTTTGAATCGACAGATTCCGATGGTGAGGAGACTTATCTCTCATTAAAGAATCGAAAGAGCAGAAGCCAGGAGGCCAGGAAGGAACGGAAGAGAGAGCAGAGGGAAGAAAAAAAAGCCAGAGGCGCCATAGATGGATATTTAAGGCCGGTAGATGGACTATGGGCTGCTTTTTGCATTCCTGTGGTAATTATGGTGATTATCTTTGCCCAGAGAGGAATCTTCCCCTTTGGAGAGGAAAGCTTTTTGAGGACGGACATGTATCATCAATATGCTCCGTTTTTTTCGGAATTCCAATATAAACTGTCCAATGGCAGAAGCCTTCTGTACAGCTGGAATATCGGTATGGGTATCAATTTTTCGGCCCTTTATGCATATTATCTGGCAAGTCCCCTGAACTGGCTTTTAATACTCTGTCCGAAAAATCTGGTCATTGAGTTTATGACTTATTCCATTGTGTTAAAAATCGGACTGTCGGGCTTAAGTTTTGCATGGTATTTAAGAAAACACGGTTCCAAAGATGATTTTGGAGTGGCATTTTTTGGAATCTTCTATGCATTGTCCGGATATATGGCAGCATACAGCTGGAATATTATGTGGCTGGACTGTATCCTTTTGTTTCCGCTGGTTATGCTGGGGCTGGAAAGGCTTGTGAAAGAAAAAAAAGGAATGTTATATGGCATTTGTCTGGGCATTTGCATTCTTTCCAATTATTATATCTCCATCATGATCTGCATCTTTATGGTGATTTATTTTTTTGCCCTTCTGATTCTGGAAAGTGGAGAGGGAAGAAGGGTTAAAGATTATCTGATCAATTGCGGACAGTTTGGATTCTATTCTCTGATGGCGGGAGGGATGGCTGCAGCAGTCCTGCTTCCGGAGATCTATGCCCTGCAGATGACGGCCTCCGGAGATTTTAATTTCCCTAAGACAGTCAGTTCTTACTTCTCTATTTTTGATATGTTTGCCAGACATATCGGAAATGTGGAAATAGAAATCGGTCTGGATCACTGGCCCAATATTTACTGCGGCGTAGCAGTCCTGATGTTTTTCCTTCTGTACTTGGGATGCAGAAAAATCAAGGTGAGGGAGAAGGCAGTATATTGCGGCCTTCTGCTGTTGTTTTTTGCCAGCTTTTCCGTAAATACCCTGAATTTCGTGTGGCATGGCTTTCATTTTCCCAACAGCCTTCCCTGCCGACAGTCATTTATCTACATTTTCCTCATGCTGGTAATCTGCTATCGGGCATACAGCAATCTGGGAGAGATGCCCTGGAAATATGTGGCGGCGGCCTTCTGGGGGAGTGTGTCCTTTGTGATTCTGGCAGAAAAACTGGTGGAGCAGGAACATTTTCAGTTTTATATGTACTATATCGCCATTTTGTTTCTGTCAGTCTATGCCGGCCTGATTTATCTGTATAAATATAAGAAGAAAAGCTATGGGATTTTGATGATACTGGCCCTGGCTGTGGTATCGGTAGAGGCGGCGGTCAATACGACTCTTACCAGTGTTACCACTACCAGCAGAACCAATTATATAAAAGATAATGGGGAGGTAGAACGGCTGGTGAACACCCTGCTTCCGGCAGAAACATTTTACCGGATTGAGAAGGTAACCAGGAAGACGAAAAATGATGGGGCATGGATGAATTTTCCCACGGTATCGCTGTTTTCCTCCACAGCCAACAGCCATTTGACTGCATTTTTTAAGGATGTGGGCTGCGAGGGCAATACCAATGCCTACAGCATCACAGGAAGTACGCCGCTTATAGATTCCCTATTTTCTGTTAAATATGGCCTGTATTCGGAGGAACATGAGGAGAACCCTAATCTGATGCTTTTGAGTCAGGACGGAGGAACCTGGCTTTATATGCGCCATGATACGCTGCCGGTAGGCTTTATGGTGGATCCGGATATGGAGGATGTCTGGCTGAGAGACCTGGGTAATCCGGCACTGGTACAGAACAACCTGTGCGACATTATTGGTGCTGACCAGGTGCTGGTGGAAGCAGACAGCGACAGTGAAGGCAATAAATTCCGCTTTACGCCGGAGGTATCCGGGGATTACTACGTGTATGTCAGCAATAAGGCCGTGGAAGAGGCGGAGATGAAGAGGGGAGAGAACACAGAAACCTTCAAAAATATAAACAGAGGGTTTTTGCTGGAGCTGGGCTGGTGTCAGGCCGGAGAGCCTGTCCTGCTGACCGGCAAAGAGGACGATGTGGATTTGAGAGCCAAGGCCTACCGGTTTGATTTTGATGCGCTTCATTCTGTGTACGAGATTCTGAACAGTTACCCCCTCAATGTGACGAAATGGACGGACACCGTGCTGGAGGGAGAAGTAAATGCCGGGAAGGCCGGAACCCTGTTTACCAGTATCCCTTATGATGCCGGATGGACAGTAAAGGTAGACGGACAGGTTCAGGAAACAGGAAAAATATTTGATACCTTTGTGTCCGCAGAGCTGACGGAGGGAAGCCATAAGGTAAGCTTTTCCTATGAACCGGAAGGGTTTAAGACAGGAATCTGGATTACAATTGGAAGCATCATGCTGCTGTTTGTGGCAATGGTGTGAAATATAGAGTTAAATAAAAAGAAGAGAAAGAGGGAGGAAAGATAGATGAAGCTGTGGGGAGGCCGTTTTACAAAGGAAGAGAATCAACTGGTGCACAATTTCAATGAATCGCTGTCCTTTGACCAGAAGTTTTATCGTCAGGATATTGAGGGCAGCATGGCTCATGTGACGATGTTGGCAAAGCAGGGAATCGTGTCAGAAGAAGATAAGGAAGCGATCCTTATTGGGCTTAAGGGAATTTTGGAGGATATTCAGTCCGGAAAGTTGGAATTTACGAAAGAACATGAAGATATTCATTCTTTTGTTGAGGCGAATCTGATCAGCCGAATTGGAGAGGCGGGAAAACGGCTTCACACGGGACGCAGCAGGAACGACCAGGTGGCTCTGGACATGAAGCTGTACTGCCGTGATGAGATTAAGGAGATTGACAGACTGACGAAAGCTCTTATGGAAGAACTGCTTAAAATTATGGAGGAGAATCTGGAT
Organism: uncultured Hungatella sp.; assembly: GCA_910588325.1. Taxonomy (GTDB): domain Bacteria; phylum Bacillota; class Clostridia; order Lachnospirales; family Lachnospiraceae; genus UBA3402. The sequence continues at coordinate 9,155 of CAJUPP010000026.1, forward strand.
ACGTACATGCCTGGTTTTACCCATCTGCAGAAGGCTCAGCCGGTGACCCTGGCTCACCATGTGGCTGCATATTTTGAGATGTTTAAGAGGGACAGGCAAAGGCTTCATGATGTTTATGAGAGGATGAATTACTGTCCTCTGGGATCCGGCGCACTGGCCGGAACCACCTATCCGCTGGATCGGGAGTACACGGCTAAGCTTCTGGGATTTTACGGACCTACCTTAAACAGTATGGATTCTGTGTCTGACAGGGATTATGTTATAGAACTGTTAAGCGCAATGTCTCTCATCGTCATGCACTTAAGCAGGTTCAGCGAGGAGATTATCATCTGGAACAGCAATGAATACCGATTTGTGGAGTTGGATGATGCATATAGTACCGGAAGCAGCATTATGCCTCAGAAGAAGAATCCGGATATTGCGGAACTGGTCCGCGCAAAGACTGGCCGTGTATATGGTGCCCTGATGTCCATGCTTACGGTTATGAAGGGAATTCCTTTGGCCTATGATAAGGACATTCAGGAGGATAAGGAGCTTACCTTTGATGCCATTGACACGACAAAAGGATGCCTGGCGCTGTTTACAGGCATGATTTCCACCATGACCTTCCGAAAGGACGTGATGGAAGCAAGCGCAAAAAAAGGCTTCACCAATGCCACGGATGCGGCGGATTATCTGGTGAAGCATGGAGTGGCATTTCGGGATGCTCACGGCATCATAGGGCAGCTTGTCTTATATTGTATTGAAAAGAATAAGGCACTGGATGATATGACATTGGATGAATTTAAGGCTGTCAGTCCGGTGTTTGAAGAGGATATCTATGAGGCCATCAGCCTGAAAACCTGCGTGGAAAAACGTGCAGTCATAGGAGCTCCGGGGAGAACAGCCATGGAGCAGGCTTTAACGCTTTTCCACCAGCAGCTGGATGGGCAGAGAACGCTTAAATGATCGGTAGGAGAAGCGTTCTTCCTTTCTGGGTGATATTGTCATCAGGCGGCATGGCCGTTTAGTGAGGATTCTCCTGGGCGGGGGGGTTGTTTGGAGTCGAATCATCCCTCTGGTTCGTCGGCAGGCCTTTCAGATATTTTCCGGGAGAGCTGCCGACAAATTTTGTAAAAACTTTTATAAAATGGGCGTAATTCTGAAAGCCGCATTCAAAACAGGCGGTGGTGATGGATGCGCCCTGTTTTAATAGAACCTGGGCATGCTGAATCCGGCGGAGGATTACGTAGTTCCAAAGAGAAATCCCCATAAATTCTTTAAAAACATGGCACAGACGGGAACGGCTGATGTTTAAGTGATCAGCAATGCTTTGAATGGATATATTATTGGAAAACTTAACATTGATATAGGAAATGGCATCCTGTACGATTTTGGGAAGTATGTCATTGGGTTCCAAATCGTTCTGCTGCTGAGCGGAATTAGCCAGAAGCAGGAGAATCGACAGGTTGGACTTAAGCCATACGTCACAGCCGAAAATAGTTTCATTAATGGCCCGTATAGAGGTGTCTACGCAGCGTTCGAACAGTTGAATCTGCTCTTGATTCAGATGGGCCGGCGAGGAGGAAGATGCAAAGAAACAGGCAAGCAGATCCGTCTGGCTGGTAGAGAGACCAGAGATGAAATTTTCATTGATGTGAACAGGAAGCCTTTCGTACGGGGAGGCGTCATGGACAAAATATCCATGGATATCATTGGGCCGTACAAAGGTAAGATCACCTGGTTTTAAGTGGTAGGACGTATCATTGATAAAATAATCTACGTTCCCGCTTTTAAACAGCATGATCTCATAGGCGTTGGGATGCACGTGAAGCGTACGTTCTAAGCGCCCGCGGGAGGTTCTGTGAGAGAGAAGATATTGATAAATATATTCGGTAGGAATCTGATTTGTCATTAAAATCCTGTATCCTTTCTAAAATAACTGTGCAATTCGTCTAAAAAAATCCCATTAAATTTTCAAAAAAATAAAGGTTATGAACAAATAAAACAGCATGATATGACATAAATGTAGCACAATTCCTCATATTTGGAGAAAAAAAGTATGGTAAAATAGACACATTCATAGCGAACTGAATTTTTGGAAAATCAGACATTAGGAAATGTCTATATTATCTAATAATAAATCAAATATCCGCTGAGAACAAGGTAAAATTGCTTTTTATTTTATTCTGTTGAAATCATAATCGGCTGCAGCGGCTGGTTAGAATTGGTTATGCGGAGAGGAGAATATTTTATGGAAGTGTCATTGAAGACCAGAGATGATGCAGTTCATTTATTTCTTGATATCATAAGACCTTTAAAACCTCTTTACAGTCCGGGGCACGCATTTCTGCATGTAGGTGACGCGGGAGTACATTATGGGGAAAAGTCAGCCAGGATGGAAGGATTTGCCAGAGTAATGTGGGGATTAGGTCCTCTCTGGTCGGCGGATAATTCCAAACTTCCTGTAGAAACTCAGAAGGAGATTTCCGACTGGCTGGAGTGGTACAGAGACGGAATCATCCACGGAACGACACCGGAGGATGAGGAGTACTGGGGCGATATGTTTGATTTCGACCAGAAGATGGTAGAGGCACCGGCAGTGGCCTTTTCCATGCTTTTGAATTCAAAGGCTTTGTGGGAGGATTTGACCGAGAAGCAAAAGAGGAATTTGTACGGCTGGCTGAATCAGATCAATCAGTATGATATGCCTAAGAATAACTGGCGTTATTTCCGAATTCTGACCAATGTGGCGTTTCGACTTCTGGGGCTTAGCTGGTCTAAGGAGAATACGGAAGAAGATTTTGAGATTGTGGAGCAGTGTTACATAGGCGACGGATGGTATTGCGACGGAAGTTTGGGACAGGTTGATTATTATGTGGCCTTTGCCATTCATTTTTATGGATTGGTTTACAGCAGGCTGATGGAAGAAGAGGAACCAGAGCGGTGTCAGGTGTTTAAAGACCGTAGCGCTCAGTTTTTTCATGATTTTGTATATTGGTTTGCCAATGACGGCGTGGAGCTGCCTTTTGGAAGAAGCCTTACTTATCGATATGCGCACTGCGGGCCCTTTGTGGGTATGGCTTATGCGGGGCTGGACTTGGATTATGGAGTGCTTAAGAATCTGGTGCTTCGGAATCTGGAATCCTGGGTGAGAAGACCGATTTTCGATAATTTGGGAGCGCTGACTATAGGATATGGCTATCCCAATATTGCCATGAGTGAGAATTACAACAGCTGCGGGTCTCCGTACTGGAGCAACAAGGCGTTTGTGATGCTGGGGCTGAATGATGACCATCCTTTCTGGACGGCAGAGCCTAAGGAGTATCCTTATGAGCCGAAGAAGTATTTAAAACATCCTCATATGGTTATTACTCATGATGAGAACAATCATCTTCTGGCGTATGTTACCGGACAACATTGCAGAGGAGACCACGGACAAAGCGCTGCAAAGTATGAAAAGTTTGTATATTCCAATCAGTTTGGTTTCAGTATTTCCAAGGGGGATTCCCTGGAAAGCGGAGCATTTGACAGTACGCTGGCATTCTCACGCAAAGGGGAAGACCGCTACTGTATGCGCTATGGAATAATGGATTTCCATGCAGATGAGAAGAGCCTTACGACGGTTTACAGCCCCTTAAACGGGGTGGAGGTGACAAGTACGGTGGTACCTTGCTCTCCGTGGCATGTAAGGGTTCATCAGATTAAGAACCAGGAGGCCATCGAGATTGCTGACGGCGGATTTGCACTTCCTCAGGAGCAGTGCTTTCATGTGATGCCGGGAAAGGCCACAGGCCGTTTTGAGGCGAAAGATATTCATAAGACAAAAACAGGTGTTTTTGCAGGCTTTCCATGGGGGTGCAGCGGTATTGTCAGCGAGACAGGAGAAAGGGCGGAACTTGAGATCCCCTTTGCAAACACCAACCTGTTTTATAATCTGACGGTGATTCCCATGGTGAAGGCGGAGTTGGAGCCGGGAACCCACCTGGTCGTCACCAGCGTAGCCGGTGATTTTTATAAGGATTGGGAATCACTTCTGGCAGATAAGCCGGCGGTAGAGATTGGGGAGACGGAAGTGACTGTTACTTACAAAGGTGAGACAGTGAAGGTGGACATTGGATAGCCGGCGGGCGATGGAATTTATTATTCTGTCGAGGCTCTGATGAAATTATCAGGTCATGGGCTGTTTATTTGGTGATATTAAATTTAATTTAATATAAAAATGCAAGGAAAGAGAGGAAAAAGTAATGAAAAAAAGAAGATTAGCAGCAGGATTTATGGCAGCTGCCATGGTAATCGGCACATTAGCAGGATGCGGCGGCGGAAGCAGCAGTGGTGGTAGCAGCAGCGGCGATTCCACGACAGCGGCACCGGCTGAGACCACGACAGCAGCACCAGTACAGGCAGAGGTAAAAGAGGCGACCGGCGAGGATGTAACGCTTAAGGTTGCACTGTGGGATTATTCCAATACAGAGTATTATAAGACAATGATCAACGCATTCCAGGAGAAGTATCCGAATATTACGGTTGAGGTTGTTGAGTTTACAGCTGACGAGTATGATAACGTTGTTGTTACTCAGCTCAGTGGTAAGCAGGACTTTGACGTTGTATTTACAAAGGGAACCCCGGCCCTGTCCGCATTGATTAAACAGGGACATATCTATGCACTGGATGATCTGCTTGCAGCTGACCCTGATTTTGACCCGGAAAAGTATTCCGGATTGGTTGATCAGCTGAGTCTGGACGGACATACCTATGCGCTTCCGTTCCGTTATGACAACAACCTGATCTTCTACAACAAAGATCTGTTTGACGCAGCAGGCGTTCCTTATCCGGAAGATGGTATGACTATGGCAGAGTATCATGAGCTGGCTTCCAAGATGACAAGCGGAGAAGGAAACGATAAGGTATATGGTACACATGTACATACCTGGCCGTCCAACGTATATCAGTATCCCAACAGAACCGAGAAATTCGTTTTCTGCGATCCGACTACCTATGAGAGCCTGATTCCATATTACAATGAGATCATTGCTATGCAGGATGAAGGAGTGGTGCAGGATTACGGCGCATTGAAATCATCCAACATCCACTACAGTGGTGTGTTCTACAATCAGCAGGTTGCTATGCTGCAGATTGGTACCTGGTATATCAACATGCTTTGCGAGAATGTAAAAGACTTTAACTGGGGCGTATGTGCAATGCCTAACGATGACGGCATGGCAAATGAGAACTCCATCGGTGGTGTAACACCTGTTTCCATCGGTGCATATGCAAAACATCCGGCAGAGGCATGGCAGTTTATCTCCTATGTCTGCGGCGAAGAGTCCGCAAAGGTTCTTGCATCCTGCGGTATTGTCCCAGGATACAGCTCTGAGGCTGTAGGCGAAATCTTTGACGGTCTGCATGATACTTATCCAAATGCACCGGAAGGATTATCCAAATATCTTTCCTGTGAGAAGAACGTAATGGAGCAGCCAATGCATGCACAAAACAAAGAGATTGATACAATTATGCAGGAACAGCACAGTGCAATCATGACCAAGAGCGTAAGTGTTGAGGAAGGTGTTCAGCAGCTGATTGACAGAGTAAACGAGATTCTTGAGTAATTGAATGGAAGTTGAATATGAAGTGAAATAGTGGTCGCCCGGAGGTTTTTGAAGCTGCCTCCGGGCGATTGTGATTCTGGGAAGGAGGATATTGTTCTATGGGTAAGGCAAACAATACAGAGAAAACGGTTAGTAAAAACGCTTTGAAAAGAAGGAAAACACTGGTTGCCTATTCTTTTATACTGCCGAATTTAATTGGATTCTTCGTTTTTACGTTTGTACCGATTGTATGTTCGTTGCTGCTTAGCTTTTGTGAGTGGGATTCCGGTAATCCTATCAAATTTGTGGGGCTTGAAAACTTTATCTACATGTTCAGCAGAGATGGCAGCTTCTGGATTTCTCTTAAGAACACACTCTATTATACAATAGTAACGGTTCCGGTTACTATGGCATTATCTTTGTTTTTGGCGATTTTAATGAATAAGCCGTTAAAGGGACGTGTATTTTTCCGTTCCGTATTGTTTTTCCCGTATGTAGCATCCCTGGTTGCAATTGCGGTTGTGTGGATGGCTTTGTTTAATCCGGACAGAGGTCCCATCAATGGCTTGTTGATGGCAATCGGTATTTCTAATCCGCCAAGATGGGCAGCTTCCACCACATGGGCAATGCCTACGATCATTGGTTTGACCGTCTGGAAGGGCATGGGATATTACATGATTGTTTATCTGGCAGCGCTGCAGGGCGTTTCCAGAGATTTATATGAGGCGGCGTCTCTGGACGGAGCCAATAAGTGGCAGCAGTTTATGAATATTACCTGGCCATGTGTAACACCCACTACTTTCTATATTCTGGTACTCTTAATGGTATCTACATTTAAGTCTTATGATACCATGTATATTACGACTCAAGGCGGACCTGGAGAGGCTACCAAGGTTCTGGCCTACCATATTTACAACAGCGCGTTTGTCAGTTCCAAATTTGGTTACGCAAGTGCACTTGCGATGATCTTGCTCTTGATTATTGTGGCGGTTACATTGGTGCAGTTTAAATTTGAAAAGAGGTTTACAAGTTATCTGTAAAGGAGGGCTAAGTCATGGCAGGTAGTAAAAAGAATACAGAAACATTGAAAATGGTGCTGATCTATGCGGCATTGATTCTTATGGCAGTCATCATGCTGGTTCCCTTTGCATGGATGATTTCAGCATCTTTGAAATTGGAAAAAGACGTGTTTTCGTTCCCGATTGTCTGGATCCCAAAGGATCCGCAGTGGAGTAACTATCAGGAAATCTGGAAAAAGGTTCCCTTGATGACCGGTTTTGCAAATACATTCAAGCTGACCATTGCGACTACGGTTCTTCAGCTTGTAACCTCCAGTTTCGCGGCTTATGCGTTTGCTAAACTGGAGTTTAAAGGCAGAGATACGATTTTTATGCTGTATGTAATGACGATTTCTATTCCGTGGCAGGTATATATGGTTCCTCAGTTTAAAATGATGACTATGTTTGGCCTGACAGACAGCCACTTGGGAATTATTCTGATGCATGCGTTTACGGCAACAGGTGTGTTCCTGATGAGACAGTTCTTTATGGGAATCCCCACAGAGCTTCTGGAGGCAGCCAGAATCGACGGCTTAAGCGAGTACGGAATCTGGGCAAGACTGATGCTTCCGCTGTCCAAGCCGGCGATTGCCACTCTGTGCATCACATCCTTTACCTTTGAGTGGAACGACTTCATGGGACCATTGATTTACTTATCTACATCCAGCAAGAAGACTGTACAGCTGATGTTACGTATGTTCAATACTCAGTATTCCTCAAACTATGCACAGATTATGGCGGCGGCAACGGTTGCGTTGATTCCAGTATTGATTCTCTTCGCATTCCTGCAGAGATATTTTGTAGAAGGTGTTGCATCTTCGGGTATTAAGGGTTAAAATAGTAAAAGATATAAAAGGGTATCGGGTCATGCACAGAAAGATTATAGGAATCTGTGTGCAGAATGGAGGAACAATGAAATATTCATTATTTACGGTAAGTGTTCCGGAGATGAATCTGGAACAGGTTTTGGAGAAGTTAAAAGAGAATGGTTATGACGGTGTGGACTGGCGTGTGACAGCGATTCCGACAGATCCGGAGATCCTGGCTGAGAAGCCGTCCTACTGGAGGAATAATCTGTGTACCATTGATATTGACAAGGTGGAGGAGCAGGCAGAAGAGATTCGTGCTCTGACAGCCAGATATGGCCTGGAGATCAATGCCCTTGCCACTTACTTGGATTGCTCTACGGATCCGGCTAAGATTGAGAGCTGTATGATTGCAGCGAAAAAGATGGGATGCAGCAGAATTCGTGTCAACGCGCTGAGGTATGACAAGGAAAAGGGATACACCCAGTTGTTTGCAGAGGCAGTTGCAGGATTTAAGAAGGTAGAAGAGCTGGCAAAGAAGCATGGGGTGAAGGCTGATTTTGAGATGCATCATGGGACGATTACAGCAGCAGCCAGTTCTGCCCGCCGTCTGGCTTCTTACTTTGATCCTGAGTATATCGGCGTGATCTACGACACAGGGAACATTATCTATGAGGGATTTGAAGAGTATCAGATGGCTCTTGAGGTTTTGGGGCCCTATCTGGACCTGGTTCATGTAAAGAATGCCATGTGGGTGAAAAAGGAAGTTGACGGAAAAGAGAAATATGCGGCAGACTGGGCGCCGTTCACAGACGGACATGCAGATTTTGAAAGATGCTTCAAGGCTCTTAAGGCTGTCGGATACGATGGATATGTAACATTTGAAGATTTCTCTTCTGTAGAGACTTCCGAAGAGAAGATTAAAAATGACCTTTCCTTTATTAAAAAGATTGTAGATTCAATAGAGTAGCATGACAGGAAGATTGATGTAGTTGGTTTGTGTAATTACATCAATCTTTCTATGTAAAATAGAAAAATTGAAACTGTAAATACGGAACAGTTGCGAAAATGAAGAATAGTGGAGGAAACTATGATCAGGACATTTCGTACCAACAAAATCAGAAAGACAACATGTTTAAGCGGAAGCTTGTGGGAATTTTCCCCTTGTTCCGGTGAATGGAAAGGCAAGGTATATCCCGTTGCCGTTCCGTGCTGCTGGGAAAGTCTTCCGGATTTTTCGGCATATCGGGGAGTCGGGGTCTTTACGAAGAAATTTGAAGCAAAGGGAACCATCCGTCTGGTGTTTAAGGGGGTAAGCCATACAGCCAGGGTTTGCGTGGACGGGAAAGAAATGGGGAGCCACTACAATGCATTTACACCGTTTTCTATTGTGGTAAAAGGTCTGGAAGAGGGCTGTCATAAACTGGAGGTCTATGCGGACAATACCTTCAGTGAAGCCAGCGCCCTTCATGTTCCGAACGATTATATGAGTTATGGAGGAATTTCCAGAGGCGTTGTGCTGGAGGAGCTGGAAGATGCTTATATTGAGTATGTTCATGCCGTTCCAATAAAGGAAGAAGACGGCTGGAAGGTGCGGACTGCCGTAAAGGTAAATTCCGTATCAGATGAGGAGAAGACTTACAAGCTGATTGTACAGGTGGAAGGGCAGCCGGCAGTTGCGGAAGAAGTGATTTTAAAGGGCGGAGAGGATGTGATTGTAGAGAAGGTGATCTCATCGGAGGATGTGGAAGTGTGGGAGATGGAGAATCCCAGACTGTATGGAATCTCAGCTGTGCTTTCAGCAGAAGAGCCGGTGGATGACCTGATAGACCGCTTTGGATATCGGGAAGTGAGGGTTGACGGAAAGGACATTCTGCTAAATGGAAAGAAGATAAGGATCAAGGGTTTCTGCCGTCATGAGGACCATCCGATGTACGGTTGTGCTCTGCCTTTTGCCGCTATAGAACAGGATCTGCAGATTGCTAAGGATTTAGGCGCCAATGCGATTCGGACCTCTCATTATCCTAATGATGAACTGTTTCTGGATCTGTGTGACGAGCAGGGAATCTGGGTGTGGGAGGAGAATCATGCCAGAGGCTTAAGCGAGGAGCAGATGAGAAATCCTAATTTTGAGCGTCAGGCAGAGGATTGCATCCGCGAGATGATTACGGCTCATATGAATCATCCGTCCATCATTATCTGGGGAATCTTAAATGAGTGTGCCAGCGAGACAGAGTATGGGTATGAGTGCTATAAGAAACAATATGAGCTGATTCATCAGATGGATGATTCCAGGCCAAGGTCATCAGCCAGCTGTAAGTTTAAGACGGATCTCTGTTTTGGTTTGCCGGATATTGTGTCCTACAATATCTATCCGGAGTGGTATCATGATGCGCCTACAGGAGAGTATTTGGCGGATCTTTATAATTGGGTTCAGACAGACAGTGAAGGAAAGGGTAAGCCGTTTTTGATTACGGAGATTGGCGCAGGCGCTATCTACGGTTACAGAACGCCTGCTATGTGCAAATGGTCTGAGGAATATCAGGCGAAGGCGTTGGAGAATCAGATTACGGCAGTGCTGGGACAGGAAGGCTGCAGTGGCATCTTTATCTGGCAGTTCTGTGATGTGCGTATCAGCTTTGAATGGTTCAGCAACAGGCCGCGTACCATGAATAATAAAGGAATTGTAGATGAATACAGAAGAAGAAAGTTGTCCTATGATGTAGTAAAGCGTCTGTATCATTCTTATTCGGATTATCGATGAGGATACTGTGGGGGCGAAAGGGCCTCTCGCTTGGCCAGATACCACATGATAGGGTTTTGCCTGGAACCGTCAGATGACGAAGCGGTTTGGGGCTATCATATAGAGGAGGTCAGAGGAGACTTATGTTTGAGAGAATGAAACGTTTATTTGCCCAGGTGGATATGACAGTGGGAAAGCCATGGGAGAAGATTGTTGCGTTCACGATTCCGATGCTTATTGGGAATATAGCACAGCAATTGTATAATACTGTGGACAGTATCGTGGTAGGAAAGTATGTGGGAGACAATGCGTTGGCAGCAGTTGGAAGCGCCAGCCCCATATTGAATTTGCTTCTGGTACTGTTTGTAGGTATTTCTATGGGAGTCGGTATTATGGTGTCGCAGTATTTTGGCTCCAGGGACCGTGAGAACCTGTCATTAACTATAGGAAGTTCCATTATGTTGACAGCAGTATCCTCCATCCTTCTGATGGTTTTTGGAGCAATGATTATCCGTCCGGTGCTGCATGCTTTAAATACACCGGACAGCATTATTGATTGGTGCAGTTCTTACCTGTTCATTATCTTGATGGGGATTTTAGGGCCGGCTTACTATAATATCTTATGTGGGATTTTAAGGGGGCTGGGGGATTCCCTGTCAGCCTTGGTGTATCTTTTGATTGCTACGGTACTGAATATTGTTTTGGATTTGTGGTTTGTGGCTGGATTCCACATGGGGGTAGCCGGTGTGGCACTGGCTACGGTGATTGCTCAGCTGGTATCTGCATTTATGTGCTTTTTAAAGCTTTGCAGGATGACGGATTTGTTTGATTTGAAACTTCGTTATTTAAAACCTAATAAGGAAAATATTGTGACGGTTCTTCGGCTGGGGCTTCCTTCCGGAGTTACTCAGGCGATTTTCTCACTGGCTATGGTTGTGGTTCAATCTTTGACCAACAGTTTTGGCGAACTGGTTATTGCGGCCAATGTGATTATTATGAGAGTAGATGGATTTGCAATGATGCCGAATTTTTCTTTCGGAACGGCAATGACTACATATTCCGGACAGAATGTGGGGGCTAAAAAGCTTGACAGAGTAAAGCAGGGAGCAAAACAGGGGACTTTGATTGCAGTGGGGACCTCTGCTGTGATTACGGCGTTGATTCTCATGTTTGGACGATATCTGATGGCGATTTTTACGAGTACGGAAGAGTTGGTTCTGTTAAGCGCCAATATGATGAAGATTCTGGCGGCAGGATATATTGCCATGGCTGTCACCCAGAGCCTGTCCGGTGTTATGAGAGGGGCGGGGGATACGGTAACACCTATGTGGATTTCTATGATTACTACGGTTGCGATTCGTGTACCGCTGGCCTATGGAATCGCGTTTTTGACAAGGACTCCAGAGTCGCCTCAGGGAAGTTATACATGTATATGGATTTCTCTTCTGTGCTCCTGGGTCCTGGGAGCAGTGATTACGGCATTCTGCTATCGTCTGGGACGTTGGAAGAGGAAAGCGCTAAATTAATCGAAAATGGGCTGTCGGAAAATGAAGGTATTATTTTCATTTTCCGACAGCCCATTTTGTATATGGTGTAGAAACGGTTTAAAACAGGATAGTGGAAAAGCGTGGAGTAATGGGGATATTGGTGAAATCAGTATGCGATTACTTCATAACCATCCTCTGTAACCAGCACCTGGATTTCCCACTGGGCAGATGGCTTGTCGTCAGCGGTTCGGACGGTCCACTCGTCAACTTCGTCTACCACTACTTCCCAAGTTCCCATGTTAATCATGGGTTCAATGGTGAACATCATTCCCGGGACCATAAGCATCTCTGTGCCTTTGGAGGCCACATAGCTGACCCACGGGTCTTCGTGGAATTCCAGGCCCACTCCGTGGCCGCCAATGTCTCTAACTACCTGATAGCCGTTCTGTTTGGCAAAATCATTGACAGCCTGGGCCATATCTCCAAGGAAGTTCCAGGGCTTTACCTGGTCGAGGCCTAAATACATACACTGCCTGGTGATTTCTACCAGACGCTTCTTTTCTTCGGAGACATCGCCAATAAGGAACATGCGGGAGGAGTCGGAGAAATAGCCGTCTAAGATGGTGGAGCAGTCTATGTTGATGATATCGCCGCTTTTCAGTACCACATCAGAGGATGGGATTCCGTGGCAGACAACCTCGTTGATGGAGGTACAGACGCTTTTGGGGAAGCCGTCAAAGTTTAGCGGGGCCGGGATGGCTCCGTGTCTTACGGTTTGAGTGTGAACCCAGTGGTTGATTTCTTCGGTGGTAACGCCTTCTTTGATGTGGGAGGCTACGTAATCCAGAACGGCGATGTTGACCTTGGCGCTTTCTTTTATTTTTTCAATTTGTGCGGGAGTTTTAATCATGGAATGATCTGGGATGATGTGGCCCTGACGCTTGTAGGCAGCCAGTTTTTGGTCGAAATCATAATGGCATTTTTTATACTTTTGTCCGCTGCCGCACCAGCAGGGGCTGTTTCTGTTTATGATGTGCATGAGAGGGTACTCCTTTTAGATTGCAGATAAGTAATTCATTTCCATATTATAGCACAACAAAAAACATTATTACAATAGAATTAAGAGCCACATGGATAGTGTTTTGAAATTTGTACATAAAAATTCATTTTGGATAAAACTTATACTTGATTAATTCCCAAAATGCCTTATAATGTATAAGGAATGCAGGTGAGTATAGTTATGCAGTAACACTGCATATATATGAGGAGGAACCTGCTCTATCCAGTGGCAGGTGGCGGAGGCGTTACATGCCTATACATTATTTATGAGGAGGATTGTAATTATGAAAAAACAGATACTTGCTTTGACTATGGCAGCTATGATGATTGGCTCTCTGACTGCTTGCGCAGGCTCAGGAAAAGGGGATGAAACAACTGCGGCAGCGTCCAATGGGGGGGCTGCCGGAGCGGTTTTGACTATGGCGACCAATGCGGAGTTCCCGCCCTACGAATATCATGATAATAATGCGATCGTAGGAATTGATGTGGAGATTGCAGAGGCATTGGCTGAGAAATTGGGGATGACTCTGGAGATTGAAGATATCGCATTTGATTCCATTATCCCTGAGATTGATTCCGGTAAGGCAGATATTGGTCTGGCTGGTATGACTGTCAATGAAGATCGTCTGAAAAACGTGGATTTCTCTGATCCGTATACGACGGCTTCTCAGGTGATTATCGTAAAGGATGAAAGCGATATTACAGGTCCAGATGATCTGGAAGGCAAGAGCATTGGCGTTCAGTTGGGAACTACGGGTGATATCTATGCTTCTGATTATGAGGAGACTGGTTCTACCATTGAGCGTTACAGCAAGGGATTTGAGGCTGTACAGGCTATGATGCAGGGAAAGATTGATGCAGTGGTTATCGACCTGGAGCCGGCGAAGGTGTTTGTCGAGGAAAATGAAGGGATCAAGATTTTGGATGAAGCGCTGACGGTTGAGGAATATGCCATCGCAGTAAAGAAGGGTAACACGGAATTATTGGATAAAATTAACACAGCTTTGTCTGAACTGAAGGAGTCCGGAGAGCTGCAGAAAATTATCGATAAGTATATTTCCGCAGAATAAGAATAATTAGAGGACGAATGCGATGATTGATAATTTTAAGTCTGCTTTTTACCAAAATTTTATACAGGATGAACGGTGGAGATATATTGTAGATGGTCTGGGAAACACGCTGAAGATCACTTTATTTGCGGTGGTAATCGGAATTGCCCTGGGGTTTCTGGTGGCAGTGATCCGCTCGACCTATGAGAAGACTCACGGACTTCGGTTTCTGAATTTGTTGTGTAAAATTTATCTGACAGTGATTCGTGGGACACCGGTATTGATTCAGCTTTTGATTATTTATTTCGTCGTATTCGGGTCCGTAAAAATTGATAAGGTGTTAGTGGCAGTTATGGCATTCGGTATCAACTCCGGTGCCTATGTGGCGGAGATCTTCCGTAGCGGCATCATGTCCATTGACAACGGACAGTTTGAGGCAGGGCGCAGCCTGGGATTTAACTACAGGCAGACTATGATGTATATTATCATGCCTCAGGCGTTTAAGAATGTTCTGCCGGCGCTCTGCAATGAATTTATTGTGCTTTTGAAGGAGACCTCTGTCGCCGGATATATTGCGATTCAGGATTTGACAAAGGGAGCGGATATTATCCGAAGCCGTACCTACAGTGCATTTATGCCATTGATTGCAGCGGCGATTATCTACCTGGTGATGGTGATGATTTTTACATACTTCGTGCAAAAGCTGGAAAGGAGGCTGAGGAGCAGTGACCACTGACAGAAAAGGAGAGCCTTTGATTCAGGTGCAGCACCTGGGCAAAAGCTTTGGGGATTTACAGGTTCTTAAAGATATTAATGTGGATATTTACAAAGGAGATGTGGTTTGCGTCATCGGACCTTCCGGATCCGGAAAGAGTACATTTCTGCGGTGTTTGAACCGTCTGGAAGAGCCTACATCAGGTAAGATATTTTTTGAGGGTGTAGATATTACAAGCCCAAAGACTGACATCGACAAGCATCGTCAGAAGATGGGGATGGTATTTCAGCAGTTTAACCTGTTTCCCCATATGACGATTATGCGGAACTTGACCATTGCCCCTATGAAGCTTCAGGGACGTTCGGAACAGGAGGCCGAGGCGGAGGCAAAACGTCTTTTGGAGCGGGTAGGGCTGGCAGACAGGGAAGATGCTTATCCAAGCCAGTTATCCGGCGGACAGAAGCAGAGAATCGCTATTGTAAGGGCGTTGTGTATGAAACCGGATGTGATGCTGTTTGATGAGCCTACATCGGCTCTGGACCCTGAGATGGTAGGGGAAGTGCTGAATGTTATGCGGAGTCTGGCAGAGCAGAAGATGACCATGGTGGTGGTAACCCATGAGATGGGATTTGCCAGGGAAGTAGCCACCAGAGTGATGTTTATGGATGAAGGATACTTTATGGAAGAAAATGAGCCAAAAGAGTTCTTTGAGAATCCTAAGAATGAGAGACTTAAGAATTTTCTTGGTAAGGTCCTGTGAGACAATCGATATGTCCCTTTCGGCGAAATTGGGAATTTGGCCGGAAGGGATTTTTTGCAGGGATTGATTGGCATCTGCATGGTTACATTTATTGAAAGAAGACGGGAATTTTAAGAAAAATATACTTGCAATTTTTGTGATACGGTGTATAATTTAATATATGAACAGCTATTCATGCATTAAAATAAAAGCCTTACATGCGACAGGAAAGAGGAGCGAGAAGGCAGATATTCAGGAGGGGATATATCTATGAAGAAAAAATTTAAATTGGTGGATTTGGATTGTGCTAATTGTGCGGCAAAGATGGAAACTGCGATTAATAAGATTGATGGAGTGAAGGAGGCTACAGTCAGTTTTATGACCCAGCGTCTTGTGATTGAGGCAGATGATGCCAGATTCGACCAGATTATGCAGGAAGTGGTGAAGGCCTGCAAGAAGGTAGAGCCGGAGTGTGAGATTGTGATGTAGCTTTATCAGCAAAATGGAAGCCGTCTTATGAAATGATTTGCATAAGGCGGCTTTCTTAAGTTACTTTATTTAGTTGTTGCGTTCTCTTCTTCCTTTTTGGTATTATTATCATCACGATGCAGAAGGGACTGAAGCATCCATACAGAACTCATGTCTGGAATGATGGCCGTCTTATTTATCTGCTCTGCTTCGGAAAGCTCCTCTCGGAGAATCGAAATCTGTTTTGGAGCATCAATAGCTAAGCGAACGCCGTCTGATGCACATTCTATAATTGTGACGCGGATATTGTCTCCAATTAAAAGACTTTCGTTTTTTTTACGTCGAAGAATCAGCATGGTTTGCACTCCCGGTCAAAACATTTTGTGAACTTTTGGTAATCGTTGGAAAGGAACGCAGCTTATGACGGTAACCATAAGAGGAACTTTCTAAAATAACCTGAATTCCATTACGAGTCTGCGGATTGATGACTAAAGGACATTTCAGATTAACCGTATTCTCCATGTAGTCATTTTGAACGACACAGATTACGTAATAGGAAAGTTCGCCGCTTTCCTGTACTCCGAGACACATAAGTTCTTCCGGAGCCAATTCCGGAGCATAATCAGGACAAAGGAAGAATGGGTTAAATAATACGAATACTACATTGCTTTCTTCTACTGACAGCATCAGGAGAATGGAATCATCATCTTCGCTGATGCGTAAAAGAAGATAGCGAGTCAGCTTCGGAAAACCAAAAAGTCCGTCCGGGAATATCAGAAGGTCTTTTTCGTCATAGTCCACTGTACCATAGTCTGTTTGTATTGTCATAGTATACACCTCTATGTGAATAGATTGATGTTTCCACCTGAATCAGTCTCACGTGGAGGAACGTAGTTAAAGCCGCCAATGTATTCAACGTGTACCTGGGGCCTTTGGGTGATGACCGTCATCACAAGGGGAGGAAGATAAGTCAGATCTCCCCGGGCTACTCTCATTTCAAAAGCGCCTCTCTGAGCAGTATAAGAAGAACGGGTTTCTGCAGAAATATCCCTGGAGCTTGCAGTAGCTGCGGTAGCATTGGATACTGCAGAGACAACGGAAGAGCCATTATCCGAAGATATTACCGGCGTCTGTGTCTGCATCACCTGGGGCATCTTTGCCGGAGCAGGGGCAGGCTGCTGGGACTGGCGGGATATCAGCTGTTCCTGAAAGTTTTCGGTTTTCGGTGTAACCGTATTTACATTGCTTTGAGAAAATGTACGGTTGATCCTTCGTATATGTTCAATAGACGCAGAACCCTGTCCCGCCGTCTTCTGAAGCGCCGTACTCCGTGCTATGGCTTTCCTTCGCTCAAGATCCACGGAATTAGAACTTACTAAGCGGGCATTCTGTGAAAATGTCTCAATACGTATAGGGTCTGTAGTAATCTTAATAAGCTGCTGCATAATCTACCTCTCCTTTCTACAGGATAGAAAAAGAAAAATCTTTTAACGCATAAAATCAAACAGAGATGAACTCATAAGCTGGGAGCCTACCCGGAGGGCAGCGTTGTATGCATAGTTGTTGTTATACATCTCTAAGACAGAAGCGTATGGATCAGCACCTAAGATATCCTTGTACTGCTCGGTTAAAGAATCCTGAAGGATTTTCAATTTCGCATCCGTATCTTCCAGCAATTTATATTTGTTGCCCAAATCGGAATAAACCGTACTGACGGTGTGCTCTGTCACAGTCATATCTTCGATGGTTTGGCCTAAGATATCGTGCAGTTCCTCGTTATTGATGGTGGCAGCATCACCGCTTAAGTTGTTATTGATAGCTAACGATGCCTGACCGATGAGGGCGAGAGGACTTTTGTTTAAGCGCTCCATGATATAATCTTCAACGGCCGGATTAGCAGGCGGATCCGCATTCTTTCGGGCAATAACCTCATCAGAACTAATGCCTGTTAACAGATTAAAACCTCCGGTATACGTATCTAATAAGGTGTCTCTGATGTCCAGATCTTTGTCTGTGTATTGAGGATTTTTGCTGCTGATATCACCATAACCAATATCAACCCGGCCCTGTTCAGACATAGCCTCTACCAAGAGAGTTTTGCCATATTTACTAATCTGCTCAGGAGTAGGATTAGTGATAGGATTTCCTTGGTTATCTTTGACTACACTTTTACCCTTTGAATCTTTAACAGATGTTATATTAAATTGATAAGGCGGATCCTTTGCAGCACCTTTATACTCTAATTTCATCTCAATTGACAAAGATTCATCAGGGTGACTGGCAAACTTATGTGTGTAAGTAAGGGTTGAACCGTCTGCACTGAGGGTAAAAGGCGTACTGGAAAGATCATTGCCGCCGTATATATAAAAGTTTTCATACTGACCGTTTAAATCATCAATAATCTGATGCTCCTTCTGAAGCAAATCGGCCTGAAGGGTTTTGAGAGCCTCATCGCTGGTAGTGCCGGTCCTGGCTTCCTGAACTTTGTTTTTTGCATCAGCAAGAATTTTCTGAATATCACGGGCCCCTAACTCTTGCTGGTAGATACGGTTTTTAACATCTGTCAGCAGACTGGCTTTGGACAGGGCATCCTGATACTGATCGTCAATTCTTTTGCCCCTGTAATAGGAAAGAGGGCTTTCAGCGGCGTTTTCATACTGTTTACCGCTGGAGATTTTATTCATACTTCTGTTTAACTGTGCGTGAACATCGTTAACAGATGACGTATAGTTTCTATATGTTGCACTGTTTGTTACTCGCATATCATACCTCCTAAGCTGCAATAAAGATTTATGGTTAACGTCCTACGACGCCGGTACTGTTGATCAAAACGTCTAATGCCTGATCCAGAGTCGTCATCAGACGAGAGGAGGCATTGTAAGCGGACATATACATCATCATATTAGATGCCTCTTCATCTAAACTGACACCGGATACGGAATCGCGGGAATTCTGGATACCGTTCAACACGGTTACATTAGTTTTCAGATTAGTAGCATTGCGATATGAATCATTAGCCAGAATCGTGGAAACATGATTCATGTAATCTGCGAAGGAGTTATCCTTTAAATCTACATCATCAAATAATTTGTTACCGTCTGGATCTAAAAAGCTATCAGTGGGATAGGTAGCCTTCATAGCTTCCAACAGATTTAGTACAGTAGCATTCATATCCGGATTACGATCCGTACTGGTACCAATATGGGTAGTACCTCCCTGCCATCCTAAGCTAATACCAATATTTTTGGCGGAGATATCTTTAGTAGAATCGTCCGTTTTATTAACAAGCAACACAGAATCATCACCCTTCTGAGTACCTTGCGCATTAATTCCATTTATAACTTCTGCAAAAGACTTAGCGAGGGTATCCAATTCGGCTTTGTAATAACCATACCCTCTTTTGTCAGTAATTCCCTCTGTTATGCCATCTTTCCAAAGCATATCAAGGCTGGACTGAATAGAACCGGAACCATCGGCAAAGTGATTGCCGACTTCAGCGGTTGTTCCGTTCGCACCTGGTGTAAACACAGGCGAGTCAAATTCTATTGGATTCTTGTTTGGAATAAGATTACCATTTGTATCACGCTCAAAACCTTTAAAGGTAAGAGAGGTCTTAGAAGGATCGTCCAAATAACCATCTGGAGCAGTAAACGCAACACTTCCATAGTTATCATCCTTTGACCCAATGGTACCTTCTACAAGGGTAAGTTTCTGAGTATTCCCATCTTTATCCTGATATACCATCTCCACACGCAGATCATCCGGCCAGTCTCTTTTGCCAATGATATTGCCCTTGGAATCATAATCATAGATAATACCGTCATCATTTCCGTCATAGTTAATATCTTTATAATAAGTAACTTCTATAGGAATATAGCTGGAAAGTTTATCCAGAAGCAGATTCCGCTCATCCATCAGCTCCAGGCTCTGCTGGCCGAAGATCTGATTCTGCTTAATCTGGCGGTTTAGGCCGCCGATCTGACGTAGAATCTCATTGATCTGCTCAACAGATCCCTGCTCATTGGTTCCGCGGCCGTCTAACTTGGAGTATTCTACCTTCTCAGCCTCCTCCACCTGTCTGTATGCATCATTCAGAAGATTGGTCAGTGTCTGCATTCTGGAGCGAAGCTCTGCCTCAAAGATGGGATCGTGAACCTTGGACGGATCGTGTTGATTCTCCAAAGTAGAACGGATATTCAAAAATGCCTGATGGATGCCTTGGATGGAAGTCTCATCGAAAACATCAGACAGCCGATCCAAAGTAGCCTGCATGGCGTCAGTATAGCCGGATTTATCCATCTGATTCCTGTACTGAATATCCAGATACGGGTCGCGGATCTGGGTAACCTTATCCATGTGTACACCGAATCCTACCGCCACCTCGGAACCGTTCATGTAGTGGGAAATAGGGTTAGTGTAGTTGACGCTGGACACCTGAAGCGCCTGCCTGGTATAACCAGGGGTGTTCATATTAGAAAGATTTTGCCCGGTAATATCCAGCCGCTTCTGGTTGGCCTGCAAAGCGGAAACCGCGGTGGTAAAACCGGCAAAAGTTGCTCGTACCATAGTAATTCCTCCAAACTTTACTGTTATTCATCAAAATCTGCCGGTAACTGCAGGAGTACCGGACAGATATGCATCAAATATACGTATTCTTCATTTTATTATGAAGAGGAGCGTTTAGATTGACATTCCCTGCATTGTCATAAGAACTGCCTTCCTGTTTTGCGATGGCAACCTGCAGTTCATGAAGCCGTACCTGAATGATCTGTTCCGATGATTTACGGGATGACTGCATCTGCTGCAGCTGTTCTTCCAGCTGAACAAATAAAGGCTTCAGTACCTGAACCTGTTCCTGCGGCGCCCTCTCCAGAATCTGCCGAAAGGTAAGGGAATTCCAGCCTAGAGTTTCTGCCAACTGAATCCTGTGCTGTTCCAATCCGCGCAGTCTGAGAATTTGAGCCTGCTCCCTCTGAATATAGCCGTCCAGCAGCTGGTGATGCTTTTCCGCAGCCGCCCGGGCTTTGGCGTCTTCCACTTTGCCGATATCGGCTACAACTGCGGTCAAATCCTGAATAACAGCAGTAAACTCTTCAAATGATTTCTGTGTCTTCTGATCCATAAATAACTAATCGAACTCCCTTCTGCCTGTCTCCAGGAATCAGCTTAAACCAAGAAGCCGTCCGGCAATCTTCTGTGAATCCGGCACATAGGTACCCTCGGCGACCTGTCTTTGAAGTTCCGAAACCCGTTCCGGACTGGCGCCGCTTTTTAGCTGTGATGCGGCTCTCCGTGCCAGTATCTGTGCAAAGCTCTCATCGCTGTCCTGATTTACCCGAGATCTGCTGATATTGATGGTGTCATAATCACCTTTTACCTTTTCAGTCTGCGGTGTATACGTACGCTGTGCAGGAACTGGAGAACGGTAAGAAGTTTTCATGGTTTGAAATGTTATATTCATGAAATCCTCCTTTCTTGAAAAAAAATAACATTGTATATTTTTATTTATCGGCAGTTTTCCTTGAAGAATAAGGAATACTTTTTAACAATCCTTAAAAAAGATGTAAAAATAATGTCATTTTGTTCTCTTGTATAATAATGGAAATAATAATATAATTAATGATAAAGAGAAACATGTCGATATAATTTAAATAGCATAGACAGTGATATAATCTGACTGTTACAATTACAAATCCGTGTTCTGTTTGGCCGGCATCGAACGTTTAAGTACTGGCCGGATGGAGCACTGGGGGATGTTGGAGGATATATGGCGAATATTTTACAGGTAACTACGCCGAATCTCAATGCGGAAAACAGGAACATTCTGAATACACAGGATCCCAGACAGGGAGCCAATCAGGTTCATAATCCGGTGGATCCTACCCGGGTAGTCCGTGCGGACGGACGAGACGGGGATCAGAATGGCAATACCAAAGACGCTACATTCAGTGTTATTGAGTATGAAAGCAATTATGGTGCATTTGTTAAAAAGCTGGGGGAAGAAGGACAGTTGACCAATGCACTGGAACAGCTTTTGTCAGGGCTTCATGGCGCGGAGAAGACGGAGGTAAGCGCTCTGATAGATAAGTTCCTGATGACTATACGTATGGATTCCCCCCAGGAGCTTCTGGAGTTTCTGGAGGGACAGAATGATCTTCAGGCCAGGTTCAGCGGAGCGTTTTTCGATAAGCTGCGCTCTCTCCTGGAGCAGAATTCTTCGGCGTCGTTAAAGGATGCTGCATTATATTTTCTGAAAAGTTATAATGATTATTCATCCGGAGATCATCTTTTACAGCAGATGCACACTTTGATGGATGATATTGAGCAGCTTCTTTTGAGGCCTTACCGGAATGAATTCCGGGAACTGGCAGATTCCATGAACTGGGAGGCAGCCAACGGGGACACGGCGCAGAATGCTGCGATGCTGAATTCCAGGCTGATTCCGTTTCTTTCCTCTTATATATCCCGCACTCATGATTATGGGGCTGTCCGTGATGCGACGATGCTCCTTATTTTCCATGCTGTCCGGTATGAAGGGGGCGAGGAAGAGCGGCTGCGGAAACTGTTTGAGAATATGATGAATAACCGGGATTTCGGCAAGCTGTTTAAAGGAGATGCCAGGGAAGAGCTGGAGAATATTTTAAAGAGCGGGGCTAAGGATTCTCCGAAGCCTATGTCGGATTTTGCCGACGGGCTGTCCAGCCTGCTGTTAAAGGGCGCCAACGGGCGGGCAGGATTGGAGAATGTTCAGCAGTTCTACAATATCATGAACGGCCTTCTTTTAAATGAAAGTGTATATATGCCGCTGCTTCATCTGGTGATTCCGTTCCAGTATGAGGACAATAATGTGGTATCGGAGATGTGGGTGGATCCGGATTCCAAACGGGAGAACGATGAAGAGGGCAGAAAGATCAAGCTGTTTTTGAAATTCGATATACAGAGTGTAGGGAAGTTTGAGCTGACTATGACTCTCCAGGACCATCAGACGAAGATGCAGCTTCTGGTGCCGCCCAACCTGGTAAAAGAGAATCAACAGATTCAGACAGATGTGGCGGATATTTTAAATAAAAACGGAATCAGGATCAGCCAGCTTATGATACGGCCGAGAGTCCGTGACAGAAGGGTTGATGAAGTTTTCCCTGAGATTAGGGAGAAGGAGAGAACGATCAATGTCAGAATTTGATGAACTGATGCGGCAGAAGGCGGTAGCTTTAAAATATAATCCGGACAAGAACGGGGCACCGGTGATCGTTGCTTCCGGAATGGGGTATCTGGCAGAGAAGATTACGGAGACGGCCCTAGAGGCAGGCGTTCCTGTATATGAGGATGATTCTCTTGCTACGCTGCTGACTCAGTTAAAACTGGGAGCGGAAATTCCTACGGAATTATATCAGGCCATCGTTGATATCTATATTTATTTTTTGGGGTATGTGCCGGGGAAGGAAGGGTTGGACAATCCGGAAGGGACGCCAGTTGAGGATGGAACTGCTGAAGAACAGGCAGAAGCCAGTGAAGAGCCTGCATAATTTCAGCATACTGCAGCGGGAAGGCCAGGAGATAGACTATGGTGTGTATAGGCTGCGACAGTCAGGAGGTATGATATGTTTCAGATGATAAGAAGGATGAAAAAAAAGACGGCATGGTTGGTTTTAATAAGTTTATACCTTTTGTGTATGCCTTTGGAGGTTTTGGCAGCTACCAAACCGATTAACAGTGTAAGTGTAAGAGTGTCATCAAAGATAAAAGCAGGGGACAGCCAGCCAGGAATTTCCATCGGGACCAGTGCTTCGGACGGAGGAATTCAGGTAAGCACAAGCGGTACCTACTATACAGTGGAAGAGGCAGAGTGGGTTGACAAGGTTTCCGGTTCTATGCTTACGGCCAGCGCACCCAGGATGAAGGTAGTGCTGTCACCTACGGATGTAAACGATCACTATTTTTTAGCCAGTTATAAAGCCTCCAGCGTAAGTATCAGCGGAGGTACTTTCGTCTCGGCAAGGAGAGACGGGGACGATTTGGTGGTGACCTTGCGCATCAATCCTGTAAGAGGAAAATATGATGAGCCCAGTGATGCTTACTGGAATGAGAATAATCTGGGCGAAGCCAGATGGGAAGCGGGGGAGAATGATTCTAAGAATTATGAAGTCCAGCTTTACCGGGATGGAAAAAGTGTCTATAAAGTAGACAGGACCACCTCCAAAAATTATAATTTTTATCCTTATATGACAACTGCAGGGAGATATAAGTTCCGGGTTCGGGCGATCACGGGGACGAATGATGACTCCAAATATGGGAGCAACAGCAGCTGGCAGGAATCTGGAGAGCTGCAGATTACGGATAGATATGTCTCTGACGGAAAGGGACGTCAGAATTCCAGTGCGACAGCAAAGCAGGGAACCTCAGAAACCGTAGGGTGGTTTAAAGACGGAAACAACTGGAAGTACCGTTATCCCAGCGGGAATTTGTGCAGAAACGGATGGGCTGAAATCAATGGCCTGTGGTATTATTTTGACAGCAATTCAGTTATGCTTACCGGCTGGCTGCAGCTTGGCAGCGCAACCTATTACCTGCAGCCTGGCGGTGACATGACCGTAGGCTGGGGGAGAATCGATGGCAGATGGTATTATTTCCGTCCGGAGGCAGAGGGCGGTGCGCCAAAGGGGTCCATGGTGACTTCCGGATGGAGAGTCATCGGAGCTTACTATTACTTCTTTAATCAGGATGGAAGTATTTACATTGGCTGGCTGCAGCAGAATGGGAAATGGTATTACCTGAATGAAATAGACAACAGTCTCCAGGGAGCCATGTTTACCGGCTGGTTCGTGCGGGATGGGAAGACCTACTTTGCGGATGCCAATGGAGAACTGGTCAACGGCTGGTATGAGATTGACGGACGCTGGTATTATTTTTATCCAGGCAGCGGAGAGATGGCCCAGAATACAACAATTGACGGACTTTACGTAAATTCGGAAGGCGTATGGGAGTAATTGCAGTCTGTTTTCAGGCAGATGAAAGGAATGAAGATTATGAAGAGAAACATAAAAAACTACATGAGGAGACTGACTGCGGCGGCATGTATCTGTATGATGACGTTGCTGCTGCCGGCTGAAAAGGACATAGAAGCTTATGGAGCGGACTCCAGTGTGATTGAGAGTGTGTCAGTTACACTTAAGGCAGCTTTTGGAGAAGCGGAGGAAGTTCCGGAACCGCAGGTTACTGTCAGCGGATCCAATTGTTCTTTAGAAAGTGTGGAATATCAGACAGACCATGACAAATGGAAACCTGGTTCCAAAGTGAGAATCAATATTACAGTGGAGGCCACCGGAGGAAAGATCTTCCCTGCATCTTTAAAGAGTACCCAATGTAAAGTGACAGGAGCTGATTTTGTATCAGCCAGAGCCTCAGGAAATAATAAATTATTGGTTAAGGTAGATTATAAGCCCATTACCGTTCTTGGAAATACGTCGAGAGCCGGGTGGAGTACTACGGTGAAGAACCGTGCGGTTTGGGAACCGGTAGATTATGCTCCGGGGTATACGGTAATTTTGTATGGAAACAACAGAACGGTGAAAAGACTGACAGTAACTACACCTTACGCAGATTTGGATTCGTTTATAAAAGACGACGGTAAATATTATTATTACGAGGTGAAGGCAGTACCTGTTACCTCTGAGGATAAAAAGTGTTTTAAAGAAGGCATTCTGATCACCTCTTCGGAAAATGATTTTCTTCAGGAGAATACAGGTTCAAACAGTGCTCCAGGAGGCGGAACAGGTACATGGAAGAAAGAAAATGACAGATGGTATTATTATGACAACAATAGAAATATGCTCACGGGCTGGCAGTTTATCGGAGGAGTATGGTATTACTTAAACCAGAGCGGGGCCATGATGACCGGGTGGATCAATCCCACCGGAAATGCCAGATATTTTTTGGCGGACAGCGGTGCTATGCAGACCGGCTGGGTTCAGCCGGAACCTGGAACCTGGTACTATATGGACGGCTCCGGAGTTATGCAGAGAGGCTGGGTTATGGTGAACGGAAAATGGTATTATATGGCTTCGGATGGCAGGATGCAGACCGGCTGGGTTCAGGTTGGAGGTTTGTGGTATTATCTGTATCCGGACGGCAGCATGGCAGCGAATACCGTGATAGAGGGACGGTCTTTAGGACCCAGCGGGGCAGCACAATAGCCATATAATAGTATTAGACATTTGAATGTAAACGTGGTATGATAAAGTATAATCAGGGGAGTAACGGACATAGTTGTCTGTTATGAGAAGAAAAGTGAGAAAGAGGAACAAAAATTATGGCATTGGTATCGTCAATCGGCACTTTAGATGAGGTGAAAGCTCAATATAGCAGGAGTAACAGTCCTTCGGAAAAAGTAAACAGTAATTTTAAAACAGTCTTTGACAGTCTGTATAACAGCGGTACAGAGAGTATGGATGCCATCTTTGAGGAGGCAGCTTCTACATATAATATTTCCGTGGATTTGATAAAGGCGGTTGCAAAAGCGGAGTCGAATTTTAATCCCAACGCTGTCTCAAAAGCAGGGGCGATCGGGGTTATGCAGCTTATGCCGTCTACGGCAAAATCCCTTGGCGTCACAAACCCTTATGATGCGAGGCAAAATATTATGGGCGGCGCCAAGTATTTAAAAGAGAATTTGAACCGGTTTGGCGGCAATGTAAGTCTGGCTCTGGCTGCTTACAATGCTGGCCCTAATAGTGTCCAAAAATATGGAGGGATTCCTCCCTACAAAGAGACTCAGAACTATGTGAAAACAGTAACATCTTACCTAAACGGATCTCCGATCTATTCCGGGAAGATGGTGAACAGCAGCAGTTCCTATGGCCTTTCCGGTCTTTACGGAACCTCAGGTTATGCGGCTTTCGGAGGCTACAATGGTCTTACATCCGATCAGCTTCTGAATCTGTACGGAGTATCTTCAGGCAGCCTGGGAAATCTGCTGGGAACTTCTTCAAATTCAGCCTCAGGCTCCTATGGATCTACCTATAGTCAGCTTATGGGCCTCTCCAGTGGTTCCTACGGTTTAGGAAGCACTTCCGGCATGTTATCAGGAATTTTGAGTTCTGCTTCAGCGGAGGAAGACGGTGATACCATATCCATCAGCAAGTCTGGTTTTGCCAGCCTGATAGAACTTCTGCGTATGCAGATGGTGTTGAATGCCAGCAGGGAGATAGGTTCCCTGTCGCTGTAGGACCGTACAGCGGCTTATGTTATAAGCCATGATGTACTGGGAAAGTATCAGCACAAAAACGGAGAGGGTGATATAGTATGATAAAGATGAAAAGCTGCGAAAGCTGCTTAGTATATGGAACAGATAATCGGCCGTTGTCCAGAGCCAGAGTGGAGATCTCCCAAGATGATACCATTCGGCTGTTCTTCAGCAATTATAAGCTAAGGGCTGTCCGATTTAAGACGGTTGTTGACTTTTATGACAGGCAGAAAGGGTTGATTCGGACTTACTGTGAATTGGTACTTCGCAGAAATCCTATGGTAACCAATATTTCAGAGCCCTGGATAGCAGACTGCACTCTTGTCGATGTATACGAGGCAGTTCAAAGGCAGAAGGATCTCCGTGAGATAGTGCGTATTCTTATAAATGGAACAACGAACACAGGAGAAAATTTTTCGGGAACCATTCAGAATATCAGTGCAGGAGGGATTTTTTTAGTAACCTCTCTGCCGATGAAAGTAGGAACCAAGTTCCGATTTAACCATGTTTTCGAAGGAGAACTGTGCGAGGTTAAGGCAAAGGTTCTCAGGGGGAAAGGGGCTTCTGGAGGCGACTTTGGTTATGGATGTCAATTCTACGGCCTGTCTAACGAGGCAGAGACTGCTATACGGAAATTTGTGTTCCAAAGACAATTAAACAGACAGAAACAGAGGCCGCAGTGAAGATAAACCTGGTAATGATTGTAAAGAATGAGGAGCGTTCTTTAGAGAAATGTCTAAAGGCGGCAAAACCTGTCGTTGACGAGATTATCATAGCAGACACGGGATCCGGCGACAGGACGGTAGAGATTGCAAAAAGAATGGGGGCGAGAGTTCTGGAATTTTGCTGGATCAATGACTTTTCCGCCGCCCGCAATTTCGCCCTCAGTCATTCCGATGCCGACTGGAATCTGATGTTGGACGGGGACGAATATCTGAGAGGCTGCAGCAGGGAAGAGTTGGAGAAAGCACTTTGCAGCCGGAAAGGTATCTGGATTGGCGGTATCACCCGATACGATTTCTATGAAGATGAAAACGGGATCAGCCAAAGTACTTCCATTCTTCCAAGAATTCTCCCAAAAGGAATCGGTTTTACTGGTATCATTCATGAACAGCCGGAAGGTAATCATCCCTGTTATACGGTTCCATTGACAGCAGACCATGACGGCTACTTAAACAGCAACAAAGGCGAGAGAAATCTTCCGTACCTGGAACAGGCAGTATCTGAGTATCCTGACGACGGATACTATCAGTTTCAGCTTGCCTCCACTCTGCGGAACCTGAAAAAGATTGATAAAAGTCTTCTCCATTTCCGGAAGTTCTATGAGCTTGCTGAAAAAAAAGATTCCTACAGACCAGGCGGAGTAGTTCTCTATCTGTATACTTTATTAGATATAGGAACAACAGACTGTCTTGACGAGGCAGCCCGAATTATAGACAAAGAAGAACCCAATATGGGCAGATGGTCTGACTTCTGTTTTGTGTGTGGACTTTTTTACATGAAACGAGTCCTGTCCGACATCAACCACTACATAGGCCTTCTCCCCAGAATCGAACAAAGCTATAAAAGATGTCTGGCTCTGGGCGAACACCCGGAAATCGGCGGAGTAGTAGGAACCGGATCCTTCAAGGCCGCCTACAACCTGGGCGCCTGGTATGAAGTATCAGGGCAGACAAAACTTGCTTTCCAATATTACCAAATCTCTGCCGAAGCGGGTTACGAACCTGCTATGAAACGGTTGAAAAACTTTTGTAAAGAGTGCTGAAGCTGTTGAAATCATATAGTAAGCCTGCATGCGCCCGGCAGGTGGGTTGCACCACCGCCTATGAAAGTCAGGCGGGTGCATTGGGCATCCCTGAATATATGCCGCCTAATCGGCGGCGGACGTCCAAAGTAACCGAGAAGAATCCCCGTAATTAGAGGTTCTCCCCGGTTTTTATTTTTTATCTAATTGTACCTCTCCACATAGCGCGAGTGTGCCCGGTAGAGAATCATACTCCCCCTCCTGGCGGATCAGTGGACCTGTATCTTAAACTCTTTCCCCCAACTTCCTCTGCGCCGTTGCCAACATCAACTTAATCCGGTTCAGCTGATTCACCTCACTGGCCCCTGGATCATAATCTACTGCAATAATATTAGACTCCGGATAAGCTCTCCTCAGTTCCTTGATAACCCCTTTCCCGACAATATGGTTTGGAAGACAACCAAATGGTTGCGTACATACAATATTCGCAGTCCCGCTGTGAATCAATTCCAGCATCTCTCCGGTTAGAAACCATCCCTCTCCGGTCTGATTTCCCAAAGATACAAATTCCCGCGCCATATCAGCCAAATCCTGAATCCTGGCAGGAGCCGTAAAATGTCTGCTTGCCAGCAATTCCTTGCGGGCAACCTTCCGGAAATATTCAATCAGGGAAATTCCCATATTACACAGACGTGCAACCGACATTTTCCCGCCTAAATTTTCTGCTTTAAAATTTGAATTATAGAAACAATAAAGCAAAAAGTCCATCAGATCCGGCATCACAGCTTCAGCGCCTTCTGATTCCAACAGTTCCACAATATGGTTGTTCGCCAACGGAGAGAATTTCACAAGGATTTCTCCCACAATTCCTACCTTAGGCTTTTTAACATCCACACGGGGCAGATTGTCGAAATCACGGATGATGCCGCGTATGTTGCGGCTGAATTCCATCATGGCAGGAGCCCGTTTGGAGAGAGAGACTATACAGCGTTTCTTCCATTTCTGATGAAGGGCATTGGTGCTTCCGGGTTTCTTCTCATACGGACGGGTAGCATAGACCACCCGCATAAAGATATCACCGTATACAACAGCCTGCATCGCTTTTGTAAGCAGAGCCGGGGTAATGGAAAAACCAGGGTTGGTCTCCATGCCGTTGGCGTTAATGGAAATAACCGGAATCTGAGACATGCCTGCCTTATCCAGTGCCCGACGGATAAATCCGATATAGTTGGAAGCCCGACAGCCTCCTCCGGTCTGGCTCATAAAGACAGCCGTATGGTCCAGATCATATTGCCCTGACAACAGCGCTTCCATAATCTGGCCAATGACAATCAGAGACGGATAGCAGGCATCATTATTTACATATTGAAGTCCCACATCGACGGCGGAACGGTTATGGTTCTGCAAAACCTCAATCTTATATCCAAAAGAGCGGATAGCCGGCTCCAATAGGTCAAAATGGATGGGCGACATCTGAGGACACAAAAGAGTGTAGGTCTTTTTCATCTCCTTGGTGAAGAGAACACGGTTGTATGCACTGGATACGACTTTGCTCTTATAGTGATTTTTCTTCCTTACCCGCAGGGCAGCAATAAGAGAGCGGACACGGATACGGGCAGCGCCTAAATTGCTGACCTCGTCGATTTTCAGAACAGTGTAAATCTTTCCGGCAGAGGCCAGGATGTCATGAACCTGGTCTGTGGTTACCGCATCCAGACCGCAGCCAAAGGAATTCAGCTGAATCAGATCCAGGCAGTCGCTGCTTTTTACATAGGAAGCGGCGGCATAAAGCCGGGAATGGTACATCCACTGATCAGTGACAATCAGCGGCCGTTCCACCTGGCCCAGATGAGAGATGGAATCTTCAGCCAGTACGGCAATCCCATAGGAAGTAATCATCTCGGGAATTCCGTGATGAATTTCCGGGTCAATGTGGTAAGGCCTTCCTGCAAGAACAATACCGTGACGGTGATGTTCCTTCAGCCAGGCAATGGTCTCTTCACCCTTTTTCTGCAGATCCTGACGGGAACGCAGCAGTTCTTCCCAAGCCAGATGTGCGGCCTTCTCAACTTCCGTCTCGGGAATCTTGAATTCTTTTTGGAATTCCGCGGCAAGCTGTTTCGTCAGAATTTCTTCATTGGTAAAAGCCATAAACGGATTGAGGAAACGGATATTTTTTTCTGCCAGCTCTTCCACATTATTTTTAATATTCTCCGCATAGGATGTAACCATAGGACAGTTATAGTGGTTTCCTGCATCTGGCTGCTCATCCCGTTCATAGGGGATACAGGGATAAAAGATGGTCTTCACTCCCTGGGCAATCAGCCAGGAAATGTGTCCGTGGACAATTTTTGCCGGATAGCATTCGGACTCACTGGGGATAGACTCGATTCCCAGCTCATATATCTGTCTGGTGGACTGAGGCGACAAAATAGTATGGAATCCCAGTTCTTTAAAGAAGACTGCCCAGAAGGGATAATTCTCATAGAAGTTTAAGACTCTGGGAATTCCGATGACACCTCTTCTGGCCTGGTCTAAAGGTAAAGCTTCATAATCAAAAATACGATGGTATTTGTAGTCAAATAAATTGGGAACCTCTTTCCTGGTCTTTTCTTTTCCCAAACCCCGCTCGCACCGGTTGCCGCTGATGAACTGGCGGCCGCCTCCGAAACGGTTGACTGTCAGGACACAATGGTTGGTACAGCCCTTGCAGCGGGCCATGGAGGTCTCATATTTTAAATTGATAATCTTATCAAGAGACATCATAGAGGTCTGTTGTCCTTCCTCATAACGCTCTCTTGCGATCAATGCGGCACCGAAAGCACCCATAATACCAGCAATGTCAGGACGGACAGCCTCACAGCCGGCAATGGTTTCAAAGCTGCGGAGAACTGCATTGTTATAGAAAGTACCGCCCTGAACCACCACATGGGCTCCCAGATCGGCAGGACTGGTGATTTTGATAACTTTATATAATGCATTTTTGATGACAGAGTATGCCAGGCCGGCAGAAATATCTGCCACAGTGGCACCTTCCTTCTGAGCCTGTTTTACATTGGAATTCATAAATACGGTACAGCGGGAACCCAGATCCGTAGGATTCTGAGCAAAAAGTGCTTCTTTGGCAAAATCTTCTACAGAGTAGTTCAGTGATTTGGCAAATGTTTCAATAAAAGAACCGCAGCCGGAGGAGCAGGCTTCGTTTAACTGAACGCTGTCCACGCTGTTGTCTTTGATTTTAATACATTTCATGTCCTGACCGCCGATATCCAGAATACAGTCCACATCCGGATCGAAAAATTTGGCAGCATAGTAATGGGAAATGGTTTCCACTTCCCCTTCATCCAGCATGAGGGCGGCTTTCAAAAGCGCCTCTCCATATCCGGTGGAGCAGGACCAGGCAATGCGGGCTTTGGGCGGCAGAAGGGCACGAATCTCTCTCATAGAGCGGATAGCGGTAGCCAGGGGGCTTCCGTTATTGCTGCTGTAAAAATCATAGAGAAGGGAACCGTCCTCTCCTACCAGAGCAATTTTGGTAGTGGTGGAACCGGCATCAATGCCCAGATAACAGTTGCCTTCGTAGGAAGACAGCGGTGCGGTTTTTACCTGATGGCGGCTGTGGCGTTCCACAAATGAATCATAATCTTTCTGGGATGCAAACAGAGGCTCCATCCGTTTTACTTCAAAATCCATCTGAATCCCATTTTCCAGACGGTCGATAAGACTTTCTAAAGCGAAGGGATCCTTCCGGTCACTGTTCATGGCAGCGCCTACTGCGGCAAACAGGTGGGAGTGGCTGGGAGCAATGGCCTGTTTGGGCGTCAGATGAAGAGTGCGGACAAAGGCCTCTCTCAGTTCTGAGAGGAAGTGGAGGGGGCCTCCTAAAAATGCTACATTGCCCCGTATAGGTTTTCCACAGGCGAGACCGCTGATGGTCTGATTCACTACTGCCTGGAAAATAGATGCAGCCAGGTCTTCCATGGTAGCCCCTTCATTAATCAAAGGCTGGATATCAGACTTGGCAAACACGCCGCAGCGGGCGGCAATGGGATAGATCATCTGATAGCTTTTGGCGTATTCATTGAGGCCGCTGGCATCTGTCTGAAGAAGGGAAGCCATCTGGTCAATAAAAGAACCGGTGCCGCCGGCACAGATTCCGTTCATTCTCTG
>CAJUPP010000027.1 GCA_910588325.1 uncultured Hungatella sp.
AGTATAGCAGAAAGAGGGAGGACGTTACAGTACGTCATCTTTTGAAGCACTTACCACAAGCCCTGCCAGAGAAGCATTGAGACACATGGAAACATCCGGTTTTCCATATTTTAACCAAGTAACTATCATACATACAACCGTCGCAATGGCCGGAGCAATGGTCGTAGTCACAAATACAGACCCAAGTTGTTCAACACTTGTACAGGCTGCACCATTAAATCCATACCAGCCAAGCCATAGAATAAACACTCCCAGACATCCGATAGGAAGGTTATGCCCCGGAAACGCATTTACCTTGATTCCGGTTTTGTCACTTTTTTTCACGAACTTTCCGATCCTGGGCCCCAATAGTTTTGCACCGATAAGTGCAGAGATGCCGCCAACCATATGAATGGCACAGGACCCGGCAAAATCATGAAAACCGATCTGTGCCAGCCAGCCGTTCCCCCAGATCCAGTGCGCCTCAATCGGATAAATCACTGCGGAGATTACCGCTGAGTAGATACAGTAAGATAAAAATTTCGTTCTCTCTGCCATGGCTCCGGAAACAATGGTTGCCGTTGTGGCACAGAATACCAGGTTAAAAACAAAATTAGACCAGTCAAAGCTTTCA
Organism: uncultured Hungatella sp.; assembly: GCA_910588325.1. Classification (GTDB taxonomy): domain Bacteria; phylum Bacillota; class Clostridia; order Lachnospirales; family Lachnospiraceae; genus UBA3402. The sequence continues at coordinate 614 of CAJUPP010000027.1, forward strand.
TAAGCCGTAAAAATATCAAATCCCGGTCTTCCGATGATCCCGGCTATGTCCTCTCCAAGAAGCAGCCCAAATCCAATCAAAATAAACACCACTGTACCAATACAGAAATCCATCAGGTTCTTCATCAGAATATTTCCTGCATTCTTGGCCCTCGTAAAACCGGTCTCTACCATGGCGAATCCCGCCTGCATCCAGAAAACCAACGCAGCCCCTATCAAAAACCATACACCAAACACCTGTCCATTTACTGCACTTAAGATTTCCTCTGTCATAACCATTCCTCCTCGTATAATAAGTTTCAAAACGCACCGCCTGGCGGCAGTCCATATGCAAAAAAGAGGGAGCAAAAACATCCATATGGACGTCTTCGCTCCCTCTTTTTAAAAAGCAAGAGGCGCTATGGATAACTCCATAGCGCCTTCGCTTTCACGAAACACATAATAGCACTCAAATTTTTATCTGTCAACAGTTTTTTATAATTTTTTATGAGATCGGCAGAATATTCCGCAAAATCCCATACACCGTCAACACAGCAACGCCTAACCACATTACCGCATTCTGAACGGCCCCTATGGTCCATTCTCCAGTTTTTACATAACCGACAATATGCTTTATAAAAACTGCCAGAAAGACCGGACTAAGTACCAATACCGCCGGATTTGCCTCAAAGGCTCCTGCAACATCCAGCCCCAAAAGTGCCACAGCCATACGGGTAACCCCGCACCCCGGACATTTCAAGCCTGTTATCAGATGAAACATACAGGGAATCCCAACGTTTGTCGCCTTCACAAAAACCCCATACAAGATTCCTGCCAAAACCACAAAAAAGCAGACTTCACACACACGGTACAATCGTTCTTTCAACGTTCACCTTAATTTTCGGCCAGATGATTCAATTCATTCTGCATCAAAGCCCAGGCAACGATTGGGAAAATCAGGCACAGAATCAGATAAAGCACGCCGCTGTTGCTGGATGGCATATTCCGGTTCTGCTTCGCGATATCAATCTTCTCCCCCTGCTTGTAAGCCCAGTACAGGCCATAAATATTGCAGGTGATAACAGACAGAAGATATGCAACAATACCAGAGGTTCCCTCTACATTGGCTGCTGTCTTCGTGTCCTCAGTCAGACATACAAACCAGTAGATGCCATAGATGCCACAAGTGACCAGTGACAAAATGATACATAATGCAACATTTCTCTGTTGGATCATAGCGATAAACTCCTTTAAAAATATTTTTTACATCTCCCCCATAGCTATCAAACCACGAAAAAGACTTAGATCGTCTTAATTATATCACAATTCATGTATTTGTCTACATTTTCAGACAGATTTTTCAAAATTTCTAGCGCAGTTCCCTTATTATTAACAAATTATCACAGCAAAGGCGAAATAGTATTCCGTATTTTATCCTGAAACAGAAGCATACAAATCCGTACCCTCCGGATCAATCGCCACAATCACCGGAAAGTCCTCCACATACAGTCTTCGTATTGCCTCTGTTCCCAAATCCTCATACGCAACCACTTCTGACGATTTAATACACTTCGAAAGCAACGCTCCCGCTCCCCCAACAGCCGCAAAATAGACACCGCCGTTTCTTACCATAGCATCAATAACCTCTGCCGACCGTTTTCCTTTCCCAATCATCCCCTTCATTCCCAAGTCCAGAAGCTGAGGAACATACCTGTCCATCCTGCTGGAAGTAGTAGGTCCTGCAGACCCAATCACCCGCCCCTCCCTGGCAGGCGAAGGCCCCATATAATAAATCGCACTTCCCTTTATCTCAACAGGAAGTTTCTCCCCTCTGTCCAGCGCATCTCTCATCCTCTTATGGGCCGCATCCCTGGCCGTATACATCTCCCCCGTAAGATACACATAATCCCCGGCATGCAGCTTCTTTATATCCTGCTCCTGCAGCGGCAGTTTCAAATGTCTCTCCATCTCTCAACCATCCTTGCAATGTTTTTCCTTACACCACACACTTCACATGTCGATTCACATGACAGCACAAATTCACCGCCACCGGCAGCCCCGCAATATGCGTCGCGCAGCTGTTAATATTCACTGCCAAAGCAGTAGTCTTGCCTCCCAGTCCTCCCGGCCCAATCTCCAGCTCATTCATCTCCTCCAAAAGTTCCTCTTCCAGCTTACAAATATGCTTCTCACTCGAATGACTTCCTACCGGCCGGGTCAATGCCTCTTTAGACATAATCGCCGCTTTCTCAAATGTTCCACCAATTCCGACGCCCACCACCAACGGCGGACATGCATTGGGCCCCGCATCTTTAACTGCCTGAATGACTGCCTGTTTCACACCTTCCACCCCATCCGCAGGCTTTAACATAAACACCCTGCTCATATTTTCGCTCCCGAACCCTTTAGGCGCAAGGGTAATCTCCAACTTATCCCCAGGCACAATCCCATAATGTACAATCGCCGGCGTATTATCCCCTGTATTTACACGTAAAAGGGGATCCCCTACTACCGATTTTCTCAGATATCCTTTTGTATATCCCTGACGTACCCCTTCATTGATCGCCGCTTCCAACTCTCCGCCCACAAAGTGCACATCCTGTCCAATCTTCATGAAAATCACTGCCATCCCCGTATCCTGGCAGATGGGAATCATTTCTTCCCCTGCAATCTTCAGATTCTCTTCAAGCTGCCCCAGTACCCGGACCGCCAAAGGCCTTTCTTCCCTCTCTCCTGCTTCCTTCAGCGCCTTCTCCATATCCGGAGACAGAAAATGATTGGCCTGAATACACATATCGCAGACAATTTTCGTTACTGTTTCCACCGCAATTTCCCGTACCATAACACAACCGCCTTTCTTAAGCTACTGTATTTCCGGAATGAATTTCGAAATCACCTCTGCCAGATTATCCAAATCAAAAGGCTTGGCAACATGGGCATTCATACCGCTTTCATGGGCCATCCGAATATCTTTCTCCATTGCATTGGCTGACAATGCCACAATAGGGATACTGGCCAGCTTTGGATCCTGAAACCTCCGAATCGTCCTTGTGGCCTGATACCCATCCATAATAGGCATCTGAATATCCATCAAAACCAGACTGTAGTACCCCGGAGCCGCACCCGATATCTTTTCCACGGCAATACTGCCGTCCTCAGCCGTATCCACAACAAGCCCCAGACTTTCCAATAGTTCTGTCTCGATTTCCCGGTTGATTTCATTATCCTCCGCCACCAGAATCCTCCGATTTTCCACTTTCCCGGCAGATATCTTATCCTGTCCCGAGCAAGACATAACTCCCTCCTCTGTTTGGAACCTCAAAATCACCGTAAACTGGCTTCCCTGGCCCACAACACTGTGCACCCCTATGGTTCCGCCCATGCGATCCACAATATTTTTGGCAATCGTAAGACCAAGACCAGCACCGTGGATACCGCTTAATGTGCTGTTCTTCTCCCTCTCAAAGGGCTCAAAGATATGTTTTAAGAATTCTTTCTCGATTCCGATTCCGGTATCGCTGATTTTAAATTCATAAACCACATAATTATTGGGCAGTACTTCTTTTTCCGTCACATCCACGGTAACCTTACCGCCGTATTCCGTATATTTTATACCGTTGTTTACAATATACTTAAGAACCTGGTTCAGCCTGGCCCTGTCACCGTACACACTGCTGTGTTTCGTATCTGCAAAATTCAGGGAAAGCACTATGCCTTTTTCCTGTGCCTGAGGCATCATCTCATTGCAGACATCCTGTAAAAGATCCTGAAGGTTGTATTGTTCCTCAAGCAGATCAACCTGTGCCGATTCCATCCACGACAGTTCCAGAATATCATCGATCAGCCGAAGAAGCTGACGGCTGGAAACCTCGATTTGATCCAGATAACTCTGTACAGCCTCACGGTCACCTGATTCCATTTTCGCCAGAGTGGTAAAACCGAAAATGGCATTGAGAGGAGTCCGCATATCATGAGACATGTTGGACAGAAATGCATTTTTGGCATTATTGGCTGACTGGGCTCTGCTTAACGCCTCCTCCACCACCTTTTTTTCTCCATCTCATACTGGATTTCCTTATCAACTCTCTGAAATCCCATGACAAACTGAGAAACATTGTCGCTGTTTCCGGTATTTACGATTCTTACCTGTATATATTGCATTTCCGTCCCGTTAAATACCCGGTAATTAATATAAAACGTCTTGGTTTTCGACAGTTTTTCCCGGATTTCCTTAGGAGATATGACTTGTAAAAACATATGGTAATCTTCTGAATAAACCCAGGTATCCGCATAACTCTGAATGCACTGGCTAAATTTCTTCTCCCTTAAATTTGCCTCCAATAGATTTCCAGTCTGGCTGCTTAAACGGTAGGGTATTATTTTATCCGTATCCAAATTCACATAGAAGATGGAATCATAGTTGATGCTTAAACCCTCGATAACCTCCAGACGCTGCAGATGTTCCTGACGGATGATTTTTAATTCCTTGTCGTACTGCTCCACCAAAGCCTGCAGTTCCTGCTCCTTCGCCATACTCTGATAGACCAGGGCAGCCCGCTCTGACAGCAGACGTTCCCGCTTCTCTGTAGAATCCCCCACAAACACATAGAAAATATCGCCGGAAGATTTGCTTCTGACAAAATGTCCATAATCCTCAAGCCAGCGGATGGCCCCATCCTTCCGGATAATCCGGTACTCCACATAATCCAGATCATACTGGCTTTTGTCGATCTGATCTCTGATACTTTCCTCCACTTCCTCCAAATCCTCCGGATGAACAAGGCCACGAAAAGAATTTCCCGTCAACTGACGAAATTCCTTCATGGTATCACACATAAAAATCCGAAGTAAAGCTTTATTGGCATAGATAATCTCTTCATTTCCGTCGGCATGATAGATAAAAAAACCTCCCGGCATTTCATCCATAAACCTCTTCACTTCATGAGCTATATGGATTTTATCTGCCTCCATCAAAGAACTCTTCAGAATTGGACTTTCCTCTTCATTATTCTCCAATATATTTAACTGCGATAACATATATTCAATCATGGTACATTCTCCCCTTCTGCTTACCTGATCTAGCCTCTTTCCTTCAGTACCGCATCTACTGTCTCAAGAAGTTTATCTACGTCAATGGGTTTCGCTATATGGCCGTCCATTCCACAGTTTAATGCTTTCTGCTTATCCTCCTCAAAAGCATTGGCTGTCATAGCCAGAATAGGGATCGATGCCAGCTGTTTATTCTTTAACCTGCGGATGGCAATTGCCGCATCATAACCGTTCATAACCGGCATCTGAACATCCATCAGGACAAGCTTATAGTACCCTGGTTCCGATTTTTCTACCATCGCTACGGCAATCTTCCCGTTTCCCGCAGTTTCAATTTCAAATCCCACTTCATTTAACAGTTCCGTCGCAATTTCCATATTCAGTTCATTGTCCTCAACCAGAAGAAGCCTCTGATTGTAATAGTTTTCTTTCCCTTTGAAGTTCTTCTTGGATTTCTTTTCCACTGGAACCACAAAATTCAGAAGACATCTGCGCAGTTCCGAAAAGAATACTGGTTTACTGCAGAACGCCGTAACTCCCGCTTCTTTTGCCTCCAACTCTATGTCTGACCAGTCGTAAGCAGTAAGCACAATAATACACACGTCTTCTCCTGCCTCCCTGCGGATTCTGCGGGCGGTCTCAACTCCATTGATATCCGACATTATCCAGTCAATAATATAGATTCCATACCCATCTCCCCGTTCCAGAGCCTGCTGGCTCCGCAGGATAGCCTCCCTTCCGGTCATGGTCCACTCCGGACGCAGCCCCATCTGCGAAAGCATGTCTGTCACACTGTCACAAATATTAAAATCATTATCAACCACCAGACACCGGCAGTCTTTCAGTTCTGGTATCATTTGATGCACATCCGAAACAGGCTGAAGGCGGAAGGATAGACAGATCTTAAATTCGCTTCCTTTTCCCTTCTGGCTCTTTACCTGAATGGTACCATTCATCATATCTACAAGTTTTTTTGTGATACTCATCCCCAGACCGGTCCCCTGGATGCCGCTTATGGTGGAGGTCCGTTCCCTCTCAAATGGTTCGAAAATATGCTCCAGAAATTCCCTGCTCATACCAATGCCGGTATCCTTCACATAGAACTCATAATCAGCATACCCTGTCTGGCTGCCAGGCTTTTCGATAATCCGCATGGCAATGCTGCCCCCTGCCGGCGTAAACTTCACAGAATTTCCCAAAAGATTAAGCAGAATCTGGTTCAGCCGCAGCCTGTCGCAAAAAATATCTTCATCCATAACATTCACCACATCAATATAGAAGGCCAACTGTTTTGCTGCCATATCCGCCTGTAAAATATTCTTAAGTTCGTGGAGAATTTCTGGAAGACTGCAGGGCTTTTCTTCCAGATAGATTTTTCCGCTTTCAATGCGGCTCATATCCAGAATATCATTGATTAGGTTTAACAGATGATTTCCAGAAGACATGATTTTCTTTAAATATTCTTCCACCCGTTCTTTTTGGTCAATATACCTGGAAGCGAGAGCCGTAAAGCCAATAATGGCATTCATAGGCGTACGGATATCATGAGACATATTGGAAAGAAATGTACTTTTCGCCGCATTGGCCTGTTTTGCCAGAACCAAAGCGTTTTCTAAAAGCCTGCGCTGCTCCAGCTCCTTCTCTACAGTCTCCGTAATCACACGCTTCGCCAGAACAAGCTGAAATTTTTTGTCCTCCCCGGAAACCTTGGTGAAACTAAACTGGATATAATCCGTCTTCTCCTTTACATTATTTCGGATATTAACATTATAAATCTTTTTGTTTTCCAGCTGTTTTAATATGTAATCCAGCCTTGTGGAAGCTGTCCATATCTTCTTATCATCCTCGTGGACATACTTGGTATAGGCAGAAATCGCATCATTGTAGTACTCATTCAGAGCCAGCGCAATGATGGCCTCCGTTGCGTTATCCCCCACTTTATGGACAGACAGTTTCCCTGTCTCCGTGTTTACCAAAGCAATAAAATTATAATCACTGCTTAGGCCAGCAATTATCTCATAGGATTCTTCCATCAGCTTTTTCTGCGCCTGCTCATGACGAACCTCATCATCTACACTGCGGATTCCCACGACGATCCGGTGAGATTCCTTCCAGCTTCCGGACCGTACAATTTTAGCCTGATAATATTCGACTTCATCCCCGTTTTCCTTGCGGTAATTGATATAAAAGGCTGTCTTTTTTGACATTTCCTTAAAAATGCGGGAACGGGAAATAGCCCGTCTCACCATCGGCCTATCCGCCTCATAAACAGCCTTGCCGATATATTCTTCCACTCTCTTAGAGAAAGGAAAGGTTTGATCAAACTCCCAGTTCTCATTTTCTTCGGTTCTGCTGCCGGCTCTGGCGTAGGCAGCAGAATCCATATCCAAATCCACCAGAAATACTGACCGAAAATCTGCACTCAACGCGTGGATCAATTCAAGATGCCGTACTTTTTCTTCTTTTTCCTGCTGTTTCTGGTCCGTATAATCAAACAGAAAGCGCTGATAAAACAGCAGCCCATCCTCCTCAACCAGTTTGATTCTTCCGATGACATTTACAATTTTTCCATCCCTATGCAGGACACGATAATCGATATTGGCACTGTCGCCTGCCTCCTTAAGCCCCTGAATACAGGTCCTTAATTTCAATTTATCTTCATTCAGTACAGAATCGGCAATTAAGTCAAATCCAGCCTCTATCATCTCATTCTGGCTTTCATAGCCGAGGATTTCCAGGGCTGCCCGATTGATGCTTATGATCTGGCTTCCATCTACGCTGTGACGCATCATGCCGCAGTCCGTAGTAGAGAAAATGGCTTCCAGAACATGGGACTGACGATCTAATTCCCGCTGATCCGCTTCGGTTACCTTGTTATCTCTTTCTATATACAAAGCCTGCCTTAAAACACGGCCTAACTTCTTAAGAGCCGTCCGTTCGTCTTTTGTCCATTTTCTATTTGGACGCCTGTCTGTAACTCCAACTCTACCGTCATACTTTCCATGGCGGAAAATTCCGTAGTGAAGAAAACTCTTTTGCAATTCATGCTCTTCCTCGTAGGGACCGCACTCACACAGACAGTCCTCATCATAAATATGAGCAAATTCCATAAGCTCGATGGAAGACATCTGACGCTCCTCACCCAGAAAATTATATCGTTCCTCCGAGAAACTTGTGTGAGTATAAATCAGACTTTTACGATCAAGCTTTATCTCTGCCACATAGACAGAATCTGCCTGGAATGCCTGCCGATAGGAATCCAGCAGACGCTGAATGTCTCCTTCATCGATATAGTCCTTACTTTGAATCGCCAAATAGTACTCATCAAGTGCCTCTTGGGTTCTGGTGAGAATTTCCATCGTTCATTGCTCCTTTCGTTTCCTGACCGCTTTGAAACTACCCTCTCGTACCTCATTGCTCAGGAGTTACTACAATGTATTAACTTTACAGTCACGCCTATTCTACTTTTTTAGCCGCTACAATGAACCTCCCGTTCGTTACATGGTAACTGCAGGTGGACAGGGTGATTATCCTGTCTCCGTATTGAAATCTTATGTTGGTGTCAATCACATTTCTGGCTTCCACCTGGCTTATATAATCATCAAAAACCTGTTCATCCCCTAAATCCAGGTATTTGTAATAGTCAAATTTATCTTCTCCAGATGCATCCAAATCACAGTAAAAGGCTGCTACAACCTGATATACACCCTCTTCAAAAACTGTGTCAAAGAAAATGTCCGGATGATTGTCTGCAAACTCCTGACTCTCATAGGAAAGCAGGCCGGCAAACATGGATCCGTCCTTCATATGATGTCCATAGATCACGGTGTTGCTGCCCTGTGTCTGATACCCCTCTCCAATAAACAGACAGCCGCTGTAAGCAGATCTCCCGTAATAATCCCGGTGAAGGTAATACTCTGGTTCTCCGGGAGTATACATGACCGGATAATCAATTCCGGTTCCATCTATCCGAAGCCATCCGGCCAGATCCGGATTCTGTCGGTAAAGTTCTGCATATTGGGGGAGTGGTTCCTTCGGAAGATTTTGTTTCGTATCCTTATCCGGATTTTGGGCAGATTCTGCCTCAGCCATAAGGAACCGGGCTTTCTGCCGCGCGCTCTCTGCCTGCCTGGCAAGCTGTCTGTTGACCCTTTGTTCCCTGATACAGGGATAGATATCCCTCACCGCCGTGACAAGGCAGTAGCCGGACATCACCAGACAGATGCCAAACAGGAATCCCTTAATTTTTAGCTTCACTTCTTTCAATCGATTCTCTCTTCAAATCTCTTTACAATAAAATACAGAATTTCCACTACCTTTTCCATAGACTGAATGGGAATAAACTCATATCGTCCATGATAATTGTGACCTCCTGTGCACAGATTGGGGCAAGGAAGCCCCATAAAGGAAAGTCTGGCACCATCCGTACCTCCGCGGATAGGCTCTACCTTAGGCTCCACACCGGCATCCTGGATAGCGGCATTGGCAATATCAATCAGGTAGAAATGCTCCTTGATTTTTTCCTTCATGTTATAGTAGCTGTCCTCCAGTTTCAGTTCAAAACTGCTGTTGCCGTATTTCTGATTCAGATACTCCACAACATTTTGGATATACGTTTTTTTCTCTTCGAATTTTTTCCTGTCATGATCGCGGATAATGTAGTTTAACGAAGCCATTTCCACATTTCCCAGAATATCATTGAGGTGGAAAAATCCCTCATACCCTTCTGTACATGCAGGATTTTCAAAGGCCGGAAGCATCTGGTGAAACTCCATTGCCATGAGGATGGCATTTTTCATTCTCCCCTTGGCACTTCCCGTATGGATGCTGAAGCCATGGACCGTGACTACGGCAGAAGCCGCATTGAAATTCTCATATTCCAGTTCCCCTAAGCTGCCTCCGTCCACTGTGTATGCCACATCGGCCCCAAAGCCTTTTACATCAAAAAGGCTGGCACCGTTCCCAACCTCCTCGTCAGGAGTGAACGCGATTTTTATGGTTCCATGAGGAATCTTTGGATGTTTTAACAGATACTCGGAGAGGGCCATGATCTCGGCTACACCGGCTTTATCGTCTGCCCCCAGAAGAGTATTCCCGTCTGTGGTAATCAGATCCTGTCCCTTATAGCGAAGCAATTCCGGGTAGTCCGATACCCGCATCAAAAGTTTGCTGTCCTGGTTCATCAGGATATCTTTGCCGTCATAATTTTTTATGATGATCGGATTTACGTTTTCTCCCGAACAGGCAGGAGATGTGTCCATATGAGCAATAAAACCCAAAACAGGAATCTTTTTGGCAGTCGTGGCCGGGATCTCTCCATAGACATAGGCGTGTTCATCTACCCGCACATTTGCCGCACCCATCTGCTTCAGTTCATCTGCCAGAAGTTCTGCCAGATGAAACTGCTTTTTCGTACTTGGCATACTGTCCACATCCGGCTTTGACTGGGTGTCAATTTTCACATACCGCAAAAAACGCTCTGTTACTGATGATTCTATCATAATCTTCTCCTTTTCCTCTCTCTGTTTTACCGATTTGCCAGTTCTTTTGTGATCTCCTCCCAGCCGATTCCCTTCTGGGACATCAGTACCATCATATGGTACAGGAAATCCGAAATTTCGTATTTGATCTCTTCAGCATCCGAATTCTTGGCTGCAATCACAATTTCCGTGGCTTCCTCTCCCAGTTTTTTAAGAATCTTGTCCAATCCCTTGTCAAACAGGTAATTGGTGTAGGAACCTTCCTTTGGATTCTCCTTTCTGTCTTGAATCACGGCAAATACTTCTTCAAACACTTTTAAAGGATTGCTTTCCTTATACTCTTTTTCTGCCAGTGTCCTGAAAAAACAAGAGCGGGCGCCGGTATGACAGGCGGCCCCTATCTGGTTTACCTTTGCCAATATAGTGTCATTATCACAATCTAAGAACAACGCCTTTACATACTGATAATGTCCGGAAGTCTCTCCCTTTGGCCACAGCTTCTGTCTGCTTCGGCTGAAATACGTCATTCTTCCGGTGGTTAACGTCTGCCGGAAAGCCTCTTCATTCATGTATGCAAGCATCAGTACCTGATCCGTCTTATAGTCCTGGACAATAACAGGAACAAGGCCGTCGCTGTTTAACTTAAAATCCTTCCATGCCACAGCGGTTTCGAACATCTCTACCGGAATCCCCTGTCTGCTTAATTCCTGTTTCCAGTTCATGCAGGTATCTGTTTCATCATATGGGATATCAATCAACACGCCGGCAGAGGATGGGATTTTAAGAAAGTCTGCCATAGTTCCCGGAACGTCCCGGCAAAACATCAGAAACGGCACCGCCAGGGAAGAAATCTGAAGGAGCAACTCTTCCTCCCACTCCGGAATATCAAGAATCATCATGGAAGCCCCAAGCTGCATATATTCTTCCACCCTGCTGATATAGGAAATATCCGGAAGGTAAGCATATATTTTTTCACTTCCAAAGCGGCTGGATGCTTCCTTTAACAGATCCACATTCTCTTCATCAGACACATCCAGATAGACAGCTTTCGCTCCGGCGTACAGATACTTTTTCACATCCTCCAGACGTTTTACCCTGCCTCCGGTCAAGATGGGAATATCCACGGCCCTGGCTGTCTCCTTAATCAGGCGGATGGTCCGCTCATGATCGCTGTCATCCTTTGACAGATCCTGAATCAAAAGTTCATCTGCCCCGTTGTCACATTGGAAACGGCCTAAAGCAATGAGATCGCCGCCTCGTTTTTCCTTCCCGCCGAAACATCCAAAGGCAGGAATCAATTTCTTTTTCATCATCTCTTATCCCCTTTCCGGCAGCTGAAAATATTCTACAGCTTCTGCCAGATCGATTCTGTTCTCATACAATGCCTTTCCCATAATCGCTCCTCCGATTCCCTGACGGTACAAATTCTGCAGATCTTCCATGCAGGAAACCCCTCCGGAAGCAATAATGTTAAGGCCGGTCTCTTCCATAAGCTTTTTGGTGGACTTGACATTGGGACCGGACAGCATACCATCCCTGGAAATATCCGTATATACCACATGACGGATTCCGTGTTCCTTCATCTGCATGCACAGATTTACAGCTGATATTCGGCTGACCTTCTCCCAACCTTCCACTGCGGCCATACCGTCCTTGGCGTCAACTCCTAAAACAATCCGTTCCGGTCCAAAGGCGTCAATCAGTTTCTGAATAAACAGCGGATTCTCCACAGCCCTGGTTCCCACGATGACCCGGGCGGCTCCAAGCTTCAGCAGAGCGCCTGCAGCCTCCACACTGCGGACTCCTCCCCCGACCTGCACTGGAATAGATACTCTCTCGATAATCTCCCGGATAGCAGGCTCATTGACAGATCTTCCGGCCAGTGCGCCGTCTAAGTCTACCAGATGGAGATAGGTAGCCCCCTTAGACTCCCACAGAGCCGCCATGTCTGCCGGGGTATCGGAGTAAACCGTTACATTGTCAAAAAGTCCCTGGGTCAGGCGGACACATCTTCCGCCTTTTAAATCGATAGCTGGATATAGCTGCATAGAAAATCTCCTTCCGTTTCATTTGGTAAACCGGCTTCCTTCGCCGGATACAAGAAAATCCCTTCCCTGAAAAGGGAAGAAACCGCTTCTTCATAAGCACTTAAAGATTGAGCCTTTTTTATCTTTTTCTCCCACCTCTTACTGTCCGGGAACAAAAAAATCAGATAGCTCCAGATTTCCTTCATCTTAAAAAGAACCGCCCGTTCTCCTGATGTGGGAAGTAAAAATTCTTTATATTCATGATACAGCCGGCCATGGAACTCGAAAAGCTGTTCCTTTTTCATCGGACGATGGGTCTTAAACTCCTGCAAAAGCCCTGGATTGGCTGCAATTCCCCGTCCCAGCATAACCTTGTCCAAAGCCGGATACTCTGCCGTCAAATGTTCATAATCTGCAGATGTAAAGATATCCCCATTATAGCACACAGAATTCAAGCTGTGTACAAAACCTTCACGAAATATTTTCATCCGCGGCGTATTTTTGTAGTAATCCGTCCGGATTCTGGGATGGATGATCAGCTCTTTTAGCGGATATCGGTTATAGATTTCCAACAGTTTTCCAAACTCCTCTTCCCGCTCCATCCCAATCCGCGTTTTTACAGAAATCCTTATATCGGTCCGGGAAATAATGTCATACAAAAAATGGTCCAGTTCTGCCGGACAGCCAAGAAATCCTGCTCCCCGCCTTTTGGATACCACCGTGCCGGAGGGACATCCCAGGTTCAGATTTATCTCCTGGTACCCCATCTCCTTCAAAGTCTTTGCTGTGAGGACGAAACCGTCTGCCTGGTTGGTTAGAATCTGAGGAACCACATAAAGCCCCTGATTCTGTTTCCTGTCCAGTTCTTTATAATCTCTTGGACTCAGCCTCCCGTTGTTATTGGGGGTGATAAAGGGGGCAAAGTATTTGTCCATAGGAGGGAAGCAGGCATGATATACATTTCTGAAAATTCTTCCGGTTACACCCTCCATAGGTGCCAGATAGTACTTCATGGACGCACCTGCCCGTCTCCATATACGATATACTTGGTGGCGGTCAGTTCTTTTAACCCCATAGGCCCTCTGGCATGGAGCTTCTGGGTGCTGATGCCGATCTCTGCACCAAAGCCAAACTCGAATCCGTCCGTAAAACGGGTAGACGCATTGACATAAACCACCGCCGCATCAATCTCATTGAGGAACTTCTGCGCATTGGCATAGGTGGATGTGATGATGGCTTCCGAATGTCTGGTATTGTATCGATTGATATGATAAATGGCTTCCTCCACAGAGTCTACCAGCTTTAAAGACAGAATGTAGTCCAGATATTCCCTTCCCCAGTCTTCCTCTGAAGCTGAAGAAAACTCCGGAACGATGGCACAGGCCTCTTCATCCGCCCGCACCTCCACCTGTTTTTCATCCAGCTTTTTTTTCAGAAGAGGAAGAAACTCTCCCGCAATTTTTCTGTGAACAACTAAGGACTCACAGGCATTGCATACACCGATACGCTGGGTTTTGGCATTGAAAATAATGTCAAGGGCCATGGAAAAATCAGCTGACTCATCTACGAAAATGTGACAGTTTCCGGTTCCTGTCTCAATCACAGGAACCGTACTGTTCTCTACTACAGAACGGATAAGCCCTGCCCCGCCTCTGGGAATCAGTACATCCACATACTGGTTCATGCGCATCAATTCTTTTGCTGTTTCCCGGCTGGTATCCTCGATGAGTTGAACCGCTTTTGAAGGGAGACCTGCAGATGAAAGCCCTGTCTGTATGGCTTTTACAATGGCCTTGTTGGACCAGAGCGCATCACTGCCGCCCTTTAAAATCACGGCATTTCCTGCTTTGAAGCAGAGACCGAAGGCGTCTGCCGTCACATTGGGACGGGCCTCGTAGATCATGCCGATGACACCTATGGGAACCCGTTTCTGGCCGATGAGAAGGCCGTTGGGTCTGGGCTTCATGGAAAGCACCTCCCCCACCGGGTCTTCTAAGGCGGCAACCGCTTTCAGCCCTTCTGCCATAGCTTCCACTCTGGAAGGATTCAGCATCAGGCGGTCTAAAAGGCCGGAATGCATTCCTTTTTTCCTGGCGTTATCCAGGTCTCTTTCGTTGGCCGCAATAATCGAATCCGATGCCTCCATAAGTGCATCTGCAGCCCCATATAGGCCCTGATTTTTCTGTGTGGATCCAAGGACATTTAAGTACCTGGCTGCCTGTTTCGCATGTTTTCCAATCTCTTCCAGCATATGTGAAGTCTCCTTCCTTTCTTTCAGTCATCTGCCTTTGTTCGTGCCGTACTTTTTCCCCAGATCCGTAATACTTCCATCTGCTTCTTTGATAGAAATATTGTCCAGATTCGCCCGCATGTTGGTGCGGATAGCCTGGATATAGGCTTTCCGAAGGGCAGCCTGTTCTTCTTTCTCCTGGTCAGTGAGTCCTACGGACTGGGATTTGTGGTATAAGGTGTTGATTCGGTCTATCATTTCCTGTGTGATCATAGGAAAACTCCTCTTTTCATGGGATATTAATATTCGTTGTTCAGATAATGCATCAGATCAAAATCCAGGTTGTTGTGGGCCATAAATAAGGTGCCCTTTTCTTCTCCTTCTATAATCTGATAGATCACTTCCACATCTGCTCCATTGGCGATTACCATATCAGACCCGCTGTCTGTGGCGATTCTGGCCGCCGCCAGTTTCGCTGCCATGCCGCCGGTTCCTACACTGCTGCCGGAGGTTTCTTTTCCCATAGCCAGAAGTCTTGGGGTAATCTCATGTACCAGGCTGATAAAGGAGGCCTGGCTGTTGGTTCTGGGATCATCAGAATAAAGCCCGTCGATATCAGACAGAAGAATGAGAAGGTCTGCTCCGATTAAGGCTGCCACGATTGCGGACAGACGGTCATTATCACCGAAATTATCTACCAGAGGGATCTCGGATGTGGATACGGTGTCATTTTCGTTGACGATGGGGACAGCACCCAGCTTTAACAATTCATCGAAGGTATTCTGGGCGTTATAGCGGGAGGAATCGTTTACCATGGTATCTTTTGTCAGAAGAACCTGGGCGGCGGTCTGGTTGTATTCGGAAAAAAGTTTTTGGTAGACCATCATCAGTCTTGCCTGGCCAATGGCGGCAAAGGCCTGTTTCTGGGAAAGATGGTTCGGTTTTCCTGAAAAATGAAGGGCCTGCCTGCCGGCGGCAATGGCGCCGGAGGATACCAGGACTACTTCTTTCCCTCTGCCTTTCAGGTCGCTGATGACGCGGACCAGACGCTCGATTTTTAGAAAATTCAAATCTCCTGTTTCCGGGTGGGTCAGGGAGGAGGAACCAATTTTTATGACAATGCGCTGTTTGAATTTTAAGGTGGTGCGTTCTGAGGGTCTCATAGTGTGTTTATGTCCTCCTGGAATTTATAATCAAACGATGGATGTTTGGGAGAATAATCATTCTGGTTTATTATATATCAGGGGAATGGGATTTGTAAAGTTTCAGGGGCAAAGTTTTGGGGCACGCTCTCGCTACGTGCAGAGCGTGGCGGTACATAAGGCGCTAAGAGACAGCACCTAAGTACCGGCGGTCTTCAAGTACCCTGGAGAAAGCAATATCATTCTCTCTCCGGGCTGCGTTATCGAGAAAGGTCAAGTGTTACCTAAATGACATTGGGCGTGAACGGTAACTAAATGGTATCTGCGGGCAATTTCCTCGGCGATTTTTATTCCGTCCATGGCTGCTGAGGTTATGCCTCCGGCGTAACCGGCGCCTTCCCCGCATGGGAAGAGGCCTTTGATTTCACTTTCAAAGCGGTCGTCGCGGCAGATTTTTACGGGGGATGAGGTGCGGCTTTCTATTCCGGCTAAGATGGCATCATATCGGGAAAAGCCGCAGATTATGCGTTCAAACTGCTCGACTCCTTCTATGATGGATTGGGACAGGTAGTCAGGCAGCATTTCTTTCAGATTGGCAAACCGGACGTCTCCTTTGAATTCGGGCATTACCTCGCCATAGCCTCTGCTTTCATGTCCTTCCTTAAAGTCACCGTAGAGCTGAATAGGGATGTTACCATGGCCGTATTCATAAGCCGTCTTCTCCAGATTTCTCTGATATTCTACACCGGCTAATGGGGAATCTCCTGGGAAATCTTCAGGGGTTATGGTTACGATCAGGGCACTGTTGGCATTCTTTCCGCCGCGGTCATGATTGCTCATTCCGTTGACTGCCAGTCTGCCTGGCTCGGATGAAGCATTGACTACATAGCCTCCCGGACACATGCAGAAAGAGTATATGCCTCGCTTCTGACTGGTCTGCCAGGTAAGCTTGTAGGAAGCGGGGCCTAAAAGCTGCCAGAGTGTGTTTTTCTGATATGATTGATTCTGGCCGTACTGCGCCTCATTGATCATGGACTGGGGATGTTGAATTCTGAGGCCTACGGCGAAAGGCTTGGGTTTCATGGGAACTCCCCGGCCAAGAAGCATGGAGAACGTATCCCGGGCGCTGTGGCCTACAGCCAGAACAAAAGTTTCTGCCGGAATATGCTGCTTATGGTTTATTATGACTCCGCGAAGTCTTCCGGCTTCTATCTCCAAATCGGTTACCTGGGCATGAAAGATTACGCTCCCGCCCAGGTCTGTGATGTGTTTTCTGATGTTCTTGACAATCCGGCTTAACACATCAGTTCCGATATGAGGTTTATTTATGTACAGAATTTCCGGATCCGCACCGTGTTCTACCAGGATTTCCAGAACCTTTTTATTTCGGTTCAACGGGTCCTTTACCAGAGTATTCAGTTTTCCGTCGGAAAAAGTACCGGCTCCGCCTTCGCCGAATTGAACATTGGAGTGTTGGTCGAGAATACCTTCCAGCCAAAACCGGGTTACCTTTTTTTGGCGGGAGTCTACATCTTCTCCACGCTCCAGAATGATAGGGCAATAGCCTGCTTCAGCCAGCATCAGGCCGCAGAATAAGCCTGCGGGGCCGCTTCCGGCAATAACCGGAGGGGTGGAAAGCGGGATGTCTCCGGCTGAGGGAAAGCGGTAGCTGTCCTCTTTTGTCAGGGTGATCTGGGGATTTTTCAGCTTCTTTATAAGCTGCTGCTGGTTTTCAATCTCCACATCAATGGTATAGATGAACAGAATCTGGTCTTTTTTTCTGGCGTCTATGGATTGTTTTACAACTTTCCAGGAACGGATACGATTTTGAGGAATCTTTAGAGTTTTCGCCAGTTTGGCAGGAATATCCTCCTTTTTGTGTGTAACAGGCAGTTTTAATTGGTTAATACGAATCATGCTTCCCTCCATTTATGCGGAATATCTTCTCGCAATCTCTTTTTGGCCTGTTTTTTTCCTGCCATGGCAGGACAGAGGCACATCTGCCTGCCACGGCTCCGCTGGACCAGGCCCATTGCAGATTATAGCCGCCGCAGATTCCGTCTACGTCCAAAATCTCACCTGCAAAATAAAGGCCAGATATCTTTTTCGATTCCATGGTTTCTGCATGGACCTCTTTCGTATCCACACCGCCGCAGCATATCTGAGCATGTTCGAAGGAATTGACAGAGACTACCTCTGTCTCATACCTCTTTATCTGCTTTATCAACTGTTTCCATTGGGAGGCAGGAACCTGGGAGACCTTTCTGCCGGCCTCTATCCCTGCAAGTTTTAACAGTACAAGGCCAAGCTTTTTGTTGAACAGTCCAGTTATCCATTGTTCACAAGTTTTGTATTCCATCTGTCTTTGCCGCCTGTCAACCAGCTCTTCGGTTTCCTGTAATGTCATCTGTGGAAGGAAGTCAATACGGACTTTCACGTGGTACCCTTTATGTAAAGAAACAGATGCGTAGCGGCTGATTTGAAACACAGGGATTCCAGACAGGCCGTAATCAGTCAACTGCAGTTCGCCTTTCTCTTCTGCCAGAACTTCCCAGGAGTTTCTTTTTCCTTTTGTCTGCTGTGAAAAAATGTCCAGGGGCTTTTGTACCATCAGAGACACACAGGCTTCCGTACGGATACCGGCCAATTGTTTATAATGATTTTCCCTGCACCGAAGCTGTACCAGAGCAGGAAGGGGTGTCACAATTTTATGTCCCAGGGACTGGGCCAGGGCATACCCACTGCCATCAGAACCTGTAACTTTGGCGGCTTTGGAACCGGCGGCCAGAATCAGGGCATCTCCCTCTATCGGACCCATATTGGTCTGAACAAAGAAGTTCTCGGAAACTCGGACAGATTCTATCTGGCAGTTAAGAAGGACCTGCACCTTTTGATGATCCAGTTCCATTCGAAGCACATCCAGGACAGAGGATGCCTGGTCGGAGTTGGGATAGATGTATCCGTTTCGGTCTTTGGGGATGATTCCCAGCTCTTCAAAAAAGGATAAGGTGTCTTTCATGGAAAACTGTTCTAAAACCTTTGAGATAAACCCTTTTTGTCCACATCGGTAACACTCTTCTGCCTGATAGCGATTAGTCAGATTGCATCTCCCGTTCCCTGTGGATAAGAGTTTCTTTCCCACTCGGTCCATATGCTCTAAGATGGTTACCTTGCCTCCGTGTCTGGCAGCCTGAATGGCTGCCATCATACCGGATGCGCCGCCTCCAATGACTAAAATCTGTTTTTTCATACTCAATATTCCTCTGTTCGTGTGCCTGTTTTTTATGGGAGACAGTCTAACTCGTATAGGACTCCAGATACTGAAAAACCTCCATCATAGACGGAAACCAGATTCCTTCTCTCAACCGCTCCTGCTCTTTTTCCGGAAAATCGGTGATTGGAATATGGGTGTACAGGCAGATGGTGGACTGGTCCTGTGAAAATACCAGAAGAAATCCGGTCTCAGACACCAGATAAAACTGTTCTAAGGGTGCTGTCTGTACTATTGGTTCCACCTGCTTCTGATTGATAACCACCCGGTTTTCCGTCACGGTCTCTGTCTCATAGGTTGTATTGGAAATAGCACTCTCCTGCTGTACCTGAGTCCTTGTGGCAAAATACCCTGCTGTCAGGCAGGCAATGGCCATAATAACAAACAGGAATAAGCAGATACCATATTTTTTCATGGGATAATCCCTCCTTATAGGTATAGTATCTGCCTGTTATTCCATTTTTAATCATTATAGATTCAGGAACTTACATCAGATGAAGTTTTCGTGCCACTGTCAAAAGCCTAGTGCCTCCCGGAAAGCTTTTCATTTCCCGGGCGTCTATGCCTTTTAATTTAATCAGCAGTACAAAATACACCATCACTGCCACAAGAATCGAAATCAGGGTGCTGATTAAATTTCCTATCTTCAGGGAACATAGGCGGTAAATGCCATAGGCACTGGCCCCCATAGCCGCTGACGCCGCCATAGGAATCAGGAATGTCTTCACGATCTCTTGACGGTACCGTTTGTATCTGGAAATCGCCCTTGCGTTTAGAATGCAGATGAACAGCGCGAACAAAATATTGGAGTATAGTACACCATAGATTCCCAGCTTGAATATCCGCAGCATTACATAAAGGATAATCCCATGAAGCACCATGGAAATGGCGGCATTTTTGATGGGGACATTCATCCGGTTGATTCCCTGGAGAACGGCATTGGTTACTGTGGAAAGGGAATATACAACCACAGCCGATGAACCTAACAGAGTCATCCGGATCAGCATTTCATTATCGCCTCCGGAAAAGAGAAGGTTGCACACCGGAGCAGCCAGCACCGTAAGTCCTACAGCAGAGGGAATGGCAATGATCATGGAAAAACGGATGGCATTGGAAATCCGTTCCAGTATCTGTCTTCTGTTCCGCTCTGCAACTGCTCTGGAGAGGGAAGGAATCAGGGATGAAGACAGGGAATTCGCTACGGCAACCGGAATATTAAAGAGAAGATGATATTTTCCCGAATAAATTCCCCACTGGGATGCGATCTCATTTTCCTGTCCCAGGGAAGACATGACCTGTCCGAATAAAGTGTTGTCAATCACTGTGCTGCTGTTATAGAGAGTACTGCTTATGATGATTGGCACCACCGTAAAGAACAAAATACTGGTAATGGTTCCATAGCTTTCCACCTGAGAGATAGGCTCTCTTCTGGCTCTTCGCCTCATGGCAGGCAGACGCAGAAACAGCAAAACGACGAACAGCAGAAGAGCTGTCAAAGCACCTGCACCAGTTCCCAGAGCGCCTCCGGCCGCTCCAAAAGCGTAGGAATACTCTGTGGATTTGTATACCAGATTAGACCGTACCCCAACCTCAAATAAGGTCCTGGCCGCCAAAAGGCTGACCACCGCATTGACAATCTGTTCAAAAATCTGGGAGACTGCCGTAGGGACCATGGTGGAATGTCCCTGAAAAAATCCTCTTAAAACGCCCAGATAAGCCATGATCCATATGGTGGGGGCCAAAACCCGCAGCGCATAGGCACTGAAGGGCATTTTGATGATGTGGCTGGCAAAAAAATCTGCTCCGAACCACAGAACACAAAAGCCCAGGCCGCCGGCAACGGTAGCATAAAACAGAGCCGCTTTTAAAATCCTCAGAGAATTGCGGTTCTGTTTTTTCGCCAGTCTTGCGGACACCATCTTAGACACTGCCACCGGCATGCTATAAGAAGACAGAATTAACAAAATCGAGTAAATATTGTAAGCGGCACTATAATAGCCGTTTCCCTCATCTCCGATATAATTTGCCAGAGGAATCCGGTAAAACATGCCGATAAGACGGACAATGATTCCTGCTGCCGCCAGAATACTTCCCTGGACAATAAAATTAGAACCTGTCTTTTTTCTGGCAGGCTGTTCCTTATTGGGTTCACGAAAATCCAGGTTATCCCTCTGCCTTTTCACAGTTTTTGCAGGAGTCTGACGCCGGGGGGCAGAGCCGGAGGACGGGTATGGCTGACGGTGTCCATTTCTGGACGGCGCCCTTCTTATGCTGACGGATTCTGATTGTACCGGACGGCTCACAGGGGCAGCAGACTGCCGATGGCCCTTTTGATATTCTGTAGATTCCGACTGCCGATAACCCTGCCCATATCTTGTAGATTCCGGCTTCTGACGTACCCGCCCATATTCCGTGGACACCGGCGGCTGACGGCGCTCTGCAGTTCTAAACAGTGAATCTCTGGTTCCATCCGATTCCGGCTGTTGAGAGCGATACATGGTTTCGGCCGGCGGATTTTTGTAGCCTGCTGTCCGTACCGGCTGCTGATAGCCTCCAGACATAGGACTTTCTCTTCTGGCTCTCTGCTGGCCTGCAGGATTTGCCGCGTCCCTCTCCTGCTGTCTTTTGTTATCCGCAAACCGATGCCCCCACTCCGTTGTCAGCATGGAGTCAAAGTCACTGTCTGTAGGTACCGTCATTTCCGGCTGATGTACATGAGGCGGCTGTTCTATGACACCTATATATTTACTTCTGCTTTGCTTTACTCTAGTTGTCTTTTCCATGGATCTCCGTCTTGTCGAAATCACTGGTTGGAATGATGCAGACCCAGGTCTTTCCCTGATTCAAAGTGATTTCTTGATTGTCTACGTTATAATAATGGGTTACACCAAACTGGCCATCCTTTTCCCAGCTCAAAGGAATCGCCTGGCCATTAGTAATATAATACCCATATTGGCTGGTATGTACATCAATATTTAAATATTCTGTAGTGGCATAATGTCCAGAAGAACAGTATTGTATAATCAAATTTTTTACAGCAATAGGACCTTCTGATCCATTATGCACATCTCCATATTGATAGCGGTGATACAGACCGTCTTCCTCCGAATACAGAAAATACGGTTCATTCAGCAGATAGCCTGGAATCACCCTGTAAGCATCCAAAGAATTATCCAGATTGACTTCTTTTCCATCTCTTGCAAAACGATAATGTCCCTTGTAGTCTGAAGAGTATTCCTGAGAATATCCTAATTTTTCCATGGCATTCTGCAGCTTCTCAAAACTTGTATAAGCATTGTGGGGGGCCTTCCTGTCACTGCTGCGGTAGAAAGCTCCGCTTCCTGCTCCCTCGATTCCATTGATATTGTCCACGTCGTCCAGATACGGCCGCGCAAATGTACTCTGACCGAAATGGGCGTAGATCGCATCGAATTCCCTTGCAAAAAATGTGTAATAGGTCCTGCAGCTTCTGACAGAACCGATTCTGTCCAGATCATCATAGTCCTCAATAAGAGCCATATAGCGGTTCATACCGCCTTCCACAGGGGCTTCATAGACCACACCGGCCCGGTTAATTCCATATTGAGGAAGGGCGCCTTTGTCGTTGCTCATCATCACTGCCAGAGGTCTGCGGTTTGCCTTTTTTACATCCACCATCTCTCCGGTCAGATAACTTCTGATCTTGCCATCTATTTCGATCCGCTCTTCCGGCTCTTCCTGATCCTCTGTTTCCTCAGGCTTAAGTTCTGTCTGGTTTTCTGTCTCCTCTATCAGGATCTCCTCTGTCTTGATTACCACTGTCACCGGCGAACTTTCCGTAGCCACAGCCTCCAAAGACTTCTTCCCGCACCCGGTCAGAAGAACCACCAAAGCAGCCAGAACAATCATTACCGCATTTCTTTTTCCCATTAGCCTTCCTACCTTTTATCTGATATCGTATTTTCTGTCCTTCCGTGGCATCTGTACTCTCCTGATAACGCTGTGGTTCCTTTACCGCCTATAGCCCATTGTTTCAAGAATCTGTCTCTGCTTCTCTTCCATCAAAAGCCGCTCATCCTCCTCCATATGATCGTAACCGCAGAGATGAAGCATGCTGTGAGCCGTCAGAAAGGCCAGTTCCCGCTCCATGGAATGCCCATATTTTTCCGCCTGCTCTTCCACTTTGTTCACGGAAATTATAATATCCCCCAGCATCAGCTCCCCTGTCTCCGGGTTAAAGCAATCGGCAAAATGCTCCTCCACCTCCTCAAAATCAGAAGGCGTCTTATACTCCAGCATGGGAAAGGAAAGAACATCCGTAGGTCTGTCGATATCCCGGTATTCCTTATTCACCTGATGGATACCCTCATCATCTGTCAGGAGTACATTTACCTCTGCTTCATAGGGGCATGACTCATAATTCAGAGCACCTTCCACTATGTCTCTTATGATTTTCTCCCATGGAAGATTCAGTTTTTTTTCTGCCTCATACTCAATATTGACTGTCATCTGCGTCTCCTTTTTCGTTTTCCTTTGTCGAAGGAACCTTTTTTCTCCCGCTCATTTTCCTTCTCCGAGTCTTTCCTGCCCTGCCCCTTGCCGCCCTGACTCTTCTTTTCGTAATCGTCATAGGCCTGTACAATTTTTTGCACCAGAGGATGGCGCACCACATCGCTGCTGGTTAAGTAACAGAATCCGATATCCTCAATATTTTTCAGAACCTTGACGGCCACATCCAATCCGGAAGTGCTTCCTCCCGGCAAATCCTTCTGTGTCTGGTCTCCCGTGATGATTACCTTGGAACCAAACCCGATTCTGGTTAAGAACATCTTCATCTGAGCTGGCGTGGTATTCTGCGCCTCATCCAGAATAATAAATGCATTATCCAACGTACGCCCTCTCATATAGGCCAGGGGCGCCACCTCGATGAGACCCTTCTCTGCATTGTGCAGATAACTCTCCGCCCCCATAATCTGGTGCAGAGCGTCATAAAGCGGCCGCAGGTATGGATCTATCTTACTCTGCAAATCTCCCGGCAGAAATCCCAGCTTCTCTCCGGCTTCAATGGCAGGCCTGGTCAGAATAATCCGTCCCACTTCTCCGTCTTTAAAAGCCTGTATTCCCATAGCCATAGCCAGATAGGTTTTTCCGGTTCCTGCCGGTCCGATGCCAAACACGACCATTTTCTTTCGAATCGCATCCACATAAGCCTTCTGGCCCAGAGTTTTGGGCTTCACCGGCTTTCCGCCTGCCGTTCGGCAGATGATATCCTGATCAATCTCCAGAATCTGGCTGTCATTTTCCGAAAATGACAATGCGATGGCGTAGTCCACATTCTGCTGGGTAATCACATTGCCTCTCTTGGATAACTCAATCAGATTGCCAAACACGCTCACTGCCTTTTTTATCATCTCTTCCGGACCAATCACTTTTAAGCATCCGTCTCTGGACACCATAGTCACATGAAAGGTCCGCTCCATCTTTTTTATATACTCGTCAAACTGCCCGCAGACATTCTTCTCGTGTTCTGCAGGAATATCAACCATTGTTTCAATTACACTCATCTTATTTCTGTCGTCTCCTCATTTTCCTTCGGGTAAGTTTCTGCCGGCTGTTCCATATCTGCCACAGGCTGTTTTATAGCAATCATCTCTTCAGCGGCCACCTGTCCTTCTATGATATAGAAAGATCCATTCTCTTGTATTTTAACATTATTTTCAATAATTTGTACCCCTTTTTGCAATAAATTTTCAAGATAATGGGCTTCTATCCGTTTTGCTGCCTCCTCCGCCTCTTTAGCCGTATAAGGACGTTCATAGGAAATGAATTCCTCACCTTGTATTTTCTCAAAATAGACCGGAAGATAGAAGTCTTCCAGAAGACACAACTGGGTGGTTTCCGACACATAATTCCACGGATTGTCGCCCCAGACAGGAAGCAGAAATACCCACTGATAAGACCCAATCCGAATTCCTCCTCCAAAACGTTTCTTTCCGGTCTTCACAGAAACCCTTTGAACTTTCGGCAGCTTCTCCTCATAAGTATATTCCGTCGCCGCATAGACATCCGCATCGGCATGAACATACGCATTGCGAACTACCTCTCCGCTGTCATTCATCACGGAAAGCTTTGAGGCTACCAATACCTGCCCCTGTTCCACAGTATCTCCTATGGCAATCTGAGATTTTCCCTGCCTCACAACTATCCTGACAATGGTTCCTGTCTTCCCTGCTACCAGGTCACAGGGACTTTCATCCTTTTCCGGTATGGAAAACAGCACCTGATTTTCCTTTATTTTTATGAGAAGCCTGGTACCCGATACCCTGGCGGACACCCAAGTAATCTCCGGAAACCGGCTGCGAAGATTTTCTTCCAGCTGTTCACAGGAAATCCCGCTTTTTCTCATGCCGTACCGAATCCCCTCTGATTCCAGGTAACCCAAAAGAGTTTCCCTTGTGTAGTGGGAATTTCCTTCAAAAGAGACATTCCAGATAAAAAGAGACAAGACATATAACAGGAGGAAAAAGGAGAAAAACCCCAGAAAAAGCCCTGCCCTTTTTCTGTTTCTCTGTAAAAAAAAAGGAAAACCGGATCTATCCAGAATCCGGACACGCACCCTGGCTTTCCGGGCCAAAGGCCGAATCTTTTTAAAAGCCGGAAGCCTGATATAACAGAAAAACCCGTCCTTCTTTGGCTCTAACTCCCAGATTTCAATCTGGTTGGTACTGCAGATATTTAAAAATCGTTCTGAGAAGAAACCGGAAACCCGGATTTTAAGATATCCTGTTCTCCATCGGTTCAAGGTTCGAAGCAACTCCATCCCTCCAGTTAGCCTTCCATGACAACGGAACTTATCTGTCCTGCGATCATCATATCATCCCTGGTATAATATTCGATCCGAAGCCGCTTCCCATGGATCAGAATCCGGCATGTTTTGGCCTGGAGTTTGATCTCCTCGTCCTGAAAGCTGACAATCCGGTGATAATTCTCAATGTAGACCCTCTGCCTTCCCGTTATGGTAATCATAGGTTCTCCCGGAATTACATCCTTTGGAAGGTTTAAGACAGATACGGCCTGGTCTCTGACACTTTTTAGCATATTCCGGTTTCCGGCTGATTTATTTATAGTAATCTATGCTTTCAGGACAGAAAAAAGTCCTTAATCTTCCGACTAAGGACCTTTCGAACTTCCTGATTAATTGTACTTACGCTTTCTTGCGGCTTCAGACTTCTTTTTGCGCCGTACGCTTGGTTTTTCGTAATGTTCTCTTTTACGAATCTCCTGCTGAATACCAGCCTTTGCGCAGTTTCTTTTGAATCTGCGTAAAGCGCTGTCTAACGATTCATTATCTTTAACAATAACGTTTGACATAGCTCACACCTAACCTCCCTCCAGTTGTGTACTTGTGCATAATACAACTGTTTGGGTATTTTATAGCACTGCTGTAATTATAGCATAAAATCGCCATTCGTCAACTGATTTTTTCAAAGATTTCCAATTTTTTTGTATTTTTTGATTGGAACCCTATGAATTTTCAAAAAAGGGTTCCGCCTCTGGCTCCATGTCTCCAGTTTTTTAAATTGACTACTATGAAAAAAGAGGCAGCCGAAACTGCCCCCTCATGCTCTTTTCATATATGACGCCCGAAATGATCAGCCATGAATCTGCTCTTTAATAACGTCCTTCACCTTAGCCAGAGCCGTCTCCACTCCCGCCGGGTTCTTACCCCCGGCCTGAGCCATACCTGGACGTCCGCCGCCGCCGCCGCCAACCAGTCCGGCGATAGCCTTAATCAGATTCCCTGCATGAGCACCCTGTTTCTGCGCCCCGTCAGTAACGGCAGCCATCAGATTTACTTTTCCGTCTGTGACAGAAGCAATGACAATCACACCCTCACCCAGCTTTTCCTTCATCTGGTCTCCCAGATTCCGCAGGCCGTTCATGTCCACATCCGCTACCTTGGCAGCCAGAACCTTTACTCCCTTTACTTCTACCACCTGGCTCATCACGTCGCCCATGGCGCCGTTAGCCAATTTGCTCTTTAACTTCTCATTCTCAGAATGAAGAGCCTTTATTTCCTCCATCATGGATTCAATCTTTCTTGTCAGCTCGGCAGGAATGGCTTTGGCAGTTTTAGCCGCCCTGTGAAGTTCCTCCTCCGTATGCTGATAGTAAGCCATCAGTCCGTCTCCGGTCAAGGCCTCGATTCTGCGGACATTGGCAGCAATACCTGTCTCAGACAGAATCTTAAACGCCATAATCACTTCCGTATTGGCTACATGAGTACCTCCGCAAAGTTCCACGGAAAAATCTCCCATCTGCACTACACGGACCTTCTCACCGTACTTCTCGCCAAACAATGCCATAGCACCAGATTTCTTGGCTTCATCCAGGCCCATCTCCTGGGTCACAACGGGAAGAGCCTTGCGAATCTCCTTATTTACCAGTTCTTCTACCTTTTTTATTTCCTCTGCAGTCATGGCAGAGAAATGGGTAAAGTCAAAACGCAGCCTGCCTGCATCCACATAGGAGCCTGCCTGTTCCACATGGTCGCCCAGTACCATGCGCAGAGCCTTCTGAAGCAGATGGGTGGCGCTGTGATTCTTGCAGGTATCCAGACGGTTTTCCCCGCAGACCTTCAAAGTAACGGTCTCTCCCACCTGGAACATGCCTTTTGTCATCACACCCACATGACCTATCTTGCCGCCCTGCAGGTGAATGGTATCCTTTACCTCAAACGTTCCATGTTCGTTCTCAATCACACCTACATCCGCCTGCTGTCCGCCCATGGTTCCGTAGAACGGAGTCTCATCTACAATGATAGTACCATCTTCCCCATCCGTCAGAGCCTCCACCAGACTCTCATCTGTAGTCAGAACAGAGATCCGGGAGTCATGAATCAGACGGTCATATCCCACGAATCCGGATGTAATCTCAGCCGGAATGGACTGATATACCGTCACGTCAGCGCCCATGTAGTTGGTGGTCTTGCGGGCTTTACGGGCTTTCTCCCGCTGCTCCTTCATGGCTGCCTGGAATCCTTCCTCGTCTACAGAGAAATGCTTTTCCTCCAGAATCTCCAAGGTCAGATCCATAGGGAATCCATAAGTATCATAAAGCTTAAATGCATCCGCTCCGGAAAGAACTGTACTTCCCTCTTTCACCAGCTTCTGCTCCATATCATTCAAAATCGCCAGACCCTGATCGATGGTCCGGTTAAATTTCTCTTCCTCTTCGGTGAGGACTTTTAAAATCATCACCTTTTTCTCTTCCAGCTCCGGATAACCGTCCTTGGACAAAGCGATAACTGTTTTGCTTAAATCAGCCATAAACCGTCCTTCGATTCCTAAAAGGCGTCCGTGACGGGCCGCACGACGCAAAAGACGTCGCAGTACATACCCCCGGCCCTCATTAGAAGGCATGATTCCATCAGAAATCATAAAGGTGCAGGATTTCACATGATCTGCAATAATCCTGAGAGAAACATCCTTTTTCTCATCTTCCTGATATTTTACATGAGCCAGCTTACAGACAGCATCCATCAGCGCCTTATTGGTATCAATGGTAAACAAAGAATCCGCATCCTGAACCACCATAGCCAGACGCTCCAGCCCCATGCCGGTATCGATGTTTTTCTGCTTTAACTCCGTATAATTCCCGTGTCCGTCATTCTCGAACTGGGTAAACACATTGTTCCAGACCTCCACAAAACGGTCGCAGTCGCAGCCTACGGTACAGCCTGGTTTTCCGCAGCCATATTTCACTCCACGGTCATAGTAAATCTCGGAACAGGGGCCGCATGGTCCGGCACCATGCTCCCAGAAGTTGTCCTCTTTTCCAAAGCGGAAAATCCTATCCGGCGTAATTCCGATCTCCTGATTCCAGATCCGAAACGCTTCCTCGTCATCCAGATAAATCGACGGATACAGGCGGTCTGCTTCCAGGCCCACTACTTTTGTAAGAAACTCCCAGGACCAGTGAATAGCCTCTGTCTTAAAATAATCTCCGAACGAGAAATTACCCAGCATCTCAAAAAAGGTACCGTGGCGGGCCGTCTTGCCGATATTCTCAATATCTCCGGTACGGATACACTTCTGACAGGTAGTCACACGTCTTCTCGGCGGAATCTCCTGTCCGGTAAAATATGGCTTAAGCGGCGCCATTCCGGAGTTAATCAGAAGAAGACTGTTGTCATTGTGCGGAACCAGAGAGAAGCTTTTCATAGCCAGATGGCCCTTGCTCTCAAAGAATTCTAAGAACATTCTTCTCAACTCATTTACACCATAATTTTTCAACGTTTTATCCTCCGCAGTTACTTCGTAGTATTTTTGTCTGTCTTTCCGGATACGGCATCCTTATGGTCCCGATACTTTTTACCACAGACAATACCAGCCCAGGCAATCAGTATAAACGCCACATATTTAATCAGATTTTGTAATAAACTTGCAAAGATAGCTCCCATTTTTAATCCTCCGTCTTTAAAATCTATTTCTCAATTTTATAAATACAAAATTTATCTACTATATCCTACCATAAGGATTTTCAATTATCAAGAGTGGAACGTAAAAATTAAAAGGAATCATTCTAAAAGTTGGCAAAAAACGTGGTAAAAATGAGAAATTCTACTTGCAAAATCTAAATATATCTGTTATGATACTTTTGTTATGGATTTCCGGTTGAGGAAACCAAGTGGCTTTGAAGGAGGTGTAAATCATGGCTAAATGTGCAATTTGCGAGAAAGCAGCTCACTTTGGCAACGCAGTGAGCCATTCCCATAGAAGATCCAATAAGATGTGGAAAGCAAACGTAAAATCTGTTAAAGTAAAAGTTAACGGAGGAGCAAAGAAGATGTACGTATGTACCTCTTGTCTGCGTTCTGGTTTAGTAGAAAGAGCATAATTTTATTCCATAAGGGAAAAGGGTAGAACATAAAACTCCAGGCACCTGCCTGGAGTTTCTTTTTTCCTGTTCAGCAATGGCAAAAAAGGTTATATCCCAGCACCAGCAACCCTATGATAAAAATCAGCAAAGCCAGCGTGGTAGGAATCAGCACCTTTACTGCCATGCCCACCCCTACGGAAAAAAGAATCAGGCCACACAATCGTCTCATATCATTCCTCGTTTTTCTCCACGCTTAATTTATCATATGCGTGACAGTCCCGATCTATGACATGCCGTTTTCTACTTCCCTAGCCGCATCCGCTGCCATATCCTTGGCTGTCCTGATGGCATCTTCGGAAAATTCCTCCCCGATATTCACCTTTCCCTTCGTAAAACGGTTCACAATATCCGGCACCATATCCAGCATCTTGTTGACCGTATTCTGATCTTTGATATT
This sequence comes from uncultured Hungatella sp., assembly GCA_910588325.1. Classification (GTDB taxonomy): domain Bacteria; phylum Bacillota; class Clostridia; order Lachnospirales; family Lachnospiraceae; genus UBA3402. Next base: position 31,108 of record CAJUPP010000027.1, read on the forward strand.
CACCAGTCTGGTAGAGCCGTTCTGAATCACCAGAATCGCGCTTGGACTGATCTTCGCTCCCATTCCGCCGCCGCCGCTCTTCTTGGCATTCTCCTCAAATGCCCCGGAAGCCATTCCACAACTTACGTCCACCAGCGGAAGAATGATGGCATCATCCACCTTCACGGCATCTCCCACCACAGTTTTCGTGGTTACAAACTGATCGATTCCCTGAAATAATGCCTCGATTATTGAGACAAACTGACTCTTGTTCCCTGCTGCTTTATTCTCTGCCATCTTATTCTCCTCCATTTTTCCTGGGTTGACGCTTAAATAATAATCTTTTGATATTCTTATTCATCAGGATTCTCAGGCACCAGAACAGTACAACGCCTACAAACATCCTGCCCTTTCCCTTCACCAAAGCCTCCAATACCTGTTCATTAAATACCGGTGTAATCTGGAGGGCATCTCCATAGCGGGCATAAGCAAAACTACACAGGGCTGTCACCTGTCCGGTAACGGAAGGATCCTCAAATCCAAACTTCACACTTCCAGTAAGCTTTCTGGGAAGAATATGCTTTATCATTCGAAGCATATGACGAAATGATTTCTGATTTGCCTTGTCAGTCAAAAATGCCCGAAGCCGCTTCCCCTTCTCCTCCATTTCCTTTACTTTACCACATAATGCCTGAAAACGGAACTTTATTTTTCTTAAAATCCTGTGTGGCAAAAATCGTATCTTTCCTGCCTTTTTCGAATGTTCTGCCTGAGAATGTTCTGTTTGAGAACGCTCTGGCTGAGCAGCCGATTCGGCGCCATCCTTTAAGTTCTTTGAATCTGCCGTACTCTCCCCAGACTCTTTTCCCACTTCGCTCAACAGTTCCTCAGGGCTATTGTCTATTCCATCATTTCTGCCGTTTTCGCTTCCTGTACCTGTATCCGTATTCTTTTCCCAGTCTTCCCATCCTTCCTCCGTCTCATCTTCTCTCCTGCCCTTTTTCGAACCTCCCAGAGGGATACCAAGAATTTTCACAGAAATTTTCAGAGACTGATCGTATGTAGCCAATATGGACAAGAGATGAAGCAGCCAGGTAATCTTTACCTCTCCGCCCACTCCCTCCCTATAGGAACACCAAAACCTATAGCGCACCGGCACAAAAAGAATCACAAACAGTACCGTCAAAATTAGGCCCAGGATCGCCAGCACTGCAATGCATATAATTTTCAGAATCAATAATAAGGTAGAAAGCATCTCATCACACCTTTAAAAAGTCTTCCAGACAGAAAGCCCCTGTTTTCTGATACATATCTCCAACAATTTTCCCTGCCAGTTCCAGCGCCTCCCCATATCCTTGTGCAATACCCAAAATCAGAAAATCCTTTTCCCGATAATAAGGTGCCAACAGCGTTGCAAACGGATAGATGTCAAGGATATTATTCCCATTAGATGCCGGAGTAATCACAAAAACTCCCATACGGTATTTTCTGCACCGGATACTCTGAATGATGGAAAATCGGTGCTTCTTTGCCTTTTCCCCCACATAAAGCCTATTATACCAACGCATCTTCGTCCATCAGCTCCCATGACAATATTTCCATACAGGCTTCTCTCTCCGCCAAATCCGTACATCCTTCCAGACTGCCCCTGATATACTCTTCCAACTCACCCGAGGAACGAAATACCACCGGAAGATAGGACAGAATCTTTGCCATGATGGCTCTCACTACCGATTTTGGCATGCCTTCAAAGGTTTTTGTCAATTCCTGACAGAATTCTTCTCCCTTTTTCTCAATCCATTTCCGGTCCGCCGGCTCCTCCTTTCTGACTGTCTCTTCCAGACTGGCAAAGGAACTTCCTGAAGTCAGTTTCACAATTTTGGAAAGAATGGGATCATCCTCTCCTGCATCCGTCATAAACTGCTCCATCACGTATTCCTGAATTCCCTCCAGCTTTTCCAGATACTCCTTACACTGCTCAGGCAATGGCTGTCCGTCATGTTTCGCAAAGCATTCCCGAATATCCCCTGCAAGAGAGAAAAACAAATCTTTTTCCGCACTGTCCACTACGGCACTGTCTCTGGTTAAAAACAGCACATATAAATCATTAACCAAATCCGCAGCTAAAAGATACAGCCCGGATTCAACATTCAGCTTTTTGCTTGCATCATTGATCCGGTCCATGGCTTCCCAGTACTGCTCCTTGTCCAAATTACGGTAATCCATATAGCGTAGTTTTTCCAGAATCCCATACAATCCCGGCCACTGCTCCTCCATGCCTTTTGGCAGACTTACCATGGCCGAAGTCCTGAGCATGTACAGCACATCCTCCAGACTTTCTTTTTCCGCCCCCGCATAGACCGTCAGCCGTTCCAACAACATACTGTAAAATTTCTGTTTCGTATACCGGATGGGAAGCTGTCCCATAATCTCCTGAATCCGGCTGTTCATAACTGTGGAATCCTCTGACCTTGATAACACCTCCAAAAGAGCCGTCGAGAATTCCTCCACCGACCATGGGATACTCTTCCCCTTCACAAATCGCCTCTCCACCCGATTCAACACATATTCATAGATCTGAAAACAATCTGTGTAGGCAGTAAGGATATTCATATCATGGATCAACCGTTCTCTCAGATTCTCCAGAGAAGATCGTTCTCCCTTCCCCTCCAGAAACTCCCCTAAAATATGATGAAACTCTTCCAAAATTCCTGTCACTTTCTCTGAAACCGAAGACTGATCATATACAGACTCATAAATGGTATAATAATTCAGCCCCAGCCGCGTAAAGGAACTGCGGTAAGCCATCGACATCTGCCTTCTTTTTGTACGATTATCCACAATAATACCCTCCTCATATCTCCCATGAACTACTCTTTTCCATAATATTCCAAAACCGTTCTCCGCAGGAAATCAAGGGACCTTACCACAGACTGCTCCCTGACCTTATTCCGGTTCCCTTTAAACTGGTATTTTTCCACGGTCACATTTCCCGCCAGATAACAGGCCATGTACACCAGTCCAACCGGCTTTTCCTCTGTACCGCCGTCCGGTCCGGCAAGCCCGGTTATGGCAATGCAGATATCCGCATCTGCTGCAAATGCTCCTCCTGCCGCCATCTCCTTGGCCGTCTCCTTGCTGACAGCTCCGTATTTCTTCAAAGTGGACTTATTTACATCCAGAATCTTCCGTTTCGCCTTGTTGGAATAGGTGATAAATCCTTCCCTGAACACCTCTGATGCCCCGGGAACATTGACAATCCGTCCAGCCAGCAGGCCTCCTGTACAGGACTCCGCTGTCGTCACCGTCAGTTCATGCTTTTTTAGAAGGCGCACGACCGCCATCTCCAAAGTCTCATCTTCCTTCACAGAATACACGTTGCTGCCAAACCGTCTCTTTAATTCTTTCACTACCGGTTTTATCAGTTTCTCCGCCGCATCTGCGTTTGGTGCTTTTGCCGTTACACGCAGATGGACTTCTCCGGTCTTTGCATAGGTGGCAATGGTAGGATTGGTCTGGGAATCAATCAAATCCAGGATCTTTTCCTCCACCATACTCTCACCGCATCCACAGATCTTTACCATCCTGGAAATGATCTTCTCAGGACACAGGCTTTGAAGATAGGGATAAACCTGCTCATAAAACAGGGGATACAGTTCATTTGGCGGTCCCGGAAGAAGGATTGCAGACGTTTCGTCTTTCTCCAAAATCAGTCCCGGAGCCGTACCATTATGGTTGTCCAGAACTTTGGCTCCCTCTGGCACCATGGCCTGTTTCCAGTTATTCTCCGTAATCTTTTTATAGACACTGTTGTTAAAATACTCCTGTATCCGTTCTCTGGTATGAGGATCCTCCTTTAACGGAAATCCCATCACCTCCGCACAGACTTCTTTGGTCAAATCATCTTCCGTAGGGCCAAGGCCTCCTGTCAGAATCAACACATCCGCCCGCCCCAAAGCCGTACGGATACACTGGGCCAGCCTCTCTTTGTTGTCGCCTACTACGGTCTGATGGTACATGGACAAGCCTAAAAGCGCACATTTCTCAGCCAGAAACTGTGCATTGGTGTTGACGATATTTCCAAGCAGCAATTCCGTTCCTACGGAAATCAACTCTACTACCATAATTACATGCCCCCTTCTGTCAGTACCTTACGGTTTTTCACAACATAGTCTGCCAGGGATACCACGGTAAGAATCAAGGCAATCCACAAACAGATATTGGTAACCAGCGTAAGTGCCGGAATTTGAAGAATCAAAAGAACCACCGCTATCATCTGAAATGTGGTTTTAAATTTGCCCCAATAGCTGGCGGCAATCACCACACCATTATCCGAAGCCACCAGACGGAAACCGCTGATGATAAATTCCCGGCTGATGATGACAATCACCATCCAGGACGGAATCTGCCCCAGTTCAATCAGACAGATAAGCGCCGAACAAACCAGAAGCTTGTCCGCCAGAGGATCCATAAATTTCCCGAAATTGGTTACAAGGTTGTATTTTCTAGCAATCTTTCCGTCCAGCATGTCCGTCAGGCTGGCAACAATAAAAATGACGGTTGAAATAGAACGGTATGTCTGATTCTGCCCTCCCTCAAGCAGAAGAAATACCACAAAAAACGGAATTAAACACACTCTTAAAATAGTTAACTTATTGGGCAGATTCATCACACATCTCTCCTATCAAATCATATTCTGCAGCGCCTGTGACCCTGACGCGGACAAAATCGCCGGACATCAGCCGGGCGTTGGTGTTGACAAAAATCAGCCCGTCCACTCCGGGGGCATCCATATACGTACGGCCTACATAGGCATTTTCATCAACCACCTGTCCCTCGATCATCACATCCAGGATCCTTCCCACCATGGAGTCCGATTTTTCAAAGGCAATCTCCTGCTGAAGTTCCATGATCTCATCCCGCCGTTTCTCTTTTAAGGCCTCATCGATCTGATCCGGAAAATCAGCCGCCGGAGTATCCTCCTCCTGGGAATATGCAAACACACCAAGACGTTCAAACTCCATCTGATTCACAAACTCCATCAAAATCTCATGATCTTCTTTTGTCTCTCCCGGGAAGCCGGAAATCAGCGTGGTCCGCAGGGCAATGTCCGGAATCTGGCTTCTTAAACAGGCAATCAGATCCTCTAACTGTTTTCGGTTGGTTTTCCGCCCCATCCGTTTTAAAATGGCATCGCTGGCATGCTGAATGGGGATGTCCAGGTAATGGCACACTTTCTCTTCTGTCCTTATAACCTCAATCAACTCCTGCGTAATCTCTTCCGGATAACAGTACTGAATCCGGATCCACTGAATTCCAGAGATTTGGCACAGCTGTCTTAACAGTGCAGGGAGAGATTTTTTCCCATACAGATCCATGCCGTAAACGGTGGTCTCCTGGGCCACCAGGATCAGCTCCTTCACTCCCTGTTCTGCCAATCCTTTCGCTTCCTCAAAAAGCTGCTCCATAGGAACGCTGCGGTAAGGTCCTCTAAGGCTGGGGATAATGCAGTAGGTACAGTGCTTGTCACACCCTTCTGCAATTTTCAAAAATGCATAATGCCCCCCTGTGGTCAATACTCTGGGTACACCAGCCTGCAAAGAATTGCTCAGGCTCAAAAACCGCTCTTCCCGTTCCTTCCCTGCCAGCACATTTTTTATCACACCGGAAATCTCGCCATAGGATGAGGTTCCTAAAATTGCATCCACCTCTGGTATCTCCTTAAAAATCTCCTGCTGGTACCGCTGTGCCAAACAGCCGGCTACCAGAAGGGCTTTTAAGTTTCCTGTATGTTTCAGTTCCGCCATCTCCAGAATCGTATTTATACTCTCCTCCTTGGCATCACCGATAAAGCAGCAGGTGTTAATCAAAATCACGTCCGCCTGCTGTTCATCATCTGTAAATTCATATCTGTCCCTGGTTAAAAGTCCCAACATTCTCTCTGTATCTACCAGATTCTTGTCACACCCCAGGGAAACACAAAATATCTTCATGAAATAACTCCTGCTCTTTTGATTTTCCCGCGTTGCTCATTTTGTGATAAAAAAGCCATCTCTCATCATGAGACGGCTTACACTTCCAAAAGTTCATCAGTCTGTTTCTTCCGGAGCATCATTCTCAGAAGCATCATTCTCAGAATCATCCTCGGAAAGAATCTTCACTTTCTGCTCATACAACTCTTCCACTGCCACTGACAGCGGTTTTTTGTCACGGGAGGCATGAATCATGGGATCCTCCCCACCAATCAGCTGTCTCGCCCTTTTGGCTGTGGCAATGACAATAGAATAACGGCTCTGAACCACCGGCTCATCGCCATCCTCCACGCCGCTGTTTACTGCATTGATCAAATCTGTATAAGATGGATGTAACATAAAAATTCTCCTTTCCTTACTTTAAAAATCCGCCGTCGATTAGGTGGCATGAATTTAGGTACGCCTAGTGTGCCCGCCAGACTTTCATGTTTGGCGGTGCGTCCGCTGCCGGGCGCATGCAGGTTCACTTAGATAACTGCCCCGTAATCAAAACGGTTGCATTTAATTCCTTCTGCATCTTCCCGATAAAGTCCTGATTCGTTGTTGTTCTGAAACGCTGCAGCCGAATCATCTGGTGCATATCCTCCACACAGGTATCAATATCATCATTTATCAGGAGATAATGATAGGAGGACATGCCCTGCGCCTCGTCAGCCGCCCGGCAGAGCCTAGCTTGAATGACTTCCATGCTCTCGGTTCCCCGCCTTAAAAGCCGGCGCCTTAACTCTCCGGCACTTGGGGGAACCACGAAAAGGAGCAACGCCTCCGGGAACTGTTCTTTGATCTTTAAGGCTCCCTGAATCTCGATTTCCAGAATCACATCCTTCCCCTCAGCCATCTTCTGGGATACATACTGCTTTGGGGTTCCGTAATAATTATTCACATATTGGGCATATTCGATTAACTGTTTATCCTTAATCATCTGCTCAAACTTTTCCCTGGTAACAAAAAAGTACTCTCTTCCGTCTGCCTCTCCCTCTCTGGGCTGCCTGGTGGTTGCCGAGATGGACAGGGCATAATTATCGTACTTCTCCAGCAAGGCTTTAATCAGCGTTCCTTTCCCTGCTCCGGAAAAACCGGACACGACTACTAAACTCCCCTGGTTATTCATACTTTCTCCTGTCTGATGTATGGTATCATTCAATATTCTGAATCTGTTCCCGTACTTTCTCAATCTCCGTCTTCAGAGCAATGGCCCTGTCTGACACTTCCAGATCATTGGCCTTGGAGAGGATGGTGTTGGCCTCCCGATTCATCTCCTGGGCAATGAAATCCAGCTTTCTTCCCACACTGCCTCCTGCCGACAGTTCAGTTTTTGTATGGTTGATGTGGCTTTTCAGCCGGACAACCTCTTCGTCTACACAGATCTTGTCTGCAAAAATCGTCACTTCCGTAGCAATACGTCCTTCGTCTATAGATGCGGTGCTTAAAAGCTCCTTCACCTTTTCTTCCAGCTTCTCCCGGTACTCTTTCAGGATCTGAGGGGAACGCTCTTCAATGTATCCCACCAGTTCCAGCATATAATCCAGTTTTCCAAGAAGATCTTTCTTTAAATTCTCTCCCTCGGTTGCCCGGCTTTCTATAAAATGTTCCGCCGCTTCCTCCACTGCCTCCGAAAGCAATTTCCATATAGATTCCTCATCCTCAGGGGCTTCTTCCATGGTAAGCACTTCCGGCATTCTGGCTAAAGTGGAAACTTTCATATCACCGGGAATTCCAAACTTCTCCTCTATCTTTTTAAAGTAATCCATGTACTCACAGGCCAGGGCTTCATTGTACTTTAAGCACAGCTTATTCTCTTTGTAGTCTTCGAAATTAATAAAAATATCTACCTTGCCTCGCTGGATGTACTTTTTTAAAAGATTTCGGATTCCTGCCTCAAAATAGTTGAACTTTTTCGGCATTTTGATGCTTAAATCCAGATATCTGTGATTCACAGCTTTCATCTCAACGGAGATTTTGTATTCCTGTGTTACTTTCTCGCATCTCCCAAAGCCTGTCATGCTTCTGATCATCCACATGCCCTTCTTTCGTCATAGATAAATACCATTATAAGGCAAATGGAAAGGCAAGTCAACTTATACGAAAAAGTTTTTTGAGGTCCGCAGCGGCAGGGAAAACCGCCAGCAATCGTTGACAATTTGGGAGGTGTCATGTAGAATATTTTATAGTTGTGCAGAGGATTTTGGAGATTTTTGGCAGAGAAATTATCGGGAATAAGATGGCACAGGATAGCCGTGATTATTTTAGGAGGAAATGGGTATGGCCAGAGGCAGAAAACCGGGGAGTAAAAATCAGACACAGACGCAGGTTCAGGTTCCGCTTCAGCCGGATCATACCGTGTTCGCACTGGATATCGGAACCAGAAGCGTGATCGGTATGGTTGGAGTTGTGGAAGAAGATAAAGTGAAGATCATTGCCATTGAGAAGGAAGAGCACGGGGAGCGTGCCATGATCGACGGGCAGATTGAAAATATCGAAAAGGTGGCGGCATTAGCTGAAAAAGTAAAAAAGCGTCTGGAAAATAAGATCCATATTCAGTTAAGCCGTGTCTGTGTGGCAGCCGCCGGTCGTGCCCTTCGGACTCAGAGAGCGGACTTCCAGCTGGATCTGCCAGGTACCCAGTTAATTGATGACGAGATTATCAGCCGTCTGGAGGCCGGAGCCATCAGCAAGGCTGAGGAGGCTTTCGATGCAGAAAACAGGACAGAGGACGGAACTTCCAGAAGATTTTATCTGGTCGGGTATACGGTATGTCAGTATTACCTGGATCAGTATATGATTTCCAGTTTGAAGGATCACCGGGGGCAGCAGGTGAAGGTAGATCTGATTGCTACATTTCTGCCCAGCGAAGTGGTAGAAAGCCTGTACACCACTATGAATAAGATTGGACTGGAGGTGGCAAGCATTACTCTGGAGCCTATTGCAGCCATTAATGCGGCCATTCCCGGCAACCTGCGTCTGCTTAATCTGGTTATGGTAGATATCGGAGCCGGAACTTCGGATATTGCTGCCTGTACCGACGGCAGCGTCACCGGGTATACCATGGCAACTGTGGCTGGAGACGAAATTACGGAGAACATTATGAAGGAATATCTGGTGGATTTTAAGACTGCAGAGCAGATAAAGATGCAGATAGACTCCGGCACAGATGTGACCTTTACGGATATTCTGGGATTCGAACAGAAGGTGCCCTGTGAAGAAATTATGCAGTGTATTCAAGGTTCCGCCGATACTCTGTGCAGGGAAATCTCCACAAAAATCCTGGAGGTTAACGGCGGCGCTCCCTCCGCTCTGTTTCTGGCCGGAGGCGGCAGCAAATTAAGCGGGCTGAAGGATAAACTGACTGAGGCCCTGAAGATGGATGCCAAGCGTGTGGCTATTGCAGGAAGAAACTTTCAGGCCAATGCATTTTCAGATGAATATGATTTGGATAATCCGGAGTATGCCACTCCCCTGGGAATCGTCATCTCCTCCGGTCTGAACCTGATTCATGACAGTTTTCGGGTAACTTTAAACGACAGGCCGGCCAAACTGTTTCGAAGCGGCAGCTTTACGGCTCTGAATCTTCTAATGATGAACGGCTACACCTTCCAGGACCTGATGGGCCGTTCCGGCCAGAATCTGGTGGTAAGCGTCAACGGACAGCGGAAGGTCTTTTATGGTACTGCTTCCCAGCCGGCCTCTCTCTTCATTAATAAAAAGGAAGGAAAACTTTCGGAAATCATTCATGCAGGGGATTGTATTGATTTTATCCCTGCTGTTTATGGCGCACCGGGGGCGGCATGCCTGGGGGATATTGAAGGTGCCGAAAACTGTCTGGAGATTACGCTGAATGGAATGTAT
>CAJUPP010000028.1 GCA_910588325.1 uncultured Hungatella sp.
AGTACATATATTTGTAATCTACTTTCCTACATTGTTTATCGCCGCCTGTGCCGCTGCCAGCCGTGCAATCGGCACGCGGAACGGGCTGCAGGACACATAGTCCAGACCGATCTTGTGGCAGAACTCTACGGAAGACGGATCTCCGCCGTGCTCGCCGCAGATACCTACATGAAGCTCCGGACGTACGGGCTTACCAAGCTTAATGGCAGTCTCCATAAGCTTGCCAACACCGATCTGATCCAGCTTTGCAAATGGATCGTTCTCGAAGATCTTGGTGTCATAGTAAGCGTTCAGGAACTTGCCTGCATCGTCACGGGAGAAGCCGTAGCACATCTGGGTCAGATCGTTAGTACCAAAGCAGAAGAATTCAGCCTCTTTTGCGATCTCATCGGCAGTCAAAGCCGCTCTTGGGATCTCAATCATGGTACCGACCTCATATTTCAGCTCTACACCGGCGGCTGCAATCTCAGCATCTGCCGTATCTACCACAATCTTCTTTACAAACTTTAATTCCTTAATATCACAGATAAGAGGAATCATGATCTCCGGGCATACCTTCCAATCCGCATGTGCCTTTTTCACATTGATAGCGGCACGAATCACAGCCTTGGTCTGCATTCTGGCAATCTCCGGATAGGTAACTGCCAGACGGCATCCACGGTGTCCCATCATCGGGTTAAACTCATGAAGCGCATCACAGATGATCTTGATCTGCTCTACGGTCTTGCCCTGAGCATCAGCCAATTTCTTAATGTCCTCTTCCTCTGTAGGAACAAACTCATGAAGAGGCGGATCCAAGAAACGGATGGTTACTGGGTTGCCTTCCAGAGCCTCATACAGCTTCTCGAAGTCGCCCTGCTGCTCCGGAAGAATCTTCTCCAGCGCCGCTTCCCTCTCTTCTACTGTCTCAGCACAGATCATCTCACGGAATGCATCGATACGGTTGCCCTCAAAGAACATATGCTCCGTACGGCACAGACCAATTCCTTCTGCACCTAACTCTCTTGCCTTCTTTGCATCGGACGGAGTGTCTGCATTGGTTCTTACTTTCAGCCTTCTGTACTTATCAGCCCAGCCCATGATTCTGCCGAACTCACCGGCGATGGTAGCATCTACGGTAGGAATGATTCCGTCATAAATCTTTCCAGTAGAACCGTCGATAGACAGCCAGTCACCCTCATGGAACTCTTTTCCTGCAAGGACAAACTTCTTGTTTGCCTCATCCATGGCGATCTCGGAACAACCGGATACACAGCAGGTACCCATACCGCGGGCAACTACGGCTGCATGGCTTGTCATACCACCGCGAACAGTCAGAATACCCTGAGCAGCCTTCATTCCTTCGATATCCTCCGGTGAAGTCTCAAGACGAACCAGAACCACCTTCTCGCCTCTTGCTGCCCATGCCTTTGCATCCTCTGCCGTAAATACAATCTTACCACAGGCAGCTCCCGGAGATGCAGCCAAAGCCTTCGCCATCGGTTCTGCCTTCTTCAATGCCTCCTGATCAAACTGAGGATGAAGCAAAGTATCCAGATTTCTCGGATCGATCATGGCAACTGCTTTCTTCTCATCGATCATACCCTCATCCACTAAATCGCATGCAATCTTAAGAGCTGCCTTAGCAGTTCTCTTGCCATTCCGTGTCTGCAGCATGTAAAGCTTTCTGTCCTCGATAGTAAACTCCATATCCTGCATATCTCTGTAGTGATCCTCCAGAGTATTGCAGATGCCAACGAACTGCTCATAAACTTCCGGCATAACTTCCTTTAACTGATCGATCTTCTGAGGTGTACGGACACCGGCCACAACGTCCTCGCCCTGTGCATTCATCAGGAACTCGCCCATCAGGTGCTTCTCACCTGTAGCAGGATCACGGGTAAATGCAACGCCGGTACCAGAGGTCTCACCCATGTTACCGAACGCCATCATCTGTACGTTAACAGCAGTACCCCAGGAATATGGAATATCATTGTCACGACGATAAACATTAGCTCTCGGATTATCCCAGGAACGGAATACGGCTTTGATGGCTTCCATCAGCTGCTCCTTCGGATCTGTCGGGAAATCAGCACCGATTTTCTCTTTGTACTCTGCCTTAAACTGCTCTGCCAGAGCCTTCAGATCATCTGCTGTCAGCTCAACATCCTGAGTTACGCCTTTTTCTTCTTTCATCTTGTCAATCAGTTCTTCAAAGTATTTTTTGCCTACTTCCATAACTACGTCGGAGAACATCTGAATAAATCTTCTGTAGCAATCCCAAGCCCAGCGGGGATTGCCAGACTTCTTTGCCAGAACCTCAACAACCTCTTCATTCAATCCCAGGTTCAGAATAGTATCCATCATACCAGGCATGGAAGCTCTGGCGCCGGAACGCACGGACACCAGCAACGGATTTTCCTTATCTCCAAACTTCTTCCCAGTGATCTCTTCCATCTTGCCGATATATTCCATGATCTGTGCCATGATCTCGTCATTGATCTTCCTGCCATCCTCATAATACTGAGTACAAGCCTCTGTCGTGATGGTAAATCCCTGTGGCACCGGAAGACCCAGATTCGTCATCTCTGCCAGGTTGGCACCCTTGCCGCCCAGCAGATTTCTCATGTTGGCATTTCCTTCGCTAAACAGATAAACCCACTTGTTTGCCATAAAGTATTTCCTCCTCAATTTTGTAGAATTCTCTACTTCTTTTTACCCCCGGCTCTTATCCCTCACTGCCGCCTGCTCCAAACAGGCTTGTCCCATCTGTAATCAATAAGGTACAGCACCCTGTCCTAACATTATTCCTGTCCTCAGGCACGACGAAAAAGGCCGCCAGCGGTCTGCTTTTAGTATATACATAATTCCCTTTGAAGTAAAGGGTAAAAGTGGAAAAAAACTGCAAATTTATGTCTATAATTCCCATAAAACTGCTGAACAAAATCAGGTATTCTTGTGATAATTCACATATACGTGTAAAAATCGCATTTGCGAATTACCAATATTTTTTCTATAAATAAAAACACCGCTGCAGAATGGGAGACGCACCCCCCAATCCTGTAGCGGCTTTCTTTACACTTTACGTCTATGCTCTGCTTCGGTCGCTGCTAAACAGACGTCAATGGCGTCTGGCAGCATGAAACCTCTTTTGACACCTGTATTATTTCATATACCCGTGCAGAGTCTCACGAACAGCTCCCGGGCCGGCGATCAGCTGACGGAACATTCCCTCAATCTTCTCGCTGAGACCGGCTTCTACCAAATTAAGTCCAAACAGAACCGGATTGGACAGAATCGGTGCCAGTTTCCCTTCGCAGCTATCCGGATTTCCTAAAGAAATCCCCTCCATCTGCTTCTGCAGTTCTTCCAGCATAGGATCGCTGCTGACAGCCATCTCTTTTCCCTCATCGTCAACAGCCATCAAATATCTGAGCCAGCCTGCAATCGCCAACGGAATCGCTGTCAAATCCTGTACATTCAATTCATTGCTTGCCACATAGGACTTAATCGTCTCACCAAAACGAATCGGAATCTTCTGGCTTGTATCCGTTGCAATTCTCTGAGGCATATCCGGAATAAACGGATTGGGCAGCCGACGGTCAATAACCTCATGAATAAAGTCCATGGGGCTTAAAATACCAGGATCCGTCACCACAGGCATACCCTCTTTATACCCAATGGTCTCAACCAGTTTCTTCAAATCCTCATCTGTCATCTCAGATGCAATGCTGTTGTATCCCAACAGGCATCCGTAAACAGCCAGTGCGGTATGAAGCGGATTCAGACAGGTTGTCACTTTCATACGCTCCGTCATATTCACCGTATCCCGGTCCGTCATATAAACGCCTGCCTTCTCCAGTGCCGGACGTCCGTTGGGGAAACGATCCTCCACAACCAGATACTGGGGAACTTCTGCATTGACAAAGGGAGCAATATAAGTATTGCGGCTGGTAATAATCGGAGCCATATCCTCAATTCCATCTGCTGCCAAAGCTTTCTCCACCACCTCTGCCGGTCTTGGAGTAATCTTATCGATCATGCTCCATGGGAAGGATACCTTTGTCTCATCCTCCAGCCATGCCACAAATTCCTTGCTCACATGTCCCTTCTTTAACCACTCCTCGGCAACGGTCACTACACTGCTTTTCAGTTTCTCGCCATTGTGGCTGCAGTTGTCCATACTGACTACAGCAATGGGAGCTGCTCCTGCTTCAAAACGCTCCAGCAAAAGGGCCGCCACAATACTCATGGCATGATGTGATTTCTTCGGACCTGCCTCAATATCAGCCTTCACTACCGGAAGAAATTCTCCCTGCAGGTTCGCCAGGGCATAGCCTTTCTCTGTGATTGTAAAGCTTAACATCTGAAGGGACGGATTGCGGAATACTTTTTTTAAGTACTCAAACTCTCCTTCATCTTCCATATTGGCTTTCACGCCTTTTGCCACGCTGGCTACGATCTCTCTGTCCATGGAACCGTCAGGATTCAGGCTTACCATCATGGTCATATTGTCAAATGGTGTATAGATTTTATCAATAATATCATAGTCAAAGGTATCGGAAGCTATGATTCCGCTTTCTGCCAGCCCCTGCTCCAACAGTCTCTGCTGAAGAACAGCAATAAATCCTCGAAAGATATTACCAGCTCCAAAATGGACCCACACCGGGCTTTCCTCTGTCTTTGCCGCCATCTTGTCCACATCAAATCCCGGCAGCTTCACCCCCGCCTGCTTCCAGCCGGCATCATTCAGACTTGCTTTACAAAGTTTCATAGTTTTTGCTCCTCTCTCATATCATTTTATTTGAAACCATTACTTACATATCATACCATATTTTCCAGATTCTGTATACCATGGCACAGGATAAAATATTTGTCCTTTCCTAATTTAAAAATGTCAGGATTCAAGCACATACTCTGCCGCATTCTCTCCGGCTTCCTTTCCTGCTTCATTGTAAGCCTTCTGGTAATAATGGAAAAAGTCCTTCATAAGCCCCCGCTCTTTCATTCCCGCCAGACACTCTGAGACCATAATAACATCCTGGAAAACCTTGGGAAGCTGATTCTGTGCCTCCATAATCTCCTCATAGCTGATATCCTGATCTCCATTGTAATTTCCAATCCGCACAAGAAAGCATCTCTCCACTCCGCCCTCTTTCATCACATCCCACATCCGTGAAAAATACATCTGGTAATCCCTGGCCATCATCTTATGATCCCCGTCAGTCTCCCCCTGGCACCAAAGCATAAAGATATGCCGGATCTCATAGCCATGGGAACCAAGAAATTCCTTCGCATCCTCCAAACGTCTTCTGGCATCATTCAGATAAGCCGTTCCTGGCTGCCATTCCAGAATCGAGGAACCTCCCTTGGAAGCCGAAACTCCTACCACGGAAGTTTTCGTTTTCTCAAAATATGCATTTATAAATGCTGATACCATGGATCCCGTCTTCATCCTTCCGTCATGAATACCGCCTTCTCGGTTCTCCAGGCATCCAAAGGGTTCCTCCAAAGGATAAAGCCTGCCCGGATCTGATACGACACGATATTCATAACCGGCTGCTTCCAAAACCTTTGGTGCTTCCTCAGGCCAGATATCACTTACAATTCCGCGGCCCGCCATATTAGATTGCCCCATAAACAGAAACAAATCCACAGCACATGATTTTTTCGTCATAATATCGCATCCTTTCCCTATCCCCGTAAAACCACCGTATCAAACATTTTCACTGTTCCTGTACCTTCTTCATCAACCGGATACTCTCCACAGAGGCAGGTCTCATAATCCCATGCTACTTTTACATCAACTGGTTTTCTGTTAAAATTCTGCAAAAACAGGTACCGTTTGCCCTCTTTCTCCCGCACCGTAACCTCCAATCCGTCCGGTACGGAAAGCACCGGCCGGTCAGGAAACAGGTTCGGAATAATCTCAGACATCAAATCTTTATAAAAATCAAGTTCCGCAGCCGTACACAGATAATATGCCTTCCCCAGGCCATAGGAATTACAGGTAACCGCCGGTTCCCCGGCATAAAAATCTTCCCCGTAAACCATCAGAGGTCTGGCAGTGGTAATGTGAACCAGCTCACACAGCGAATGACAGCTGTACGAACGCCGGAACATGGAACACTGAAGTTTACCCTGCTGCTTCTGCCCGCCTTCTCCCCTTGCCTCATTTTCTGAATGAGAATGTGAAACCGGAATCAGCTGATTTCTCTCGTTCTCATATAGCCCGTCAATCTCCGAAAATCGGAGTCCCAACACATCCGTCAGTCCACCTGGTGCAGGCCCCAGATAGCAACGGTCATACTCATCCACCACACCGGACCAGAATGTCATAACCAACGTACCGCCCTGCTTCACAAAATCAGCCAGCTTTTTCTGAATATCACATCGGAACAGATACAACATAGGCGCAACCACCAGCTTATATCCGTCCAAAGAAGCCTCCATATCAATGACATCTGTCTGAACTCCAAAACTCCTCACTGCTCCGTAAAGCCCTAAAAGCACGTCCTTATAGGGCAGCCCTTCATTTCTCGGCCCCTTGGCATCCTTCATAGCCCAGCGGCTTTCCGTATCACAGAGTATGGCGGCTTCTTTTTTCATAGTCGCCCCGACAATCTCTCTCAATCCTTCAAGCGTCTGCCCCAGCTTTGAAACCTCTTGAAACACGCGGGTATCATCACCGCCATAATGGTCAATCACCGCGCCATGAAACTTCTCCGATGCCCCTCTGCTCTGCCTCAGCTGAAAATAGAGAACACTGTCGCTTCCATGGGCAACTGCCTGAAGAGATGCCAGCGCCATCATCCCCGGCCTGCGAAGCTTGCTGACCGGCTGCCAGTTGGTGGCCGACGGAGCAGACTCCATCAAAAGAAACGGCCTTCCCTGAATCGAACGCATAAAATCATGCTGAAACCCGCTGTCCAATGCCGTCAAAAATTCCGGTTTCTTGTGCCATGCCGGATAATTGTCCCAGCACACAATATCCAAATCCTCTTTAAACTTCCGGTAATTCAATCCCAAAAAGTCATACATAAAATTAGCCGTTACCGGTTTTTCGCTTCCTGCCTCCCTGATTGCCTGAACCTCAAACCTCAAAAAATCCACGGTTCTGTCCGTAACAAACCGTTTCCAGTCCAGATTCAAACCATGAAGCTCATGCTCCCCTATGGGCGACGGACTTTCCACCTGCTCAAAGTTCTGATATGTGTGACTCCAGAACTTTGTATACCAGCAGTCGTTCAAACGGCCGATAGTCCCATATTTTTCCTTCAGCCACTGTCTGAATTGCTCCTGACACAAAGGGCAGTGGCATTCCCCGCCATATTCATTGGAAATATGCCACAAAATCACTCCCGGATGATGCCCCAAATGCTTTACCAATTCCGTATTTATCCGCTTCACCTTCTCCCGATAAACCGGCGAAGTATAACAATGATTGTGGCGTCCTCCAAACAAGGCCCTGCACCGCTCGCCATCCACCCGAAGCACTTCCGGATACTGATCCGCCATCCATTTAGGACGGGCACCGGAAGGAGTCGCCAAGATCGTAGAGATTCCATTAACATAAAGTTCCTCTACAATATCCTCCATCCACCGAAACTGATACTTCCCCTCCTCTGGCTCCAACGTTGTCCAGGAAAAAACTCCTAAAGTTACAGTATTGATTCCCGCCTTCTTAAAATACTCCAGATCCTGTCTAAGAATCTCCGGCTTATCCAGCCACTGTTCCGGATTATAATCCCCTCCATGCAGCAACTTATCCGTAGAAAATCCCCGACTCATGCACCTTCCCCTTCCTATCTCATATTCTCTTTACATGCCAATAGTAGTCGCCTATAAGCACTCCCCCGCTTCCCTCTCCACAGAAAGCCCAGCCTGATATTTCTCTATAAACTTCTCAAATCCCTTCACATCCTCCTCATCCGGCTCCATCCTGCTTCCCTCATTGCCGGCAAACACCCTGTCGCTTAGATACTGTCCCAGACTCTGCCCCTTATCCTTCGATACCATATAGGACGCCAAAAGTGCCATCCCCCACGGCCCGCCTTCTCCCGCTGTCTCCATAATGGAAACCGGTACATTCATGGCAGCCGCCATCATTCTCTGCCCCACACCTTTTGTCTTAAACAAACCTCCATGCCCCAGCAGGTTGTCCAATTCCACATGCTCTTCCTCTGTCAGAATCCGCATCCCTATCTTCAATGCCCCCAAGGCCGAGTACAGATGAGTGCGCATCAAATTGGCCAAAGTAAACCTGGCATCCGGAGTGCGGACAAAAAGAGGTCTTCCCTGCTGCATCTTCGTAATCGGTTCTCCAGACAGGTATCCATAAGACATCAATCCGCCGCAGTCCGCATCTCCTTCCAAAGCCTTCCGGTACAGCATGCCAAACAGTCCATTGTCATCCATCTTCATCCCCGCCGCCTCTGCAAACTCCCGGAAAATTCCCACCCAGGCATTGAGATCCGACGTACAGTTATTTACATGAACCATGGCCACCGGAGAGCCGTCCGGAGTGGTTACCATATCGATCTCACGATGCAGTTTAGACAACTCCTTTTCCAACACAATCATAGCAAACACCGAAGTTCCCGCCGATACATTTCCGGTTCTGACTTCCACACTGTTGGTAGCCGCCATACCGGTTCCTGCGTCTCCCTCCGGCGGACAGAATAAAATCCCTGCCTCCAGTTCTCCCGAAACATCCAAAAGTCTTGCCCCTTCCTCTGTCAATGTTCCTGCCTCTTCTCCGGCGGAAAGCACCCTGGGGAAAATCTCTTCCAGCTTCCACGAACACCCTTTGGAGGAAACCAGTTCATGAAACTGCTCCGCCATTCTTTGATGATACTGTCCCGTAGCGGAATCAATGGGGAACATACCGGAGGCATCTCCTACGCCCAGTACCCTCTTCCCTGTCAGTTTCCAGTGAATGTACCCGGCTAATGTGGTGACATAATCAATCTTTGACACATGCTCCTCTCTATCAAGAACTGCCTGGTAGAGATGGGCGATGCTCCACCGCTCCGGAATATTAAACTGAAACAGATTGCTCAATTCCTCCACTGCTTCTCCCGTGGTAGTATTGCGCCATGTCCGAAACGGCACCAGAAGATTCCCCTCCCTGTCAAATGCCATATATCCATGCATCATGGCGCTGATACCAATAGCCGCTGTCTTCTTCAAAGAAATGTCGTACTGACGCCGTACATCCTCTGTCAGATCCTTATAGCAGTTCCTAAGCCCTTCCCACACATCCTCCAGACTGTAGGTCCAGAAACCATGTTCCAGACGATTCTCCCACTGGCAGCTTCCCGACGCAATGGGGGTATGGTTTTCATCAATTAATACGGCCTTGATTCTGGTAGAGCCAAGCTCAATTCCCAACACGGCCTTTCCCGATTCGATTGTTTGTTTTCTGCTTTCCATTGACTTCTCCTTTACATAGAATCTGTTATTTTCCCTGTCCATAATAGGCATTGGGACCATGCTTCCGCATAAAATGTTTATCCTGCATATACTGAGGCGCTGCCCCCGCCTTGGGATTCAGCATCTCCGTATACAAATTCATCTTCGCCACTTCCTCCAAAACTACCGCATTATGTACCGCCTCTGCCGCATCCTTCCCCCAGGTAAAGGGCCCATGGTTCTTGCACAGGACTCCCGGCACATAGACCGGATTTCTTCCCTTAAATGTCTCAATAATTACCAATCCTGTGTTCTTCTCATACCCTTCCTCAATCTCTTTTTCCGTCAGATTTCTGGTACAGGGAATGGTTCCATAAAAATAATCTGCATGAGTCGTTCCATAACAGGGCAGCTCCCGTCCCGCCTGGGCCCACGCCGTAGCCATGGAAGAATGGGTGTGAACCACTCCCCCAATCTCCTGAAATGCTTTATAAAGTTCCAAATGGGTTGCCGTATCGGAAGACGGATTCAGTTTCCCCTCCACCTTTTTGCCGTCCAAACTCATCACCACCATGTCATCCGGGCCTAGACTGTCATAGTCCACCCCGCTGGGCTTTATGACAAACAAACCGGATTCCCTGTCAATCCCGCTGACATTTCCCCAAGTATAAGTAACCAGTCCCCTCTCCGGCAGTTCCATATTCGCCCTGTAAACCTGTCTTTTCAATTCCTCCAACATACGTCCCTCTCCTTTTTACGCTTTTTCATAACAATTCCGAAAAAACGCGCCCTGATGTCTTATCCAATCCATCATACAGGCGCGTTCTTCAAAATTCACATACGTTTAAAACCCAAGCCTTTCCTCTAAATAACCTTTCAGCTCCTCAACCGGCACTCTGACCTGTTCCATGGTATCCCTGTCACGAACCGTCACCGCATGGTCCTCCTCGGAATCGAAATCATAGGTCACGCAGAACGGCGTACCGATTTCATCCTGCCTGCGGTAGCGTTTGCCGATATTTCCTCTGTCGTCAAACTCACAGTTAAAATACTTGCTCAGTTCTGTATAAATCTTCTCTGCCCCCTCATTCAGCTTCTTGGACAGCGGAAGCACTCCTACCTTCACCGGTGCAATGGCCGGGTGAAAATGGAGTACGGTACGTACATCCCCTTCTCCAATCTCTTCTTCGTCATAAGCCGCACACAGGAAAGCCAATGTCACACGATCGGCTCCCAGAGACGGTTCGATGACATAAGGAATATACTTTTCTTTCTTCTCGTCATCAAAATAAGACATATCCTGTCCTGAAGTGTTCTGATGCTGGGTCAGGTCA
This sequence comes from uncultured Hungatella sp., assembly GCA_910588325.1. Taxonomy (GTDB): domain Bacteria; phylum Bacillota; class Clostridia; order Lachnospirales; family Lachnospiraceae; genus UBA3402. Next base: position 10,728 of record CAJUPP010000028.1, read on the forward strand.
TAATCCGTTCTGTCGGCAATTCCCCACAATTCACCCCAGCCAAATGGGAACAGGAATTCAATATCCGTGGTAGCCTTACTGTAAAAACACAATTCTTCCGGTGAATGATCCCTTGCCCTCATCTCATCATCCTTCAGCCCCAGAGCCTTCAGCCAATTGATACAGAACTCCTTCCAGTAGGCGAACCATTCCAGATCTGTCCCTGGCGCGCAGAAGAATTCCAGCTCCATCTGTTCAAATTCTCTGGTACGGAATGTAAAATTGCCAGGCGTAATCTCATTTCTGAAAGATTTTCCGATCTGGCCGATACCAAAAGGAATCTTCTTTCTTGAAGTTCTCTGAACGTTCTTAAAGTTTACAAAAATCCCCTGTGCCGTCTCAGGTCTTAAGTATACCGTATTCTTGGCATCCTCTGTTACTCCCTGGAAAGTCTTGAACATCAGGTTAAACTGGCGGATATCCGTAAAATCATGTTTGCCGCAGCTTGGGCAGCAGATATTCTTCTCCTCTATATACTGCTTCATCTGCTCCTGGGACCATCCGTCGATGCTGCCCTCCACGGCGATACCGTTCTCCTCCATGTAATCTTCAATCAGCTTGTCGGCGCGGAAACGCTCTTTACATGCTTTGCAGTCCATCAGAGGATCAGAAAAACCTCCCAAGTGGCCGGATGCCACCCAGGTCTGGGAATTCATAAGTATCGCACAGTCCACACCTACATTATAGGGGCTTTCCTGAACGAATTTTTTCCACCAGGCTTTCTTCACATTATTCTTCAGCTCCACCCCCAGATTGCCGTAATCCCAGGTATTGGCCAGCCCGCCGTAAATCTCGGAACCCGGATACACAAACCCTCTGGATTTGGCCAATGCAACAATTTTTTCCATTGTCTTTTCCATCGTCTCTTCCCTGCCTCTTTTTTATTTATTTAGATATCATCTTATTTAAAAATCAGACATGCGCTGCCTTCTGTAATCTCTGCCGTAAACTCATCCTTTAAATTCACATTGCCGCAGTAATACAAAATCTTTCCCTCTGTCTGAATCGAGGACGCGCCGGTGACCACCACCAGATGAAGCTTGCTCTGCTTCATAACCTCTCCCGGATCTATGGTACTGTTCTTCTTTACATCTATCCAGGTTCCTCCGGTCTCATTCATCTCTCCCAGTCCGTCTGACACTGCGGACACTTTAAGGGCTTCCACATGATTGACCTGATCCTGTGACTCCTCGGTGAACCGACACAAGTCATCGGCGGTCAAATACCGGTAAACAACTTTTGCTGTCCCATTCTCCAGGCTGCACTCTGCCAGAGAAACCGTGGAAACGTCCTCCTGTCCGGACGGATATTCTGCATTGTACTTTGCAGCCTCCTGCTCCGCCATGACTTTCAGCTCTTCTCCATTGTAATATCCATGGCTGGTATCATATTCCTTTACCAGCGCTGTGTATATTTCTTCATCCCGGCTTACGTAAATCGTACTCTGATTGGGTGGAAACGGACTGCGCTCTCCCCCCATTTTACATCCGTACAACAGCAAGCCGCTCAAAATGATAACTGCCGCCACCTTGACTCTTTTCATAATCTCCTCCTGCTTTGGCACATGTCGAGTTTGTTGCTTTTTAGATTATAACCCGTTTCTTTCATACTTTCAATATGTTTGGGAAAAAAGTGAGGAGGCTTGTAAACATTATGTCTCTGGCTCCATAGAAGAATAAGGGGGATACAGCTATTATTGTTTATAAGATAAGAGTCCTCAAAATCTCCAGGGAATGGAACGTTGTGTCTACATAGCGGGTTTTGTTGATTTCCACGCATTGACGGAATTCTTCAAAAACTGCATCGGTTACCGCAAAGGTATAGAGTTTTTCTATGGGGGAAGCGACAACAAACTCCCAGGTATAGTTTGCGGAGTCGCTGACGGGTTTGGGCGGGCGCTCTGTGTATTCTCCGTTTAGAACCATGGCTTTCAGCTCAAAAATCCGCTGCACCAGAGAGTTGGGTATGCTTGGCTTTAAAAGGGCGCGCAGGGATTGGTAGATTAGGAGAAGCATTCCTTCGCCGTTTAAGTTTTCTCTTGAATAATAATCTCCGAATTCCAAAAAATACTGGCCGTAGCAGGCTCCTTCCATATCCATCACCAGTTCTTCGAAATACTGGCTGATTTCTGCGCCCTGAAGATTATATGCTTCTCTGCCCTCCAAAAGTTTAAATGTCCCAAATGCAAACGGCCTGGAAGGACCCATAAAGCTGTTTCCCGGCCTTTTTGCCCCTCTGGCAAAGGCTGTGATTCTTCCCCTCTCTCTGGTTAAGATTACCAGACGTTTATCATATTCCCCCACCGAAGTGGATTTTATAACCATACCGGTCAGTTCTACCAAATCTCTCATTGAAAATAGCCGTAATTTTTCATATAAAGTTCACTGTCCCGCCACTCTTTTCGGACCTTTACCCACAATTGCAGGTTCACCCTGGCTCCCATCAGATTTTCGATTTCCCGTCTGGCCGCACTGCCGATCTTCTTTAACATGGCTCCGCCTTTTCCGATGATGATGCCCTTATGGGAATCCTTTTCGCAGATAATGGTAGCCTCTATATCGAACATCCCGTTCTTCCTCTCCGTCATTTTCTCCACAGTCACCGCAATTCCATGTGGAATCTCATCCTCCAAAAGCCGCAGTGCTTTCTCCCTGACCAGTTCCGCCGCTATCTGCCGCATAGGCTGGTCCGTAACAGTATCCTCGTCATAATACCTGGGTCCGTAAGGCAGATACTGAAACAAAAGTTTCAGCATGGTATCCATGTTTTCTCCTTTTAATGCCGAGGCCGGTACAATCTCCGCAAAATCACAGATATTCTTGTATGCATCAATAAATTTTAAAATATCCTCCCGGTTCTTTACCGTATCCACTTTATTAATAACCAGAATCACTGGTGTCTTTACTTTAAAAGTCCGCCGCCGGTCAGGCGCATGAAGGTTTACTTTCTTAAGAAGTTCCGCAATATGCTGTTCCCCGGCTCCGATAAAAGTTCCCGGCTCCACCAGCCACAGCACCACGTCTACCTCACTCAGCGTCCCCTCTGCCACACTGACCATATACTGCCCCAGCTTATTCTTCGCCTTGTGAATCCCCGGTGTATCCAGAAAAATAATCTGCCCACGTTCATCTGTATAAACTGTTTGAATCCGATTTCTGGTAGTCTGGGGCTTATCAGAGGTAATCGCTATCTTTTGCCCAATCAAATGGTTCATCAAAGTAGATTTCCCCACGTTAGGCCTCCCCACCAATGCAACAAAACCAGATTTGTAATTTTCTTTCGTCAATCCTTTTCCTCCTTAAATCCCCTGAAATGTTACACACTCTCGCTCATACCGTCAACGCAGCTTCGGAACTTTTGTGTGCCTAGTACTGCTACGTGAAAACCTGAGCGAGAGCGTGTCGGAAGCGGACCTTCCGACAATCCCCTCACCCTCGATACAGATTCTTCACCTCCCCAAACAACTCCCGATTCTCCTCCACCTTCTCATCATTCCCAATCACGCACATGCTTCCCGTCCCCAGGATTGCCTTCACAATTCCCGCCAGTTTCCGTATATCTTCCGGTCCCGCCGCCAGAATCTGGTCTCTCTCCTCCTGAAGCATCTCATTCGTCACCCCTGACAGATAAGCCGAAAGCCCTCTCGCCCCTTTATCCGACGGTGTAAGCGGCGTATCCAAAGCGCTGATGGTCCCGATAACATATTTCGTCATATCCCTCTCATCCACATCAAACTGCTCTAAATACTCCACCATCTTTTCATACACCTGATTGGTCTCTGCCAGGTTAGGGTCTCTGTAGGACACAAAATACCCTTCCCCCGAACGCCCGAATCCGCTCATGCACCCATAAGCGCCGCCTTTCACCCGCAGATTCAGCCACAGATAATCATAGCTTAAAATCAATCTTAAAATTCTCAATTCGCCGGTGTACTCATATCCTGGAAAAACATCATCTCCCTCTTTCCCCGCAAATCCTCCTGTGCGGAAATTGCCGCACCTGGCTACAAAATTTACCTGGGAGGAAGTCTTAAAGCCTTCATTTTTATTCCCTGCCTCAAACACAAAAGGATAAATCTCTTTGCTGCCCTCCGGCAAATCCTTTGTCAGCTTCCTCATAGCCTCCTTAAGCGCAGCAAATCCCTTCACATCCGCCGTGTAGCTGACCAGCATATTGTCAATGGTAAACAGCTTTTCTGCCACCTCTTTTAATTTCTCAATCAACTTCTTCGCGTTCTTCTCATAATCCCTTACTGCATCCTCCAAAAAGTGATAGTACCGAATTCCTCCCGTACAGTCATTAAAGGCAGAAGTCGGCGAGAAGTAAGAGGTTGCTCTGGCCACTGCCGCACTGTGGCTGGCATTGTCCAGCTTCATTCTGGAACGTGATTTCGTTTCCCGTAAAATCTCCCCTAACCGTTTCTCGTCATCCAGCTTTGACCTGGTAAGAATTTCCGCCAGCATAGAAAAGCCGAAGTCTAATTTCTCGTACAGCACCCTGACATCCGCCACAAATGCTCCCGTAAAGTCCGGAAGCTGCTTTAGATCCACATAGGAACTGGTGCTGAAGGTTATCCCGCCGGTATTCAGATGGATTTCACTGGTCAAATCGCTGTAGCTGTAATGTTCCGTATCCACATATCCCAGCACATACTTCAAAAGCCCTACATAAGGCAGATCCTCCACAGGCACCCGGTTGGTATTGAACAGCACCCTCAGATACCCGATACCGGAAGTAAACAGATTGTGGTGCAGCACCTGGACTCCGTCAATGAGATGCTCCGTCCAATTCAGCTTCTCGGCCTTTGTCCCTATATCCTCCCTCTTTAACATGGGAATCCGTTCCAGTTCCTCCTTGCTGGAAGGAGTATCCTGATACTCCTTAAGTTCCTTTGTCTGAGCGATCAGCTTCTCGATCTCTTCCTTTGAAAGGCCGGCTTTGTATTCTGCCAGCTTCTTTGCTGTCCCCGCATCTTCTTTGGCTGTCAGATTCTTTTCCGGTTTTACAACAATCACCGCTTCAAACGGATTATCCAGCAGATAATCTTTAATCAGCTGCTCAAAATATCCTTCCTCCACAGCCTTTTTCAGATATGCAAAGATCTCCTCATATTCCAGATGCATAAACGGGTCTCCGTCATACAGCCAGCTGTCCAGTGACAAAAGCCCATACATCAGCCCCTTGGGATAGTTCCCGTAATCCGCTTCCCTGCAGCGGAATTCATAAAAATTCAAACCTGCCAGAAGGCTCTTCTTGTTGATTCCCCGGTCTGCCAGTTTTCTTAACGTTCCCTTTACAACTGCCAAAAACTCTCCCTTTTGTTCTGCCTTTGCATCCTTTGCAATTACCGAGAAATATGGCTGTAAAATTCCGCTGTCATATCCTCCCAGAATATCTCCTCCGATACCCGCATCCAGAAGTGCCTGCCGCAGAGGCGCACCGGGAGCGTCAATCAGTGTATACTCCAGAATCTGAAACGCCAGATACAGTTTCGGATCCAAATCCGTTCCCACCACATCACTGACAGAAAGGTAAACTCCTCCCTCTCCATCTTCCTCCTCTGTGATGGAATAGACCGTCTCTGCCTCCTTCGGCTCCTTAAAAGGCTTCTGAAGAGAAATCCTGGAGTCTGCCTGCGCCGCCTCATCCTTACAGTCGTATTTACTTAAATACTCTTTGTCCAGCCACTCCAGTTTCTGTACCATATCCATATCTCCATACAGATAAATAAAACTGTTTGCCGGGTGATAATATTTCTTATGAAAATTCAGGAAATCCTCATAAGTGAGTTCCGGAATATTCTTCGGATTTCCGCCGGACTCAAATCCATAACACACATCCGGGAACAGGACCTCCTGAGTAAAACGTTCCAGCACACTTTCCGGTGAGGAAAATGCTCCCTTCATCTCATTGTAAACCACTCCATTATATGTCAGAGGCCCATCTGCAGATTCCAGTTCATAGTGCCAGCCTTCTTGCTTAAAAATCTTCTCTTCCCTGTAAATGTTGGGATTCAGAACCGCATCCATGTAGACATCCATCAGATTCTGAAAATCCTTGTCATTCGTACTGGCTATCGGATATACGGTTTTATCCGGATACGTCATGGCATTTAAAAATGTATTCAATGACCCCTTTACCAGCTCCACAAACGGATCCTTCACCGGAAATTTCTTTGAACCGCACAATACACTGTGCTCCAGAATATGGGGTACCCCCGTACTGTCCGAGGGCGGAGTCCTGAAGCCTATGGAGAACACCTTATTGTTATCTTCATTAGAGAGAAGAAACAGCCTGGCGCCGCTTTTTTTATGTTTCAGCAAAAATCCCTTCGAATTTACTTCTTTCACATACTTTTGTTCCAGCAGCGTATAAGCTGCCAGCTCTCTTAAATCATCCATCTATACTGCCTCCATTATTTATATTTAACCGTTCACATACACCTTGAACCGTTACATTATACCTTACATATTACCCATTAATTTATCTTTTAATATGGCAAGACACTCTCTCACACAAAAATGGGGCAGCAAAATCAGGTCAGACTTAGCAGCAATTCCATGAATATTGGATATCCCCCATTTTTCAGCCGTCTCCTTTGCCCGAAACAGATGATAGCTGCTGGTCAGCAATCCGGTCTGAATGGGCTTTTCCTCTACCCGCAAAAATGGTCCCGGTGCAATCACAGGCCCTTTGTTCTGCATTTCCTCCCGCCGTCTCCGCTCCATCTGATCGATCACCACCTTGCTGTACGCAATATTTTCCACTGTACTGGTAGAAATCGTCTCCATAACCATCTGCTGCGCCGGCACTCCGTTGTAAAGAAGGTAATCATACATAACCTGCGCCTCCGCCAAAGGTTCTCCATAAGACTGTCCTCCTGAAAGGATAAAGGTGGTTCCCGGATTATTCCGGCTGTATTCAATGGCTTTATCCAGCCTGGCTCTTAAGGAATTGCTGATTCTGCCATCTCCCACTCTGGCTCCCAGCACAATCACGTAATCCATACTTTCCGAATTGCCTCCTGCCGCTCCCCAGAATATCAAAACCTCCACCACCAGGAATATAACCAAGGATGCCCCTAAAAATGTACGGACAGCCACTGTCGCCCACAAAGGAATTTTCTTCGGATGCCTCTGGCGGTACCACTCTTCCAACAGAACCAGGCAAAAAAAGCCTGCCCCCGCCAACCAAATCCATGAATAGGAAACCGAAACTCCTGCATACAGCAGAATCACTCCATAATACACCAAGCAGATTATGGCTCCAATGCCGGCAATCCAAACAATCATCCTCTTAACCTCCTTTGTGTAATAGCATCAGCTTCGTGTCTCTGCCCGCAAAATGTCAAACGCTTCTGCCTCTGCTGCCAAATCCACATACAGCACCTGCTTTGGATGAGGCGCGCTCTCCTGCATCTGCCCTTTCTCGTCATAGATTCCTCTCACAACTGTCTGAAGATTTCTCCCGTCCGGCTTCATCACTTCTATGACATCTCCCACGGAAAACTTATTCTTCTGCTCTATCTTACAAAATCCCCTGGAATCCATTTCCTCCACAGTTCCCAGATACGTATAACTTTTAATATAGGTGCTGTTGTTATAAATCTGAGCATCCTCCCCCGGTTTCCCAAAATAAAACCCTGTGGTATACTCCCGATAAGTGCACTTTCCAATCTCTTCTTTATACCATTCCAGATTCTGTCGGTACAATTTAGGCGACTTCCTGTAATCATCGATGGCCTTCCGGTATGTCCGGGCCACCGTAGCCACATAGAGAGCCGTCTTCATCCGCCCCTCAATCTTAAAACTGTCAATCCCTGTCTCAATCAATTCCGGCACATGCTCCACCATACACAAGTCCTTGGAATTAAACAGATACGTTCCTCTCTCATTCTCATACACCGGCATATACTCTCCCGGTCTGGTCTCCTCCGCCACCGCATACTTCCACCGACAGGGATGGGTACAGCTTCCCTGATTGGCATCCCTTCCAGTAAAAAAGTTGCTCAGCAGACATCTTCCGGAATAGGAGATACACATGGACCCATGAATAAAACACTCCATCTCCATCTCTTTTGGAATCTTCTCCCGAATCTCCTTAAGCTCCTCAAAAGTCAGTTCCCTGGCCGCAACCACCCGTTGCGCCCCCATCTGATGCCAGAACAGATATGTCCCGTAATTGGTATTATTGGCCTGGGTACTGATATGCACATCAATCTCCGGCACCACTCTCTTCGCAATGGCAAACACTCCGGGGTCCGAGATAATAAGCGCATCGATCCCAATGCCTTTCAGCTCCCCGAAATACTCTTCAACCCCTTCTAAATCCTCATTATGTGCCAGAATATTCGCTGTCACATATACCTTCACGCCTCTCTCATGAGCGAATTTACACCCTTCTCTCATCTCCTCCAGAGAAAAGTTATGGGCCTTTGCCCGGAGCCCAAAAGCTTCTCCCCCAATATACACCGCATCCGCCCCGAACATCACCGCCGTCTTCAAAACTTCCAAACTGCCGGCCGGCACCAGCAACTCTGTTTTCCTCATTATTCTACCCTCACTGAACCATCCGTTTCTTTCCGTTTTACACTGACCGCCACCCCGTCTCCAATGGGAATCACCGCAGTCTCAAGGGCTTCCATATGTTTAATCTGATACAGATACTCCCTCATTCTTCCATGAATCGTCCTATCCCGTCTCTCCACTGCGTACCGCGACTGCACTACGTCTCCATCCTGCAGCACATTGTCTGAGAACAGGATTCCTCCTGCAGGCATCAATCTTAAAATATCCGGCAGCCAATGCAGATACTGTCCTTTAGCTCCATCCATAAAAATAAAATCATATGTCCCCTTCAGGCTTTTTAATATCTCGCCCGCATCCCCCTCCAACAGACGGATCTTCTCCTTTATCCCCGCCTTGGCAAAATTCTCTCTGGCCTCCTGGATCCTGGGTTCATATTTTTCTATTGTCGTAATCCTGCAGTCCTCCCCTGTTATCTGTGCCATCAATAAAGCAGAATAGCCTACGGCGGTTCCAACTTCCAGAACCGCCCTAGGCTGTTTCGCAACCAGCAATGTTTTCAGCAATGCCTTTGTCTCTCTTTTTATAATAGGAATATTCCTCTCAAGCGCCTCCCTGGCAATGGCCTCACACAACCGGCCTTCATCTGGCTCCAGAGAATAAAGATAATCCCGAATGCGTTCTTCTACAATCATTGAGATTCCTCTCCGTCCAACTCATCCTCCGTAATCCCATCCCGCAGCGTGAGAATAATCTCCTTTGACGTCATGGAATTATTTAGCAGATAAGTTCCTGCACTCACCGGAAAATCTGAACTGCCGTATTCGTAAAAAATACTCTGAATCAAAAAGGCATACCGGTTTTTCACCAAACCGCCCCGCTCCAGCGCCACTGCAATGTCCACCAGTTTCTCATCGTCTCCGATTGTCACCCTCATATTCACTCCGGGCGCTTGTGCCACTGCCGTATCATAAAAAACATCATGCCCGAACTGATATCCTCTTGTAACACCTTCATAGAGAAGCATAATTACCACAGCATAGACAATCAGCTTCCAAGATACCAGAATAATGGTACTTGTCACTTTGTTAATTTCTTTCGCTGTCTGGTTCATATTCTGTCATCTCCTCTGCTCCGCCTGGTCGCCCGCCGCCTGACAGCGAGCTTCCCCGAATTACACTTCCATAATAATTGGCAAAATCATCGGATTTCTCTTCATCCTCTTCCACAGAAAATCGCTTAAACTGTCGCGAATAATGTTCTTAATTTTGCCCCAGTCGCTGACACGCCGGTCCAGGCACTCCTGCACTGCTTCCAAAACCACCTGTCTCGCCTCTTCCAGCAGATCCTCGGATTCTCTCACATAGACAAATCCTCTGGATACCAGATCCGGTCCGGCCAACAGCTGGTTGGAATATTTTTCCAAAGTCAGTACTACAATGATAATACCATTCTGAGCCAGGTTTTGTCTATCCCTAAGAACAATATTTCCCACATCTCCCACGCCAAGCCCGTCAACCAATATGGCTCCCGCCTGGACATGATCTACAATCTTACACTCCTCCTGAGACAATTCCACCACATCTCCAGAAGACATCAAAAGAATATTCTCCTTGGGAATTCCCATAGATTCCGCCAGCCCTCTGTGAGCCACCAGATGACGATACTCACCGTGAACTGGAAGGGCATACTTGGGATGGGTCAGAGAATAGATCAGCTTAATCTCCTCCTGGCATGCATGTCCCGACACATGGGTATCCTGGAAAATCACATCCGCGCCTTTTATTGACAATTCATTGATAACCTTGGAAACTGCCTTTTCATTGCCCGGAATCGGAGAAGAACTGAAAATAACCACATCCCCTGGTTTGATCGATACCTTTCTGTGAACATTGGAAGCCATGCGGGACAATGCCGCCATAGCTTCTCCCTGGCTTCCGGTGGTAATCAGAACCGTCTTCTCATCCGGATAATTTTTCAGGTTGTCGATATCAACCAGTGTACCATCCGGAATCTTAATATACCCCAGTTCGCTGGCTGTCCCAATCACGTTCACCATACTGCGGCCCTCAATCACAACCTTCCGTCCGTACTTATACGCAGAATTCACAATTTGCTGTACACGATCCACATTAGAAGCAAAAGTAGCCACAATAATCCGGTTGTTTTTATGTTCTGCAAAGATGGCGTCAAACGTCCTTCCTACGGTCCGCTCTGATGCGGTAAAGCCGGTGCGGATTGCATTGGTGCTGTCACACATCAAAGCAAGCACGCCCTTTTTCCCCAGTTCTGCAAAACGCTGCAAGTCAGCCGGCTCTCCAAACACCGGTGTATAATCAATCTTAAAGTCTCCTGTGTGCATAATAATTCCCACAGGAGTAAACACTGCCAGCGCCGAAGCATCGGCAATGCTGTGGTTGGTTTTCACAAATTCGATTCGAAAACATCCCAGGTTAATGGACTGCCCATGCTTTACCACTTTCCTTTTGGTGGTCTTTAAAAGATTATGTTCTTTCAATTTATTTTCAATCAGGGCCACTGTCAGTTTTGTCCCATATACCGGCACATTGAGCTCCTGCAGCACATATGGCAGAGCACCGATATGATCCTCATGTCCATGAGTGATGACAAAGCCCTTCACCTTTTCAACATTCTGTTTCAAATACGTAATGTCCGGAATACACAAGTCGATTCCCAACATATCGTCGCTTGGAAAAGCCAGACCGCAGTCAATTACGATAATGCTGTCCTCGTACTCGACGGCCGTAATATTCATTCCAATCTGTTCCAGTCCGCCCAATGGAATGATCTTTACTTTCGCATTCTGACTCTGCTGTTTATTCTGTTGTCTCAAATTCATACCTCCATCATTTAGTCGTTCAATCCGCTCATTCTTTTTCCAATTCCACGTCCATATCTTCCATCAGTTCCGTAAAAATCTTAAACAAATAGTCGATCTCGTCGTCATCCTCCACAAATTCGTAGACGGCCTCCTCTTCCTCTGCTTTTGATTTATCCTTTAATATATAGCACTCCCCGTCCTCATCCTCCGTATCTGTCACCAACAGATAACTCATTCCATTAATCCTGGTTTCTTCCAAGACATAAAAATCGACACACTCTCCCTCATCTGTCTCTAAGGTAATCATCTTTTCTGCGCTCATCTACTGCTCCTTTTCGCCCCTGTTACTCATAAAATCCTGCAAAATAATCGTAGCGGCGATCTTGTCAATCACCTTTTTTCTTTCCTTCTTCGACACACCGCTTTCCTCTAAAATCTCGTCTGCCGCTATTGTAGTCAGACGTTCATCCTGCAAAATTACAGGAAGACCCGTTCTTCGCTCCAACATGGCTTTGAACTCTTCTGTTTTTTTCGCACGTTCACCAATCGAATCATCCATATTCTTAGGATAACCCAAAACAATGGTTGTAACCCCATATTCTTTAATTAATTCTTCTACTCTTTGGCATGTCCGACGCAGCTTATTTTCTTCTTTTCGTGTAATGGTCTCTACTCCCTGAACAGTAAGCCCCAGGGGATCCGTAACCGAAACACCTACAGTCTTTGACCCGAAATCCAACCCCATAATTCTCATAACAGACTCCATCTTTTACCAAATAAAAAGGTCCTCTAAAGTGCAGCTTGCCGCATGGATCATGGAAGCTGCTTTTGCCATATAAAAATTAAGAGTCTGCTTCTGGCAGATTCTCCGCCTGCGGCAGACTTTCTGCCAACCAAAAATATGACCCCTGTTCTCTGTCTGCAGTGGGGCCGTGGAAACGACATGATTCACGCACTCTTATCTTAATCTTGTATCAATATACACAGACAGAAGTTCCTCCAGAATCTCATCCCGCTCTACTTTCATGATGAGACTTCTGGCGTTCTTATGGCTGGTAATATAGGTTGGATCTCCAGACATGATATAACCTACGATCTGGCAGACCGGATTATATCCTTTTTCAGTCAAAGCAGTATAAACCTGCTCTAAGACCTGGCTCACATCCATCTTATTCTCTTGTACTGTTCGGAAATACTGTGTATTATGAATATCGCCCATTTGTCCTCACGTCCTTCAACTGTTCTTAACTATTCTATACTACTTTTGGGGATTCGTCAAGAGGGGAGGCGGGGCGGATTGCATGTGTTGGGGGCGCATAGAGGCCGCTTCGGAGTGATTATGGACTCCTTCAGGCAACGCTTACGCTTGGTTTTTCACGTAACGGTACTAAGCGTCTAAAAGTCAGGCGCTAAGTGCCGACGTGAAAAGACAGCCTTCATACGTTCCATAATCGCTCCGAAGCCACTTTATCGCCAGGCTTAAGGCATGAAAACCGCTTTGTGAGATGGTAAAAAACATTACATAGATTTTGGGATTTTCTGCGTTAGGAGAAGGACTTCTTGATTTATCATGGAGGTCAGGTTTCCTGTTATGATTTGGTCTTGCAGTTTTTCTGTGCCTGGTTTCCATGGGAGGGCGGCTTTTACGTACTCTCTGGTGTGGCCTGTCAGATAGTCGGTTCCTTCTATGGTGACTTTTTCTTCCATCAGGACTTCCTTTTCTTCTCCTAAAAAGCTTTGGCGGTATTCTTTGGACATCTTTTGTTCTAAATGGAGAAGAATGTCGCTTCTGGCAGATTTTTGGGCTTCTGTTAGCTGGCCCTCCATCTTGTCGGCTTTGGTTCCTGCTCTCCTGGAATATTTGAATATGTGCATTTCGTAAAAATGAATTCGTTTTAGGAATTCTGCGGTCTTTTGGAATTCTTCTTCGGTTTCTTGGGGGAAGCCCACGATCACATCGGTGGTGATGGCAGGACGGTCAAACCATTTTCTTAACAGACGGCATCCCTCTTCGTATTGTTCAGTGGTGTAGTGACGGTTCATACGTTTGAGGGTTTCGTCACAACCGCTTTGAAGGGACAGGTGGAAGTGGGGACATATGGTTCGAAGGGCTGACAGATTTTTTACAAATTCTTCGGTGATGATTCTGGGTTCCAGGGAACCAAGCCTTATCCTTTTTAGTTCCGGTATTTTGTCTAATTTGACGATTAGACTCAGCAGATTTTCTTTTTTCTCACCAGTAAAATCGTATCCGTAAGAACTTAAGTGAATTCCCGTCAAAACGATCTCCTGATAACCTTTGCAGGCCAGCTTCCCGACTTCTTTGACAACGTCCTCCGGATTCCGGCTTCTTACCCGTCCTCTGGTATAGGGAATGATACAATAGCTGCAGAATTGATTGCATCCGTCCTGGATTTTGATAAATGCTCTTGTATGTTCTGCCTCTTTCTCTATGCCTAAATTCTCATACTCCCTGGTCTTCCCAATATCCATAACGTAAGAACCTGCACCTGCCGCCTTATGTTGTTCCTGCCTGGCAAAATACTCTTCCAGGATTACTGCCAAATCTTTCTTTTTGTTGTTTCCGACAACCAGGTCAACAGCCTTGTCCCTTTTGAGGCTTTCCTCTGCTGCCTGAACATAGCATCCAACGGCAACTACCACCCCGTCCGGATTCATCTTTCTTGCCCGATGAAGCATCTGCCTGGACTTTCGGTCTGCAATATTGGTAACCGAGCAAGTGTTAATCACATATACGTCCGCCTGCTCCTGAAAGGAAACTATCTCGTATCCGGCTTCCTCTAACTGCTGCTGCATGGCCTCTGTCTCGTAAGCATTCACCTTACAGCCCAGATTATGCAAAGCTGCTTTTCTCATAATTTTCTCCATTCTGCACACATTTTACAGCATTACATGCCCCGCTTTACCGGGAACAAACAGGTATGGTTTTCGCTCCTGTTGCAACTGTTACGAAGTTTTCCCTATTTTTCATGCAATCTTGCTATTGACTTTTCTCTGCCTTATCTGTAGTATTTAACATAGAGCAGGGCAAGCCCTGGCATTTATTCAGACAATCATCAAGGAGGGCATTTATCATGAAAACTGTACGTATTTCTTTAAATTCAATCGATAAAGTAAAATCTTTTGTAAACGACCTGACTAAATTCGATGTTGATTTCGATTTGGTATCCGGCAGATATGTAATTGACGCCAAGTCTATTATGGGCATCTTCAGCCTGGATTTATCCAAACCCATTGATTTGAATATCCATGCCGAGACAGAATCCACGGTCAATGAGATACTTAACGTACTGTCGCCGTACTTAATTCACTGAGAACATATTGGTACATCTATAGGGCTGCTGCAAAATATTGTGTGAATGCTGTTGTTTTGCCTTTAGCTGAAGGATAACAGGCGATTCATTCTTTTGCAGCAGCCCCTTTGTCTTTAAAGTTTTATTGCACTACTGGCAGTCAAGCACTTCCCTGGTCTTAAGAGCTATGGCAACCATCTCATCGATTTTTTCTGCCAGATGCTCCTCTGACCTTTGAATTCCTTTAATATTGGGCTTTGTCACCGGATGCTTCGCCACAAATATGGTACAGCAGTCCTCATAAGGCTGTATAGAAGTCTCATAAGTTCCGATTTTCTCTGAAATATCCACGATTTCCTGTTTGTCAAATCCGATCACCGGCCGGAATACGGGCATGGTACACACCTCATTGGTGGCGGCAAGGGACTG
This sequence comes from uncultured Hungatella sp., assembly GCA_910588325.1. Taxonomy (GTDB): domain Bacteria; phylum Bacillota; class Clostridia; order Lachnospirales; family Lachnospiraceae; genus UBA3402. Next base: position 25,877 of record CAJUPP010000028.1, read on the forward strand.
CACGGTCTGGGAAGCCACCTGCCCGATACTTTCTCCTGTAATCAGCGCCAGGCATTCGGTTTCTCTGGCAATCGACTCCGCGATTTTCATCATATAACGCCTCATGATAATCGTCAGCTCCTCATGAGGACATTTTTCATAAATATACAACTGAATATCCGTAAAATTCACCACATGAAGTTTTATGGGACCGGAATATCTGGCCACCAGTTTCGCCAGATCTACTACCTTCTGCCTGGCCCTCTCGCTGGTATAGGGCGGTGCATGGAAATAGACTGCATCGATTTTTACGCCTCTCTTGGCAATCATATACCCTGCCACAGGACTGTCAATGCCGCCGGATAAAAGCAGCATGGCTCTTCCATTGGTTCCTATGGGCATTCCGCCAGGCCCCGGAATCATTACGGAATAGATATTTACCAGGTTTCGAATCTCTACTTTCAAAAGGATCTGAGGATGATGTACGTCTACTTTCATCTCCGGAAATGCTTCCAAAACCACTTCGCCCAGATCTCGATTCATCTGCTCTGACGGGACCGGATATTTCTTGTCCGCTCTTCTGGAATCTACTTTAAATGTCAGATGCTTGTCCGGATAAACCCGGTCCACATAGGAAACCACCTGTTTTTTCAGCAGTTCAAAATCCTTTTCCTCTGTCTGGAACATAGGGCATATCCAGGCGATTCCAAAGACACGTTTCAAAGCCTCAATCGCCTCATCATAGTCATATTCTCCCTTGGCATCCACATAGATTCTTCCGCTCTCTTTCGATACAGCAAACGTTCCGTCCACTTCCTTCAGAACGTGGCGGATCTGCTTCATCAGGGCATCCTCAAACAGATAACGGTTCTTTCCCTTTGTTCCGATCTCTGCGTATTTGATTAAAAATGATTGATACAGCATAATTTCCTCCGTTCTGTCTGATATACTCTCGTAGTCCTTTTGTGCCTGCAGCGCATCCCCCCGTTCAGACACGTCCATCGCCTTTGCTTCACCGGATTTGGCACCCTTTCCTATCCTCTCTTATATCTGCGCAGCACCGGAAGCACCTCTTTAAGCACCTCCACAGCGTAGTCAACCTCTTGTGTGGTATTAAACATCCCAAAACTGAACCGCAGGGTGGCATCCAGCAAATCCTGTCTTACGCCGATTCCTCTCAATGTTTTACTGACTCCTGGATGATTGGAGGAGCAGGCAGAACCGGAGGACACATATATCCCCCGTTCCTCCAGACTGTGGAGAAGCACCTCGCTTCTCACTCCTTCGAAGCTGGCGCTGACAATCTGCGGCGCGCTTTCCCGCCCCGGCTGGCTGTTGATATAGACTCCCTCTAATTCCTGAAGCCTGCCTATCATGTAATCTTTCAGCCCATACAGTTTGTCCATTTTCTCCTGGTGATTGGCGTATATCTCCTTTACCGCTGCCCCCAGGCCTGCCACTCCCGGCACATTTTCCGTACCGGCACGCATCCCTTTTTGCTGGCCGCCTCCATAAATCAGCGGTTTTATCTTTACCTTATCATTTATATACAAAAAACCCACGCCCTTTGGACCATGTATCTTGTGACCGCTGACGCTCATCAGATCAATCCCCTGCCGTTTGGGGCGAATTTGAAATTTCCCGTACGCCTGGATGGCGTCAACATGAAACAATGTGTTAGGATTTTTCCCTTTAATCATTCTGGAAATTTCTTCTACCGGTTCCACCGCACCGATTTCATTATTTACATACATGACAGACACCAGAATCGTGTCCGGCCGGATGGCCTGTTCCAGTTCCTTGGGATTTATATGCCCCTTGCCGTCTACGGGAAGATAGGTGATCTCAAATCCCTGCTCCTGCAGGTATCCCAACGGATTATACACAGACGCATGTTCAATGCTGCTGCTTATGATATGTTTCCCCGAACGGCGGTAGGCCTGCGCCGCTCCAATCAGAGCCATATTATTGGACTCAGAACCGCCGGAGGTAAAAATAATCTCCTTTTCCTGAACCTTCAGATTTTTGGCAATGGCAGTTCTGGCTTCTTTTATATAATTTTCCGCCTCCATGCCCTTTCTGTGTTTGGCAGATGTATTTCCATAATCCTCTGTCATAGTTTTTATCACAATATCTTTTACGCTGTCAAACACTTTAGTGGTTGCAGCATTATCAAAATATGCTTCCATCATATTCCTGGCACTTCTAAAAGGGTTCCTGTACCTGCCTTGGGAGCCAAAACATCTCATCATAGCAGGCATTAACATCCAAAAGTACATTTCCTTTCTTTTCCAGATTTTCTTCCTGTCCGAAGCAATAAGCTTCACACGCCTGTTTCCAGATGATACATAAGAATGGACAGCACCGCTATCCCCGCTGTCTCCGTCCGCAGAATCCTTTTTCCCAGACTGACCGGGCAAAATCCGGCTGCCACAGCCAGTTCCACTTCTTTTTCCTCAAAACCGCCTTCTGGTCCGATAAACACTCCCACTTTCATTCCCGGCTTTATCTGCTCCACAAGTTCTTTTGTAGAGGCCATCCCGCAGACATTCTCATAGGGAATCATCTTTATATCCAAATCTTCTGCGTGTTTCAGGGCTTCTTCCACCCCCATCACACGGGTTACCAGAGGAATAATACTCCTCTTTGACTGCTTGGCTCCGCTTTCCGCAATGCTGTTCCATCGCTTTATCTTCGCCTCTTCCTTTTTGACATCCAGTTTTACCACCGAACGCCGTGCTGCCACAGGAATAATCTGCCAGACTCCCAGTTCCACTGCCTTCTGGATGATCAGTTCCATCTTCTCCTGCTTTGGCAGACCCTGAAACAGATACAGCTCAGCCGGAAGTTCTCTCCCCTCTCTGTCCTGGGAAAGAACCTCTGCCACAACCGTGTCCGTCCCTATCTCCGAAATCCGGCAGCAATAGTCCGTACCTCGGCCGTTACTTATGAGCAGCTCCTCTCCGCATCTCATGCGCAGTACGTTTTTTATATGGTTGACATCCGGGCCGATGATTGTGATATTCTGTCCTTCCACCTGACCAGGCGATACAAAAAAATGATACATGCATATCTCCTTATTTTCTCTGTATAGACACAGCACTAACGCTTTCTGGCCGTAATGGAAATCCACTCTCCCTGAGAATCCGTCTCCAAAATTTCCATTGCCGGATTCTGCTCCAAAGCCTCTTTTACGGCTTTTTCCTTTATATTAAGAATTCCGGACATAATGAAGATGCCGTTCTTTTTCAGATGTACCGGTATCTCCCTCTGAAGCATAATAATCACACCTGCCAGAATATTGGCCACCGCAATATCATAGCACGCATACCCGATTCTGTCCTGAATTTCTTTGTCATCAATAATATTGCCCTGCAATACCTGAAAGCTGCCACTGCCGATCCCATTGGCCTCCAGATTCTCTCCTACGGCCGTAATCGCATTCTCATCCAGATCCGTTCCAAAAACACTTCCTGCCCCCAGCTTCAGCGCCGTGATTCCCAGAATACCGCTGCCTGTTCCCACATCCAGCACCCTGGCGCCCGCAGCCATATGCCTGCGGAGCTGACGGATGCAAAGCTGCGTCGTTTCATGCTGCCCGGTCCCGAAAGCAGTGCCTGGGTCAATCTGAATCAGCAATTTATCTCTGTCGCCGTCAGGAATCTCCTCCCAAGTGGGCTTGATAAGAATGTCATCCACCGTAAAAGGTTTAAAATATTGTTTCCAGTTGTTAATCCAGTCCTTATCCTCCGTCTCAGACACGGCGATCGTCCGCTGTCCCACATCCACAAAATCACTTAATTCATCCAGACCATCCTCAATTTCCTTTAAAATCCGTTCTTCCTCAGTCAAATCCTCCAGGTAGAAGCTGACTCTGGCTACCCCGTCATCCGGGGGAAGCTCCGGCAATATATCTATGAACATCCCTTTGGTTTCGCTTTCTGTCAAAGGAATATTATCCTCTATCTCAATCCCCTCGATACCGATTTCATCAAACAGATTGCTGATCAAATCAACAGCCTGGGTAGTTGTAGTCAATGTGAATTTTTTCCACTTCATGGAAGATCCTCCTAAATAATAAAATGCACTTTCAAAATTTCTTTTTGCCTGAAAACCAGCCGTTCTGCCGCAAAAACAGATATAAAAAGAATTCTGGAATACATCGAATACGTCCTGCCTGCCTTTGATAACCTGGCGCTGGAAGGTATTTTCTATCATAGCACAAATTTGGGTTTTCTACAATTATTCTGTAAAAATATGGTTTTTAATCTTTTTTGCAATAAAAATGCATTCCCAAACATTATTCTAATGAACGGATGAGAAACACCTGTCCTGCCGACAGCCTCCGGGCTGTGTAAGACAACGATTCCAAAGAAACCCTTAAACTTTCTAACACATAACAAAATTAAAACAAACAACAAAAACCGAAAATTCTGAAATGCATTACGAAGTTACAACCTCAATCACAGGCATACAAAAGAGAAATCTGTTATCATAAATACAAAAGAAGTTTTACTGTACTGTCAAAGACAAACCTTCTCAATGTACAAAAGAACAATGGCAGGACGGAAGAATGCGTCGGACACCGGAAAACCGGACCGACGCATTTTTCATTTTCGCTTATATTATTTCATACCTCTTTGAAATCTGCCTGATCTACCTTCGGACCCGAAAGCAGATATCAGCTATTTCTTCATAATTCTGTCTACCGCATCAATCACCGCACTGCGCAGTCCGTTCCTTTCCAATGCTGCAACTCCCACTATGGTCGTACCCCCCGGTGAGCAGACTGCGTCTTTCATTGCACCTGGATGCTCCTTTGTGGCTCTCTGCAATTTTCCCGTTCCGGCTACCATCTGACTCGCCAGCCCATAGGACAGTTCTCTCGGCAGCCCGTGAAGAACCGCCGCATCCGCCAGCGCCTCAATAAACATGGCGGCAAATGCCGGTCCGCACCCACCGATGGTTCCGGCAATCCCAAAATGCTTTGTATCCACTGGCTGTATCATTCCAACAGGTCTAAACAGCCTTTCGAATAAAGCATACCCTTCTTCCGTCAAAGAATGTTTTTCTTCACATATAATAATGCCCTCTCCTACCGATACAGGCGTATTGGGCAGCGTACTGATATGATGTGTTCCAGGCGCCAGAATCTCCTCATATCTCTCAAACAGCCACCCAGCAGCCACTGATACCAGAATCTTATCCTTCAAATCGTTCTTAACAGGTTCCAGCACCTCCTGAATTAGGTAGGGCTTTACGGCGGCCACTATCACGTCTGCATGTTCAACCAGCTCTTTTACGCTTCTGCAGGGCTGAATTCCCATCTTCTTTGCATTGCCACACAGCTTTTCCCAATTTTTTGCACAGGCATAAATCTGCTTTGGCGGCAGCACTGCCTTTAAAATCAGACCCTTCACCATAGCCTGAGCCATATTTCCAAAACCGATAAACCCTATTTTTATATTGCTGTCCAATCTCTTCTCCTCCAAGCTTTCTCTCCCAACCGTATCCCGGCTTACCTTCACATTCTGTTACAGTCCTTGCTGCTGTACAGATGCCAATGACGCTCACTTTTGTTCACCTTTTCATTTCACTTTTCATTTTATCATTCCTTTTTATCGTCCTGCCTTGACAAATCATGGTTTACCATCTAGAATAACCATAAAAGAATTAAATTATATTAAGTAGCCGTCAGAATATTTTTCGGTTACACAAATTTCTTTCTATCATTTTATCCGGTATTCTATGACTTGTCAATTATCCATTTTTATCTTATTTATCCTATTCATGAATTGTCGTGACGTAAAAAGGCCGTGACTTTACCCTTTATATATGGTATAATACCCCTATCCAGGAACAGGGAGGGAAGCAAATGACAAATAACGAATTATTATCAGCAATATCCGATCTGCTGGTTCAAAAGCTAAAAGCAGAATTACAACCGATAAAAGATAAGATGCAGAATATTGACGACAGGGTGCAAAGTGTTGAATCAGAACTGCTAAATGTTGATACCAGGATGCAAAGCCTTGAAGCTGAAATGCTTAATGTTGATACCAGGATGCAAAACCTTGAAGCTGAAATGCTTAATGTTAATACCAGGATGCAAAACCTTGAAGCTGAAATGCTTAATGTTAATACCAGGATGCAAAGCCTTGAGGACAATGTCCTACGGTTAGGTCTGTGCCAGGAGAATGATATTCTGCCACGGTTATGTACCATTGAGTCATGTTATACCAGTACATACAACCGCTATAACAGCTACGCAGATAAAATGGATACCGCCTTTACTGATATCAGCCTTCTCAAAATAGTAGTATCCGATCATTCAGAAAGACTCCAAAACTTGGCATAAGCCGTAGCAAAGTAAACCATATCATCTATGGGTAGGGGACATATTTATACCATATATAAAGCATAAAGTCCAAAGTTCTCCCCACTTCCGAATTTTTCCGTCAGAAATTTATGAGAGGCCGGTTCTACCGAAAATATTCCATTGCTACCGGCTTCTGCATTCACCCTCTGTCCCAAAACATGTTTGAAAAATCATTCCTATCACCTGCCCATCCTGCTTTTCGGGCGATTCGTGACGCACATCTGGTAAAAAGCATTAAAGCGTAGTGCCAATCCCAAACCCTCTCACCCCTTTGGGAGCGCTTCCAAAATTTTTTTCTCACTGCAGGCCCCGTCCCAGTAAATCTCAAAGCCCATATCTTATTTTTAAAGAAAGCGGCCTTATAATACGAAAGTCTACAAAATAAAAGAAGGAACCGCCTCCTCACCTGGCAATTCCTTCCTCTTATCTGCTTTGTTTTCTCCCGCCTTCCAGGCGAATCTCCTACTTAAACAACCCTTTCTTCTTCCTTCCGCCCTCTTCCGGCTCATCCTTCGTGATCTTCCCGGTCATCAGTTCATCGAACTTCCTCAAAGCCTGTCTCTGCTCCTCATTCATCCGCTCCGGAACCTGTACTACCAAAGTCACATAGTGATCCCCACGGACATTCTTATTCCGCAGCGACGGAACGCCTTTCCCCTTCAGTCTTACCCTTGTATCCGTCTGGGTTCCGGCCTTCACCTCATACTCCACCTGACCGTCTACAGTCTTGATAATAATCGGTCCGCCCAGAGCAGCTCTTGCGAAGGAAATCGGCACCGTAGAGTAGATATTCATTTCCTTCCTGATAAACACCGGATGCTTGGACACCACGGCTTCCACCAGCAAATCTCCTCTTTCTCCGCCATTGCTTCCCGGCTCACCAGAACCTGCCATACGGATGCTCTGTCCGTCGTCGATACCCGCAGGTATGGTAACTTTCAGCTTCTTTCTTCTGGTAATATATCCGGTTCCCCGGCAATCTGGACATTTCTCCTTGATCACCTGGCCTGTTCCACCGCAGTCCGGACAGCTCTGGACATTCTGCACTGTTCCAAACATGGTCTGCTGAGTGTACATAATCTTTCCCTTACCATTACATTTGGAACAGGTCTCCTTGGAAGTGCCTGCCTTTGCTCCGCTTCCATGACAGGAAGCACACTCTTCCTTATAATTAATCTCTATCTCTTTCTCACAGCCAAAGATTGCATCCTCAAAGCTTAAGCGAACGCTGGTCTGCACATTGGCGCCGCGCATGGGGCCGTTGTAGCGGGAACTGCCTCTAGAACTTCTCCCGCCAAAGAAATCTCCAAAAATATCTCCGAAGATGTCTCCCATATCTGCACCGTCAAAACCGCCGAAACCACCGAATCCGCCAAAACCGCCTCCGCCTGCACCGCCGTCAAAAGCAGCATGGCCAAACTGGTCATACTGTCTCCTCTTCTCCGGATCACTTAAGACTGCGTAGGCCTCGGAGGCCTCCTTAAACTTCTTTTCTGCTTCTGTATCTCCCGGATTGGCATCCGGATGATATTTTTTTGCTAAAGTCCTGTACGCTTTCTTCAGGGCAGCATCATCTGCTGTTTTAGAAACCCCAAGGACTTCATAGTAATCTCTCTTACTTTCTGCCATATCGGTCTACCTTTCCCATTATATAGTAACTGTTCCCTGCAGCCCTTCACCAGACTTCCGGTTCCACTTCCATCCCGCCCAGGCCTTTCCCAGCCTTTCGGTTTCACCGTCATCCCGCCCGGGCCTTTCCAGTCACCACTCTATGCACCACAAGGGGCTGCTGCAAGACGAAATCCCCCAGTACTCCATCGCCGTTTCAACAATGCCGTACCAGTCTCCACGGCCCTGCCGTGTCTGCCTCTCTGCCTTGGCAGAGAGGCCTTTCATCTTACAACAGTCCCCCAATATGAGCTGTGTCTATTTACACTTCCTTAAAGTCTCCGTCAATCACATCATCATCTGGCTGTCCTGCACCACCTGCTGCGCCGCTCATATCTGGACCTGCACCAGCGGCTCCTGCTGCACCCTGGGCTGCCTCATATACCTTTGCAAACAACGCCTGGGCGCTTGCCATCAGCTTCTCTCTGCCTGCCTTGATATCCTGTACCTGTGCATCGGTCATCTCCTCTACCGGGGCACGGTTAATAGCTTCTTTCAGTGCATTTAAGTCTGCTTCCACGGCCGCCTTGTCATTGACATCAATCTTATCTCCAACTTCCTCCAGAGCCTTCTCTGTCTGGAATACCATGGAGTCTGCCTCATTTCTTGCATCGATGGCTTCCTTGCGCTTCTTGTCCTGAGCCTCATACTCAGCAGCTTCTTTTACTGCCTTCTCGATATCGGAATCAGACATGTTGGAGCCGGAAGTAATGGTGATATGCTGCTCTTTTCCGGTACCCAGATCCTTGGCAGATACATTCACAATACCGTTGGCATCAATATCAAAGGTAACTTCAATCTGCGGAACGCCTCTTCTTGCTGGCGGGATTCCATCCAAACGGAACTGTCCCAGAGTCTTATTGTCTCTTGCAAACTGTCTCTCGCCCTGTACCACATGGATGTCTACAGCGGTCTGATTGTCTGCTGCTGTTGAGAAAATCTGACTCTTCTTTGTAGGAATCGTCGTATTTCTCTCAATCAGTCTGGTGGCTACGCCGCCCATGGTCTCGATGGACAGGGAAAGAGGAGTGACATCCAGAAGAAGGATATCCCCTGCACCGGCATCGCCTGCCAGTTTGCCGCCCTGGATCGCAGCACCGATGGCCACACACTCATCTGGGTTCAGAGTCTTGGACGGCTCATGTCCAGTCAGCTGTTTTACTTTATCCTGAGCAGCGATCATACGGGTAGAACCGCCTACCAAAAGAACTTTGCCCAGCTCAGAAGCCGTGATTCCTGCATCCTTCAAAGCATTCTGTACCGGAATCGCTGTCTTCTCAATCAAGTCATGAGTCAGTTCGTCAAACTTTGCGCGGGTCAGGTTCATATCCAGATGCTTCGGACCCTCGGTAGTCGCTGTGATAAACGGCAGATTGATATTGGTGGTAGTAGCAGTGGAAAGCTCCTTCTTTGCCTTCTCTGCCGCCTCTTTCAGTCTCTGAAGAGCCATCTTGTCGCCGGACAGATCCACACCCTCTGCCTTCTTAAACTCATCGATCATCCACTGGGTGATCCGGTTATCAAAATCATCACCGCCCAGACGGGTATCGCCGTTGGTGGACAGAACCTCAATTACACCGTCGCCAATCTCAATAATCGAAACATCAAAGGTACCGCCGCCTAAGTCGTACACCATGATTTTCTGTTCTTTTTCGTTGTCCAGACCATAAGCCAGAGCTGCTGCCGTCGGCTCGTTGATGATACGCTTTACATCCAGACCTGCAATCTTGCCTGCATCCTTGGTTGCCTGGCGCTGTGCATCATTGAAATACGCCGGAACTGTGATAACCGCTTCTGTTACGGTCTCACCCAGATAGCTTTCCGCATCTGCTTTCAGCTTCTGAAGAATCATTGCGGAAATCTCCTGTGGTGTATATTTCTTTCCGTCAATGTCTACCTTGTAGTCCGTACCCATATGTCTCTTGATCGAAGAAATGGTCTTGTCGGCATTGGTTACTGCCTGACGTTTTGCAGGCTCGCCTACCAGTCTCTCTCCTGTCTTTGTAAATGCCACAACAGACGGGGTTGTGCGAACGCCCTCTGCATTGGCGATAACGGTTGGTTTTCCACCTTCCATAACAGCTACACAGCTGTTGGTTGTACCTAAGTCAATACCAATAATCTTACCCATAGTTTTTTCCTCCTATATTTAGATAGAAATAAAATTCACATTTCTTATGTCAGTGCAGCAACTGCACCGCCCTGATGAATCATTGCTAAAATCTTTAGTTTGCCACCTGCACCATGCTGTGTCTCACAACACTGTCACGGTACATATATCCCTTTTGAAGTTCCTGGGCTACCACATTCTCCCCAAGATTCTCATCCTCAATGTGCATCACTGCATTGTGGAAATCGGGGTCAAAGGGCTGGCCCACCGCCTCGATAGGTTTCACCCCTGCTTCCTCCAGATTCTTCAAAAGTTGCTTATATATCATCTCCATACCCTCTGCAAAGGCACTGCCCTTTGCTTCCTCCGGCACGGAGGCTAAGCCTCGTTCAAAATTATCAATCACCGGCAGAATTCTCTCAATAATATCCTTTGCGCCGATTTCGAACATGGCGGACTTTTCTTTCTCCGTCCGCTTTCTGAAATTATCAAACTCCGCCATGGTTCTGCGGACTCTGTCAGTCAGCTCCTCAATCTGGGTATCTCTGGGATCCTTCTTTTCCTTCTTCTTTCCAAAAAAGCCTCTCTTCTCTGTTCCGGATGCGTCTCCCTTTTTGCCGTTTTCTCCGATTCCTTCCTCCTTTTCGTAGTCCGCATCAGCACCTTCTTTGACTTTTTCCTCATCCTGGAAGTCCTCACCGTTCCCAGAATCCTTATGAGTAGTTTCATCACTACCCCCTGCCTTTGCTTCGCTCTCTGAATCTTCACAGCGGTGCTCCCCATCGCTTTCATTCAGAGCCGGCTTTCCGTTGGCATCTATATTCTGATTTTCCTGTGAGGTCTCATTGACAATCTTCTCTGTCTCTTCCATCACACGCTCTTTTCTGCTTTCTTCACCCACTGCTCTCTCTACCTTTCTTCATTTTTAAAAGTGGCATCCAGCTGCGTCATCAATGTTCGCAGTGTATTCAGCACCTTCTTGTAATCCATTCGCTTAGGACCTATAATTCCGATGGTTCCTCGGATCCCCTCGCCTAATTCATAGTTGGCCGTCACCACACTGCAGTCTCTCATAGCCTTAACCGGTGACTCTTCTCCGATGTAAACCTGGATTCCATTCTTGTTTTCCGTCTCATTCACATTGTTGACCAATTCCTGAAGGGTCTCCGTATGTTCCAGAGTACTTAACAGTTCGCTGGCCTTCTGATTATCACTTAACTCCGGATATTTGAAGATATTTGTAGCTCCGCTGGTATAGATCTGCAAATCATCCTCGTCTGCCTTGATGGCATCCGCCACCTCATTCAGCACCAGATCCACAACCTGGCTGTGACTTCCGGCCTGCTGCTTCATCTTGCTGATTACATTTAAATTAATCTCCTCTATGGTCAGGCCGTTTAAAGTGCTGTTAAGCAGGATGTTCAAATTCAAAAGTTCGTCATCCTGAATCTCCTCCTGAATCTGCACAATGGAATTTTTAATCAGATTCCCTTCCACCACTGTCACAATCAGAAGCTTTCCCACATCCACTTTCGATAATTGGATAAATTTTAATTTATTCCGGTGATACTGAGGACCACTGATAAGGGCCGCATAGTTGGTATCGTTGGCCAGCAGCTTTGCCAGTTTCTTCAAAACCAGTTCCACCCTGTCTACCCTCTGAATCATCAATTCCTGTATCTCCGTAACTTCTTGTTCCTTCTCCTGCATAATCTGGTCTACATAAAACCGATAACCCTTATCGGAAGGAATCCTTCCTGCCGAGGTATGGGGCTGAACAATATACCCCATCTCCTCCAAGTCAGACATCTCATTGCGAATTGTAGCGGAACTCCATTTGGAATCAATATACTTGGAAATGGTTCTGGAACCCACCGGCTCTCCGGTATCCATATAGTTCTTAATGATGGCTTTTAAAATATTTATCTTCCGCTCATCCAGTTCCATTCCGCCCATCCTTTCTCTCTGTCTGCTTTTTGTCTTGTTAGCACTCTTTTGTATCGAGTGCTAATTTCTATATCCTAATATAGTCCTTCACCTGCTTTTTGTCAACATCTTTTTAAAATTTTTTGGGGCTAATTTACTGGTAAAAATTTAATATTTATGTATATATTACATTTTCATTACGTATATTTATAATGTATTAAATTTATCAGATTAGATTTAGAAAGGAAGATGTACCATGAATATGAAAAAAATCACTGCTGTTACAATAGCAGTTTCACTAATGATACTTTTTGGGACAAGCCTGGCAGTCGCTTCCTCCGTAAGCGGATATCTGGACGGAGGCGCCCAAAATCAGATATACGGCTGGGCCTGGAACAGCTCTGATCCTGATTCCCCTGTGGAAGTGCAGATCATCATTAAAAAAGCCTCCGACAATTCTGTGGTCCTGGAAAAAACCGTCCTGGCAAATCAATACCGTGAAGACCTTCTAATCCATTCCATCGGAAATGGTTTTCACGCCTTTTATCTGGCCATTGACTGGTCTTCTTTGGAAAATACCGATTATATCATCGAAGCTTCCAGCGGAGGTACCCCTCTCCATGGGTTCATTTATTATAAGGAGGGAACGTATAACCTGGCCTCCACCCACCCTGTGGCCACCGGCTTGGCAGGAAGCAAAATCACGCCTCTTGGAACCTACAAAACCACTGCCTACTGCCCCTGCCGCATCTGCTGCTCCGGATGGGGACGCCGGACAAGCACAGGCGCCATTCCCACATCCAACCATACCATAGCCGTAGACCCCAGAGTCATTCCATATGGCAGTAAAGTCTTAATTAATGGAATCGTATACACTGCTGAAGACTGTGGAAGCGGTGTGAAAGGGAAACATATCGACATCTTCTTCGACTCCCACAAAGCCGCCAAAAATTACGGTGTCAGAAATGCAGAAGCCTACCTGGTAGAATAATACACCAAAAAATCCGCCTAGACAGCAGCCTGTATTTTCACCAAATACACAGCCGTTATCCAGACGGATTTCTCATCCTGATTCCCTGAACAAACCGGTCATTACTCCCCAAACAAAACAATTTTCTCCACAGTTTCTTCCGAGTTCAGCCATACAAGGCATTTAGAGCCTTCCCCAATGTCTTCCAGCATTACAATATTTCTGGTCAAATACGGAAGAATCTCCACCTGCTCTGCCAGCTTATACAGCTTGCCGTCTACAGTTTCCAATACCTTTCCATCTTCCGTCTCCTCTATTCCCCCAGCCGCAATTACAAACTGAGCCCCTTCGGAGTCCTCCGGTATATTCACAATCACCATATAAGGCGTCGTCTGTGGCGGAAGGGACATGGTCATCGGAGCCGCAGCCTCCAGATATGCCTCAAATTTTCCCTGTTTAATCTCCTCCCCTGTCACAGGAAATCCTGTAACACCATCAATCACATACGTCCTCTCCGGGTCAATATGAAAAATAATCTCCCCCTCCGAAGACACTCCCGACTGATTGTCAACAGTAATCGTATTGTCTGACACTTCTGTAATCGTTCCCCAGATCTTTTGCATCTCATGGCCTGCCTCCACTGCGTCAGGCTCCTTCTCCGATTCATCTGCAGTCTCCACAGTTTCCTCTTTCATCGTTTCTTCTTCTGTCATCTCTGTCTCCTGCTTACTCTGCTCAGTGTTCTCCGCTTCCGATGAACTTTCCACTCCGGAGAGCACCGCCCCATTTCCTTCTTTAGAACATCCCGTCATAAATACAAGAGACGCTGAAATAACCGCCGTCAAAATAATCATCCTTTTTTTCATAATAATCTCCCTTCTTACTATCATTTCAATATCCTGCCGCCCTGAGACGATGCATCCGTAAATCCCCACGCCTGCCATCAGGCACCACGTTTTTTAACTGCAGCCTCATACCGCTTCTATTCATTGTAGTATACACATTATATCCAACCTGTACCAAAATTACCATTAAAATAATCGAAACTATTCTTACGTTTTTCTATTATTTCTTCTTTATTTTTAAGCTTTCTGAAATTTTTCTTTCTAGAATTTTTAAGAACTATCTACAGTAAGCCTCCATGCGCCCGGCAGGTGGGTTGCACCACCACCAATGAAAGTCTTGCGGGTGCACTTGGCATACCTGATTTCATGCCGCCTATTCGGCGGCGGACTTTCATAGTAAG